>NZ_JYKO02000001.1:0-300000 GCF_000949385.2 Pseudomonas sp. LFM046 | reverse complement strand
GCCAGCAGGGCGGCGGCCAGGGTGTCGCCGTTAAAGCCCTGGTAGTTCTGGCCATTGAAGGTGAAGGTCAGCGGTTGGCTGCGATCGACGCGGCCACCCTTGGGAAGACGGTTGACCTGGCTCATGCCGTTACTCCTGCGGTCGCGGCTTTCTTCTCGCCGACGTTGGCCTCGGTGACAGTGGGTTTCTCACCGATCTTGTAGGTTTCGAGGATTTCGTAGCTCACGGTGTGGCGCGTGGCGTTGAAGTACTTGCGGCAGCCGGCGGAGTGCACCCACAGCTCGTGGTGGATGCCGCGCGGGTTGTCGCGGAAGAAGATGTAGTCGCCCCACTCCTCGTCGGTGCAGGCGTTCGGGTCCAGGGGGCGCGGGATGTGCGCCTGGCCCTTGGCGTGGAATTCCTCTTCGGAGCGCAGTTCGCCACAGTAAGGACAGAAAATGTGCAGCATGGCGGGTCTCCTTAGTGAGCCACGGCAGCGGCGCCGTGCTCGTCGATCAGCGCGCCGGTATGGAAACGGTCGATGGAGAAAGGCTTGGCCAGCGGATGCATCTCGCCGCGCGCCAGGCTCGCCGCGAAGACGTGGCCCGAGCCCGGAGTGGCCTTGAAGCCACCGGTACCCCAGCCGCAGTTGAAGAACAGGTTCTTCACCGGGGTCTTGGAGATGATCGGGCAGGCGTCCGGGGTGGTATCCACGATGCCGCCCCACTGACGGTTCATGCGCACGCGGGAAAGGATCGGGAACATCTCCACGATCGCCTGCAGGGTGTGCTCGATGGTCCCGTAGGAACCGCGCTGGCCGTAGCCGTTGTAGCCGTCGATGCCGGCGCCGATGACCAGGTCGCCCTTGTCGGACTGGCTGATGTAGCCATGCACGGCGTTGGACATGATCACGCTGTGGATGATCGGCTTGATCGGCTCGGAAACCAGCGCCTGCAGCGGGTGGGATTCCAGCGGCAGGCGGAAGCCGGCCTGCTTGGCCATGTGCCCGGAGTTACCGGCGGTGACCACGCCGACGCGCTTGGCGCCGATGAAACCACGGTTGGTTTCGACACCGATCACCGCGCCATCCTGCTTGCGGAAACC
This sequence comes from Pseudomonas sp. LFM046, assembly GCF_000949385.2. Classification (NCBI taxonomy): domain Bacteria; kingdom Pseudomonadati; phylum Pseudomonadota; class Gammaproteobacteria; order Pseudomonadales; family Pseudomonadaceae; genus Pseudomonas; species Pseudomonas sp. LFM046. The sequence goes on along the minus strand of NZ_JYKO02000001.1, from coordinate 298,917 downwards.
GATGACTTCGGTGTTCTGCAGCAGGTCGACGCCAAGGGCGTCGGCGGCACGGGCGTAGCCCCAGGCTACGGCATCGTGGCGGGCCACGCCCCCACGACGCTGCACGGTGGAACCCATGATCGGGTAGCGGGTGTTCTTGCTGCAGTCGAGGAACGGAATCTCCTCGGCCACCTGGCGGGCGTCCAGCAGTTCGCCGTCGACGCCGTTCAGGCGGTTGGCATTGACCCGGCGAGCCGAGTCACGCATGTCTTGCAGGGTGTGGCACAGGTTGTAGACGCCGCGCTGGGAGAACATGACGTTGTAGTTCAGGTCCTGGGACAGGCCTTCCCACAGCTTCATGGCGTGCTCGTACAGCTGCGCCGCTTCGTCCCACAGGTAGTTGGAGCGGACGATGGTGGTGTTGCGCGCGGTGTTACCGCCGCCCAGCCAGCCCTTCTCCACCACCGCGACGTTCTTCACGCCGAACTCCTTGGCCAGGTAGTAGGCGGTGGCCAGACCGTGGCCGCCACCGCCGACGATGATCACGTCATAGACCGGCTTCGGCGTCGGGTTGCGCCACATGCGTTGCCAGTTTTCGTGGTGGCTCAGGGAGTGCTTGAACAGACCGAAGCCGGAATAACGTTGCATGCCGAGACTCCTGGATTAGCGGTAGACGGGGAAGTCGGCGCAGAGGCCGGCGACCTGTTTGGCCACCTGGGCTTCGACGTCGGCATCGCCGAGGTGGTCGAGGATGTCGCAGATCCAGCCGGCGAGTTCGGTGGACTGTTCTTCCTTGAAGCCACGGCTGGTGATGGCCGGGGTGCCGATGCGCACGCCGGAGGTCACGAAGGGCGACTGCGGGTCGTTCGGTACGGCGTTCTTGTTCACGGTGATGCCGGCGCGGCCGAGGGCGGCGTCCGCCTCTTTACCGGTCTTGCCCTGCTTGATCAGGCTGACCAGGAACAGGTGGTTGTCGGTGCCGCCGGAAACCACGTCGTAGCCGCGCTTGATGAACACGCCGGCCATGGCCTGGGCGTTCTTGATCACCTGGGCCTGGTAGTCCTTGAAGCCGGGTTCCAGCGCTTCCTTGAAGCACACCGCCTTGGCGGCGATCACGTGCATCAGCGGGCCGCCCTGGGCGCCGGGGAAGACCGCGGCGTTCAGCTTCTTCTCGATCTCTTCGTTGGACTTGGCCAGGATCAGGCCGCCACGCGGACCGCGCAGGGTCTTGTGGGTGGTGGTGGTGACCACGTCGGCGTAGGGCAGCGGGTTCGGGTACAGGCCAGCGGCCACCAGGCCGGCGACGTGGGCCATGTCGACGAACAGCAGCGCACCCACTTTGTCAGCGATGGCGCGGAAGCGCGGGAAGTCGAGGGTCTTGGAGTAGGCGGAGAAGCCGGCAACGATCATCTTCGGCTTGTGCTCGACGGCCAGGCGCTCGACCTCGTCGTAATCGATCAGGCCGGTGGCGGTGTCCAGGCCGTACTGCACGGCGTTGTACAGCTTGCCGGAGGAGGAGACCTTGGCACCGTGGGTCAGGTGGCCGCCGTGGGCCAGGCTCATGCCGAGGATGGTGTCGCCGGCCTGCAGCAGGGCCAGGTAGACGGCGCTGTTGGCCTGGGAGCCGGAGTGCGGCTGGACGTTGGCGTAGTCGGCGCCGAACAGCTGCTTGGCGCGGTCGATGGCCAGTTGCTCGACCTTGTCGACGAACTCGCAGCCACCGTAGTAGCGCTTGCCCGGATAGCCTTCGGCGTACTTGTTGGTCAGGCCGCTGCCCTGGGCTTCCATCACGCGCTTGCTGGTGTAGTTTTCCGAGGCGATCAGCTCGATGTGGTCTTCCTGACGGCGCTCTTCTTCCTGCATCGCACTGAACAGTTCGTCGTCATAACCCTGGATCTGGTCTTGCTTGCTGAACATCGATGATCTCCTGCGACAACCCGCTGTCGTATCTGTTGTTTTGGGGGCCCCGCACCGACCGCTGGAAGACTGCCGGTACCTGCCTGTTGGAGCCGATTGTGCGAAATAGCCCGACGCCCCGTTTGCCTGTTTGCGACGTGTAAATGCCCAAACTGACCCATGGGTGAACGGAGGCACCTCTTCTTTTCTGTGCCCTCACCACTGCATCCGGCACCGCGCCGGGAAAGAGGCCTGGACGACGCAGGCCAAGGGGGTTGGGACAGGTGCGAGCAGGCCAGCGGTGCAGACCCGCCGCCACGCCGCGAAATCGATAAAACGACAGAACCGGTTTTCAACCGCCGCCTCACTTGCCGCCACCCAAAAACGACAGTCGCTCTGTCGCATCGGCGCCATCCGTGGGTGCGACTTCAATCGCGATGACTGAGTGCGGTCGTGCCTGGCGAATGAATTCCCCCTACAGAAAAGCGACCAGGTCTTCGCCGCGCATGAGCCAATGCCCCCTACCCCGCGCCGGCCACCGCCTCCCTTCGATCGCTCATTTTCTGAGCCAATTCAGGGCGTTGCCGACGAAGCTGCCCCCAGAATCTGTGCAATGGACTGTGGATAAGGTGTGGGCGCTCGCCTGGGGCGCCGGTGACTCGGGGCCTGCAGGAACCGATCAAAAAACATACAAATCGGCGGAGCAGCGCTGAAAATTAAACGCACGATTAAATTTTGTAACCCGCGCCGCACCTGGGTTTCATCGCTGATATAAAAGCCCCGTTCAAATATTGACCAATCTGGAACCCGGCACTGTCGAGCGGTCATGGACGCGAAGCGCGCCCTGCCCCTTCGTCATCCCAGGCGCCGGTGGATCGCAGCCGATACGAGGCAACCTGACATGAGCGAAACCCTGACCTACCGTGGCGCTGTCTACCCCTGGCATTGCGATCACATGGGCCACATGAACGTGATGTGGTACGTCGGCAAGTTCGACGAGGCCACCTGGCAGCTCTTCACTCTGCTGGGCCTTGCGCCATCGCGTCTGCGCGACGAGAACGCCGGCATGGCGGCGGTGGAGCAGCAGATCGAATACCGCCGCGAGTTGCACGCAGGTGACGTGGTGTCCATCCATTCCCAGGTGCTGGAAATCAAGGACAAGTCCATTCGCTTCCGTCATGAGATGCGCAATGACGAGACCGGCGAAATCGCCGCCGTCACCACCCTGGTGGGCGTGCACCTGGACACCCTGGCCCGCCGGGCCCGCGCCTTTCCCGTCGATATCCGCGAGCGCGCCGCCGCCTGGCAGGCCCCGTAGCTTCCGGAGCGACGCGGAGAGGATCAGCCGTTCAGCTGGCTCAGGCAGGACTGGGACACTTTCACCAGACGCGCCTGGGTCTCTTCGGGCAGCGGCGTCTTCTGGCCCTTCAGCCGGTCCAGCTCTTCCCGGCTGAACTCATTACTGATCTTGTCCGCCGCGCAGCCGCAATAACGCTGCAGCTTGTCGGGGGCAACGGTGGCCTGGCCGCTGGATTGGCAATCCTGCATGAACTTCTCGCGCTCACCAGCGGGCCAGTCGGCGCCGATGGCCGGCAGGCCGATCAGCATGGAGACGAAAAGGGCGATCAGGGTCTTGCAACGCATGTCGGTACCTCCCTTCGGAGCGGAACACGCGGCAGAGCGCGCTCCATGAATGTGAGACGCCGCCAGTGTCCGGAGTTCAATCGGGATGACCAGGCGCCGCTGGCAGAAAAGGATGTCGCCAGGAACGAAACCTGCGACCCAAACCTGGCGTAAAGTTAGGCCCGATACGCCTGTGACTGCAGGTGAATGGACAGAAGGACCAGTACATGACCGATCAGACCCAGCAATTCGCCAGCGACAACTATTCCGGCATCTGCCCGGAAGCCTGGGCCGCAATGGCCGAGGCCAATCGCGGCCATGAGCGCGCCTACGGCGAGGACCAGTGGACGGCCCGCGCCTCCGACCACTTCCGCCAGTTGTTCGAGACCGACTGCGAAGTCTTCTTCGCCTTCAACGGCACCGCCGCCAACTCCCTGGCCCTGGCCTCCCTGTGCCAGAGCTACCACAGCGTGATCTGCTCCGAGACCGCCCACGTCGAGACCGACGAATGCGGCGCGCCCGAGTTCTTCTCCAACGGCTCCAAGCTGCTGCTGGCCAAGACCGCCGATGGCAAGCTGACGCCCGAGGCGATCCGCGAGATCGCCCTGAAGCGCCAGGACATTCACTACCCCAAGCCGCGGGTCGTCACCCTCACCCAGGCCACCGAAGTGGGCACCGTCTACCGTCCGGATGAAGTCCGCGCCATCAGCCAGGTGTGCAAGGAGCTGGGCCTGAACCTGCACATGGACGGCGCGCGCTTTTCCAACGCCTGCGCGTTCCTCGGCTGCTCGCCCGCGGAACTGACCTGGAAAGCCGGCGTGGACGTGCTCTGCTTCGGCGGTACCAAGAACGGCATGGCCGTGGGCGAAGCGATCCTCTTCTTCAACCGCGACCTGGCCGAAGACTTCGACTACCGCTGCAAGCAGGCCGGCCAGCTGGCCTCGAAGATGCGCTTCCTCGCCGCCCCCTGGGTGGGCCTGCTGCAAGACGACGCCTGGCTGCACTACGGCAACCACGCCAACGCGTGCGCACGCCTGCTGGCGGAGCTGGTGGCCGATGTGCCGGGCGTCAGCCTGATGTTCCCGGTGGAAGCCAACGGCGTGTTCCTGCAAATGTCCGAGGCGGCGCTGGAATACCTGCGCGCCAAGGGCTGGCGCTTCTACACCTTCATCGGTGCCGGCGGCGCCCGCTTCATGTGCTCCTGGGATACCGAGATGGACCGCGTTCGCGAGCTGGCGGTGGATATCCGCGCGGCGATGGGGGCCTGATACAAGCGCAATCCCCTGTAGGGTGGGTCACGCTTCACCGACCCACCATCGGCGGTAGGCCGGGTGACGATGGTGGATGTGAAAAGCGACATCCACCCTACGCACTGGCATTTCTTCCCCAATTCCCCGCCTTACCCCCGTTTTCCGTGGATCAAGCTGTGGACAATCTGTAGAGCCATGGCTGCACCCCGCGTCAGCCGTGGCCTTCCGCCTGCTGGATATTTCCTGATCTATTTCAACAACTTGCCAATTCTTCACACAAATTCTGTGTAGCGAAAGGTACACAAGCTGTGGAAAACCTCCTGCACGCCTTGTACCACGCGCGATACAGGCATCTGATCACTTATTGACCACCCCAAGCACACCTCAGGCTTACCCCCAGAAAGTGTGGATAACCCTGTGCAAAACCTGTTGACGCGCCTGTATAGCTCAAGCCCCGTAATTCCTGGCCTGCAGCCAATTTCACGCACAAGAGAAGTCTCTCGCCAAAAATTTGCGCACAAAATCCGTGCACATCCCTGTGGAAAAGCCGTTGAAAAACAGGTCAACGCCACTAGACACGGGCTGTATAGCCTGATGATCAATTGCCGTTCTAGTGCCGTTTAAGCCCCGTTACCCCGCCTGAACCCGGGATCAGACAGTGGAAAACCGCGCCTTTACCCACAAAGCCGGTGGAGTCTTCTGTGGACAAGCTGTACAGACTCCTTCCCAGGCCCCATTTGGCGCGGGCTGCCGGAATGCGTTCATTTTTCGAGCAGTATCAACAGGTTGCAGCAGGAACCGGGCATCCGGGGCAGGCGCGGGGCGCCTGCCTATACTGGAAACACCCAGCCTGCGGAGGTGCTCATGGCGAACTACTCGGTGGAAGCCATTCGAACGGTCGCCCTGGTCGGCCAAGGCGACAGCGGCAAGACCAGCCTGACCGAAGCCCTGCTGCATCGCAGCGGCGCGATTCCCAACGCCGGCAGCCTGGAGCGCGGCGACACGGTCTGCGACTTCGACCCACTGGAGCGTGAGTACCGCCACTCGCTGGCCTCGGCCCTGGCCCACTGCAGCTACGCCGGTGCCGAGCTGAACCTGATCGACACCCCCGGCTACCCGGACTTCATCGGCCAATCCATTGCTGCACTGGCGGCGGTGGAGACCGCGCTGGTGGTGGTCAACGCCCAGAACGGCATCGAGCTCAACACCCGACGGATGATGGCGCTGGCGGCCGAACGCGGGCTGTGCCGCATGCTGGTGGTGAACAAGATCGACGCCGAGCGGGTGGACCTCCCTGCCCTGCTCGCCAGCCTGCGGGAAGCCTTCGGCAAGGAAGTGCTGCCGCTCAACCTGCCAGCGGACAACGCCAGCCGCGTGGTGGACTGCTTCTTCGAACCCGACGGCGCGGCTGACTTCTCCTCGGTGGCCGAGGCCCACCAGGCCCTGGTGGACCAGGTGGTGGAAGTCGATGAGGAACTGATGGCGCGCTACCTGGAACAGGGCGAGATCGCCCCCGCCGAGCTGCACGAGCCCTTCGAGCGGGCCCTGCGTGAGGGGCACCTGATCCCGCTGTGCTTCACCTCCGCGCGCACCGGCGCCGGCGTGGCAGAGCTGCTGGATATCCTGGCACGCCTGGCTCCCAATCCCACCGAGGGGAATCCGCCCCTCTTTCTCAAGGGCGAGGGAGCGGACGCGAAGACCTTCCGCTCCCGGCCTGACCCGCAGCAACACGTCCTGGCCCACGTATTCAAGGTGGTGATCGACCCCTTCGTGGGCAAACTCAGCATCTTCCGCGTACACCAGGGCACCCTGGTGCGGGACATGCAGTTGTTCGTCGGCGAAGGCCGCAAGCCCTTCAAGATCGGCCACCTGCTACGCCTGCAGGGCAAGCGTCATGAAGAGGTGACACGGCTGATTCCAGGCGACTTCGGCGCACTGACCAAGGTGGACGAAGTGGAGTTCGACTCGGTGTTGCACGACTCCCATGACGAGGACGAGATCCACCTCAAACCCCTGGATTTCCCCGCCCCCATGCAGGGCCTGGCGATCGAGGCCAAGCGCCGGGGCGACGAGCAGCGCATCGCCGAAGTGCTGAACCGGCTCCAGGCCGAAGACCCCTGCGTGAAGCTGGATTACCAGGCCTCCACCCAGGAAACCGTGCTGCGCGGCATGGGCGAGCTGCACCTGCGCTACCTGCTGGATCGCATCACCGGCACCTACAAGCTGGAAGTGGAAACCCGCCCGCCCAGGGTGCCCTATCGCGAAGCCATCACCCGTCCGTCCGAAGGCCACAGCCGGCACAAGAAACAGACCGGGGGCGCCGGCCAGTTCGGCGAGGTGTTCCTGCGCATCGAACCGCTGCCCAGGGGCTCTGGCTTCGCCTTCGCCGATGAGGTGAAGGGCGGCGTGATCCCCTCTCAGTTCATCCCCTCGGTGGAAAAGGGCGTCCGCTCGGTGCTCGCCTGCGGGCCCCTGGCCGGGCTGCCGGTGGAGGACGTGAAGGTCACCGTCTACGACGGCAAGCACCACCCGGTGGACTCCAAGGACATCGCCTTCCAGGCCGCCGGGCGCAAGGCCATGCTCGACGCCCTGCGCGCAGCCGGCGAGGTGGTGCTGGAGCCCGTGGTCGAAATCGAAGTCAGTACGCCGGAAGCGAACCTGGGGGACATCACCACCGACCTCATCGGCCGCCGTGGCCAGGTCACCGGCACCGAGTCCCTGTCCCAGGGCCTGGCGCTGATCCACGGCCAGGTGCCCCTGGCCGAGCTGGACGGCTATGCCGGCCGGCTCAAGGCGATCACCGCCGGCCACGGGGCCTTCAACATGGTCCTCAGCCACTACAGCGCCGCGCCCCAGGATGTTCAGCAGAAGCTTGCCGGGGCCTACAAGGCGGTGCAGGAGGAGGATTGAGTCCGCAGGGGGATCGCCCGCGCGGGATCGAGGTGATTCCTCTGCTCGATCAGACCAACCCCTCCGCCTTCAACGCCTCCTGCACGGCCGGACGAGTGGCCACGCGGCCCTGGAAGGCCTGGACTTCCGGACAGTCGGAAATATCCATGTTCACAAAGCCCGCCCAGTTGGCCACGGTGAAGAGGTAGGCATCGGCAGCCGTGAAGTCGTCACCGGTCAGGTACTGGCGCCCGCGCAATTGCTCGGATATCCACTGCAGGCGCCGGTGGGCCATGCCGGAATAGGTCGCCTTGGCCTTGTCGTCCAGCGTCGGGTTGAACAGCGCACCGAAGCTCTTGTGCAGCTCGCTGTTGATGAACGCCTGCCACTCCATCACCCGGTAACGCAGCAGCGAACCGGCGGCGGGCATCAGGTCGGTGCGGCCCGCCTGGTCGCACAGGTACTGGCAGATCACCGGCCCTTCGGTCAGCGATTGTCCATTGTCCAGTTGCAGCAGGGGCACGTAGCCCTTCGGATTGTTGCGGTAATAGTCCTCGCCGCCCGCCGTCTTGTGTGCGGCCAGATCGACTTTTTCCAGACTGAAGGGTTTGCCGATCTCGCGCAGCACGATATGCACGGCGAGGGAACAGGCTCCGGGGGAATAGAAGAGTTTCATCGCGCTGGGTCCTCTGGCTGTTCGCAGATAACCGACGCAGGCGTTGCGCCGGCGGAAGAATCATCTGAACAAGCATAGTGGGGGTTGCCCCCACGAACAGTGGACCAGCCTGTGGAAAAGCTGTTCATGCCTGACGCCCGCCCGCAAACGGCAAGGGACGCCGAGGATTGGTGGTTTTTCCAGCGATTTCAGCGACTTGCACACAGCAACTGTGCACCGCTGTGCCCACAAGCTGTGGACAGATGGCGCGAGCCCGCGCAGGGCGCGGGCTCGCGGGAGATGCTCAGAAAACCATCAGTAATCGATGGCCACGTCGCCCTTGGGAATGCTGCAGCAGGAGAGGATGTAGCCTTCGGCGACGTCTTCGTCGGTGATGCCGCCGTTGTGTTCCATGTCCACATCACCGGCAGTCTTCATCACCTTGCAGGTGCCGCAGATGCCCATGCCGCAGGCCTTGGGAATATGCAGCCCGAGCTTGGCGGCAGCCGAGTGCACGGTCTCGCCGGGGGCAACGCGGATGCTCTTGCCGGTCCCGGTGAACTCCACCAGGTTCATGGCGCCAGCCGGCACTTCGGCTGCGGCCTCGGCGGCGTGTTCCTTCACCTCTTCGCGGATTTCCGGCGGGGTCGGCCCGAAGGCTTCTTCGTGGTAACGCTTCATGTCGAAGCCGGCGGCTTCCAGCAGGCGCTTGACCGCCGACATGTACGGGGTGGGACCACAGCAGAAGATTTCCCGGTCCATGAAGTCGGAGGCGATCAGGTCGAGCATCGCGCGGCTCAGGTAGCCCCGGTAGCCGGACCAGGTCTCGCCGATCTCATACTTCTCGCAGATCAGGTGCAGCTTGAAGTTCTCGATGCGCGAGGCCATGTGGCGCAGTTCGCGGTGATAGATGATGTCCTTCGGCGTGCGCGCGCTGTGAACGAAGATCATGTCCACCGCGCCATTGGTATCGAAGAACCAGCGCGCCATGGACATCACCGGGGTAATGCCGACGCCGCCGGACAGGAACAGCACCTTGTCCGCCGGGAAGTCGATGGCATTGAACAGGCCCACCGGGCCGTGCACCGGAATCACATCGCCTTCTTTCAGGTTGTCGTGCAGCCAGTTGGACACCTTGCCGCCCGGCACGCGCTTGATGGTCAGCGAGAAGCTGTAGGGCACCGAAGGCGAGCTGGAGATGGTGTAGGAACGCATGATCGGCTGGCCGTCGATCTCCAGCTCCAGGGTCACGAACTGCCCGGGCTTGAAGAAGAACACCATGGGCTGGTCAGCCATGAAACAGAAGGTGCGCACGTCCCAGGTTTCCTGGATCGCCTTGACGCAGCGAACCATATGACGGCCGTTGGTCCAGGTCTGGGTCGTGATGGGATTGAGGAAGTTATTGGTCATGACGCTGCTCCGCGCATGGCCGGATATCGGCCTAGTGAAACGGATTGTGAATAACGCAAAAACGGCCCACTTACCTGTCTGCGACATTCACATGCTCATCGCGACCTGCCAGCAACCACAGGGGCTCCCGCGTCGGAAACGGATGTTCCCATGTCGCCCATAGGCAAGGTCGTACCTGCCAGCGCCAGCACACTGAATTCCAGCCGAACCACAAGGCTTCCGAGCGAACAACCCTCGACCCCGCAGCAGGGCAGCCAGTCGGCAGGCGAGCAACGAGGGCAGGTCACGCCGCCTTGCGTGACAACCGAACCAGCCACTTAATTGCGGCGGTCGCCATCGCGACCAGCCATTGAGGAGTTACCGATGGACGTCACTTCCACCCTGAGCCTGGGCGATCCGCTTGAACCCGCACGCAAGGCCACGGCCGAAATGCTTCGCGAACGCGACCATACCTTCTCCCTGCCGCAGCCGTTCTACAGCGACGAGCGCCTGTTCCAGATCGACATGCAGGAGATCTTCCACAAGGAGTGGCTGATCGCCGGCATGACCTGCGAGATCCCCGCCAAGGGCAACTACCTGACCCTGCAGATCGGCGATAACCCGATCATCGTCATTCGTGGCGCCGAAGGTCAGATCCACGCCTTCCACAACGTCTGCCGCCACCGTGGCTCGCGCCTGTGCGTCAGCGACAAGGGCAAGGTCGCCAAGCTGGTCTGCCCCTACCACCAGTGGACCTACGAACTGGACGGCCGCCTGCTGTTCGCCGGCACCGAGATGGGCGCCGACTTCGACCTCAAGGACTACAACCTCAAGCCCGTGCACGTGAAGAGCGCCGGCGGCTACATCTTCATCAACCTGTCGGAAAACCCGCCAGCTATCGACGACTTCCTCTCCACCCTGGCCCATTACATGGAGCCGTACGACATGGAGAACACCAAGGTGGCCGTGCAGACCACCTTGATGGAAAAGGCCAACTGGAAGTTGGTGATCGAGAACAACCGCGAGTGCTACCACTGCAACGGTTCGCACCCGGAACTGCTGAAGACCCTGCTGGAATGGGACGACGTCACCGACCCGCGCGCCAGCCAGGCGTTCAAGGACCAGGTCGCCGCCTGCACCAAGGCCTGGGACGAGGAGAAGATCCCCTACGCCCACGCCAGCTTCGGCCTGCGCAACCGCATCGTGCGCATGCCGCTGCTCGACGGCACCGTGTCCATGACCATGGACGGCAAGCAAGGCTGCAAGAAACTCATGGGTCGCATCAAGAACCCTGACCTGGGCTCCATGCGCATCCTTCACCTGCCCCACGCCTGGAACCACTGCATGGGCGATCACATGATCGTCTTCACCGTGTGGCCCATCAGCGCCCAGGAAACCATGGTCACCACCAAGTGGCTGGTGCACAAGGATGCCGTGGAAGGCGAGGACTACGACGTCGCCCGTCTGCGCGAGGTCTGGGATGCCACCAACGATCAGGACCGTCGCCTGGCCGAAGAGAACCAGCGCGGCATCAACTCCACCGCCTACCAGCCCGGCCCGTACTCCAAGACCTACGAGTTCGGCGTGATCAACTTCCTCGACTGGTACAGCGAGCGCGTGCTGAACAACCTCGGCGACACCCCGGCCACCAAGCTGCGCCAGGTCGGCGCCGAGTAAGGCGGGAAGTCGAAGCCATGTCCCTGTGCCTGGGCTTCGCAATCCTGCTGACGATCTACGGCCTGGCGTCGAGCCTGCTCGGCGCCTGGTACCAACGCTCACACTGAGGTCCCTTCGGACCACCCTCGCTCCCGTCAGGATGTCGGCCCTGACGGGAGCTTTTTTTTGCCCTCGAAATGCCCGGCGCGGGCAGTGAACCGCCGGGCTTTCCGTCTTCACCCGCGCATCCACGCCCAGGTTGCAGCGCGCGCCAGGCCACGTTCGATTCAGACGTAGCCCAACCCTTGCGCACCCCCGATCAGCTCATTTCGCTCCGCAAAAAAAGGAAGGATAAGTCCTACATTGCTTTCAGAAAGCGCACCCAATCTCCCGAGAAAATTCCTTCTTCACTTACAGGTGAGTCCGGTCTTTGTCCTCAGACATAGAAGAAATTTCCTACTGGCGAAGACGATTCTCGGAAAAGGTCGAGGAATTCTCTTCTTTACCCCTGCGAATGAACGAGGCGTCTCTCTGATATCACACCAAAGTGCCATCACTTTAATGGCATGCATTTTTGTAGTGATAGCCTATGGACATCAAAGTGATATCAACCTTGAAATCCCAGCAACCAACGGATCGGGGACGCATATCCCAGCCGAATGCACGAGGGGCGAGCCCGGGAATGTCGTGCCGACTGCAGGGACGGATGTCATCGATTCGACGTAGGCCACCAAGGAGTGCGGAAGATGAAAATCAAGAAGATTGCAGCTGTGATTGGTCTGGTTCTCGCTTCATCGGGTGTTCGAGCCAGTGAGTCGAACACCTTCAGCGCCGTCATCCGCTTTACCGGCGAGATCGTCGTCGGCGCCTGCAACGTGCCCAACGCGCAGTGGTATCAGCATGCGGGGCGCGAGCGGGGCCAAAGTCCGCTCCGGGCCGGCGCCGTCCCTTCGCGCAATGGCACTTGTGCGGGTATCGCCGATACCCGCTCGGTCAGCTTCACGCCGGTGTCCTACGCACAGAACGGATCGGTGAAGGCCGGCATCGTCACCGTCGAATACAACTAGTGCGAAGCCTTCGGAGCCGGTCTCAGGCCGGCTCCGAAGGCGGCGCCTCGCCGGCCTGGCCCATGCCCAGGTTGTTGCGCCGGGCGAACTCCGCCAGCTCCAGCAACGACGCCAGGTTGAGCTTCTGCTGGATACGGCTCTTGTAGGTGCTCACGGTCTTGTTGCTGAGCAGCATCTTTTCGCCGATTTCCTTGTTGGACAGCCCCGAAGCCAGGTACTGCAGCACCATCAGCTCCTGGTTGGACAACCGGCCGACCATCTCCGCCTCGCTAAGCGCCGGAGCGCGGCCGACATTGAGGACATTGGTGGGGAAGACGGTGAAGCCAGCCTTGATCGCGTTGATCGCGGTCACCAGGTTCTGCAAGTCCTCTTCCTTGCTGACGAAGCCCTTGGCGCCGGCCTGGAAACAGCGCTGGGAAAAGCTGTCCGCCGACTGGGAAGTGAGGACCAGCACGTCGCTGTCCAGCCCCAGGGAGCGGATGCGCGTGATGACGTTGAGACCGTCGAGGCGGGGAATGCCTATATCCAGGATGACGATATCCGGCTCGTACTGGCGCACCAGCTGCAGGGCGTCCACGCCGTTGTCGGCTTCGCCCACGACGTCCATGCCATTGCGTTCCAGCAACATGCGGACGGCCATGCGGATGACCGGATGATCGTCGACTATCAGCGCACTTTTCATTGCCACCTCTGGGCTATCGGCCCGCTCTTCCCTGTGCAGGGCGACGGCCTGTGGACCGTAGCCATTGCTGGTGAAATTTCCTACAGGCTATCAGGAAGTGTCGCCTAGCTGGCACTTCCCACCCCCAGTAACGTGGCCGCCCCACCACCCGCTGCCGAGCGTTGCCCGATGAAGAACATCAGCATTCTGGTACTGGAAGACGAACCCTTCCAACGCCTGGTCGCCGTCACGGCGTTGCGCGAACTGGGCCTGGAACGCATCCATGCGGCAGTGGACGGCGCCGAGGCCCTGGACCTGCTCGAAGCCACTGGCGGTGTGGACATCGTGCTCTGCGACCTGCGGATGGCCGGCATGGATGGCCTGACCTTCCTCCGCCACGCCAGCCAGACCGGCGTGGTCCGCTCTGTGATCCTCAGCAGCGCAGTGGACAAGGACCTTCGCCAGACCACCATCGCCATGACCCGCTACCTGGGCCTGGCGTTTCTCGGCGACCTCGGCAAGCCCTTCGACATGACGCGCGCGGCCGCGCTGATCGCCCGACACAAGAGCCTGCCCGAAGAAGCGCCGAGACCTCCGATCCCGCCGCCACCGCAGGCGCCGGAAGAGTGCCTGCGCGGCCTGGAACAGGGCGAGTTCGAAGCCTGGTTCCAGCCCAAGTTCCACCTCCAAAGCGAAACCCTGCTGGGCGCCGAGGTTCTGGCCCGCTGGCGCCATCCACGCCTCGGTGTACTGTCGCCCGCCAGGTTCCTGCCAACCATGGAGTCCCACGGCCTTCTGAATCGCCTGTTCTGGCGACTGTTCGGACAGGGACTGGCCTTGCAACAGGAGCTGGCCCGCAGCGGACGCCAGGTGAACCTGGCCTTCAACCTCCAGCCCCGTCAGTTGGTCGATGGCGACCTCGCGCTGGCAATCGGGCAGATCCTTGAAGAGGCCGGTCTACCGGGTTCCGGGCTGACGTTCGAGCTCACCGAAACGGGTGTGCTGGAGGCCCCGGCGGTCAGCCTGGAGAGCTTGGTGCGCCTGCGTCTGATGGGCTGCGAACTGGCGATGGACGACTTCGGCGCCGGCTATTCCTCCCTCGACCGCCTGTGCGAATTGCCCTTCAGCCAGGTGAAGCTGGATGCCAGCTTCGTCCGCAAGCTGACGAGCCAGCCACGCAGCGCCGCCATCATCGGCAACGCCGTGAGCCTGGCCGAGGACCTCGGCATGACGCTGGTCGTGGAAGGCGTGGAAACCGCCGAGCAACGCGAACGACTGCTGTCGCTCGGCTGCCGTGTGGCCCAAGGTTTCCTCTTCTCCCGCCCGCTGGATCGCAACGCGTTCCGTGCCTTGCTGGCGCACAAGAGCGCCGGCCTTCACTGAAGATCGCTGGCCAGCTGCGCCGTCAGTTCCCGTTCCAACCTCAGCATCGCGCTGCGCAGCGCCTCGGCCGCTGTCTGCAGCGCGTCCGGCTCCGGCGCCTTGCAGACCTCTTCCAGATGCACACAGGCGTCGATCAGGGGCTCTGCCCGGATCACCCGCGCAGCCCCTTTGAGCCGGTGGGCGAGTTCCGCCAGACCCTGCGCATCGCCACGCTCGGTCAGCTCGGCAAGGGGGACCAGGTCACGGCGGTTGGTCGCCAGCAGTTCGTTGACCAGGTTGCGGACCAGGCCGGGGTCACCGCCGGTGAGGGGCGCCAGCGGTGCGAGATCGAACAGCGCCTGGGCGCCCACCGCAATCGCCTCGGGTGACGCATCGACCTCGACAGGCAGCTCCCCGCCCGAGGCGCCGCGAAGCTTTTCCTCCAGCAGGTCGAGGCCGATGGGTTTGATCAGGCAGTCGTCCATGCCGGACTGGAGACCGCGCGCCACTTCCTCCGGCTGGGCATCGGCGGTCAGGCCGAGGATGAGGATCGGCGCACGCTGCCCGCCTCGCTCCTCGTCGCGGATCGCGCGGGTGAGTTCGGCACCGCTCATACGCGGCATGTGGCAGTCGGTGGCGACCACATCGAATGGGCGCGTCCGCCACAAGGCCAACGCATCCAGGCCGTTCTCCGCTTTCATCACCTCATGCCCGAGGAAGCCCAGTTGCTGGGCGAGAATCTGCCGGTTCACCGGGTGGTCATCCACCACGAGCACACGCAAGCGGCGCTTCGGCCGTTCGGAAATCGCCGGCGCAGCGGCCGCTACGGCCACCGGATCGAGGCGCTGCAGGCGCAGTTCAACGTCAACCCGCGTGCCCTCGCCCGGCGTACTGGCGAGGGTCAGGCGCCCGCCCATCATTTCGCAGAGCGAGCGGCTGATCACCAGCCCCAGGCCCGCGCCCTCGGTCTGGTGATGACCACGTTCGACCTGGGCGAACGGACGGAACAGGCGTTCCTGATCCGTTGCGGAAATGCCGACGCCGGTGTCCTCGACGCTGAGGTTCACCTGCAGCACACCAGGCTCCGAGTCCTCGCCCTGAATGCTGAGACGCACGCGGCCGGCGCTGGTGAACTTGATCGCATTGCTCACCAGGTTGGAAAGGATCTGCTTGAAGCGCATGCCATCCACCAGCACGTCGCCCTGGATGCTGGAGTCGATCTCCAGTTCGAGGTTCAGGCGCTTCTGCCGCGCCAGCCCGTCGAACACCCGCGCCACCGACTCCACCAGCTCCCGCAGGTTGGCCCGGTGCGGCGCCAGGCTCAGGCGGCCGGACTCGATACGGGCGATGTCGAGGATGTCGCCGATCAGCACCAGCAAGCTGCGCGCCGAGCCATACGCAACTTCGATGCTGGCGCGATCGATGGGCTGTTCGCCGGTGCGCTTGAGCGCCAGTTCGAGGATGCCGATCACCGCATTCATCGGGGTGCGAATTTCGTGGCTCATGGTCGCCAGGAAGGTGGTCTTGGCGCGGCTGGCTTCGTCCGCGAGGTTCTTCGCTGCCTCCAGCTCCTCCACCAGGCGACGGTGCTCGGTGATGTCCAGCCAGCCACAGATCACGCCCTTCAACACGCCGGCGGAATCCTTGAACGGCTGCACCCAATGGTCGATCCACCTTTCGCCGTTGGCCAGGCGCACAGCATGCACGCCCTGGATCAGGCGGCCCTCGGTCATGGCCTGGAGGTAGAGCCGATGAATATCCGGCGCTGCCTCGAAGACCCCGGCCGGCAGCTCCAGTGCGGTGCGCCCGCACACCGCGTCCAGCGGCAATCCGACGCTGTCCAGGTAGCTGCGATTGCACGACAGCAGGCGCCCCTCGGTATCTCGCACATAGAGCGGTGGCGGCATGCCGTCGGTGAGGGTCTCGATGAAGCGCAGCTCGTCGCTGAGCTGGCGCTCCGCCGCCCGCCGCCGACGAATCTCGCGTCGCTGGTAGAGCACCCAGGCCAGCACCAGCAGCAGCGCCAGGACGGCGCCAAGGACGATGCGCTGGATAAGGCTGTCGTAATCGCGCCAGGTCTGCGGGCTCATGCCTGGCGTACCTCGCCAGCGGCTGGTGATGGCGTTGAGCTCGCCCGGCGGGAGGCTGGCCAGCACCCGGTCGATGATCGACTGGAGCTCGCCGTCGGCACGGCGCACGGCAAAATTGACCGTGGCCTTGCCGACCTTCGCCGGGGCGGAGATCGTCAAGCGGTCGGCGAACAGGTGGGCGATGTAATAGCGGGCCACGGGCAGGGCGACGACCGCATAGTCCGCCCCGCCCTTGCTCACCAGGTTCATGGCATCGAGCGAGGTCGCCACCTCGATCAGTCGACTTCCCGGATAGGCCGCAAGCAATTGATCGTGGGGCACATGCTCCCGGGCCAGGGCGAGCCTCAGCGCCTGTGCATTGTCCGCCGGAGCGCTGACGCCGGCGTCGCCAATCAGCACGAAGGGAACGTTGGCGATGGCGCGGGAGAAGCGCAGCTGACCTTCAGGCACCTGGCCGGGGCTGAGGATCGCCAGGTCGGCGTCGCCCTGCAGCAGGTTCGCGACCTGCTGGGAGGCACCGCCCGAGCGGCTGAAGACCGTGAAGCGCAGGCCCGTCTGCACCGTCACCGCGTCCAGCAGGTCGGCGAAGTAGCCACGGAAGCGACCCTCTTCGTCGAAATAGGCCCCCGGCGCCATATCGTCGTCGATCACCAGGCGCACCTGTGGATGCTGCTTCACCCATTGCGCCTGCTCCGGCGAAAGCGAGAGCGGCTGGCTGAGCGGCATCAGGCCGCTGCCCACCCAGTTCCGCACGATATCGTCCAGCCAGGTCTGGCCGGAGGCCCGCAGGGCATCGTCGAGCCCACGCAGCAGTCGCTGGTCGTCGGCCCGCACGATGAAGCCCAGGCTGGTGTCCGTCGCCTCGGGGAAATGGTCGAACTCGATCAACCCGTTGAAGTTGCGATTCATCCGGAAGGACACGGCAAGGAAATCCCCCAGGAGCAAGTCGGCCTGGCCGAACGCAACCATCGCCATCGCCTCGTCGATGGATGCCGCCTCCAGCCGGCGGGCCTGCGGGTAACGCTCGGCTAGCAAGGACGTGAACTCCGCCGGTGCGGCAACCCTCACCCCGGCCAGGTCGGCGGGAAGGGGATTGGCTCCCTTGTAGCGGCGAAACAGCGCCAGGCGATCGCGAACCATGGCTCGACTGTGGGCAACGACACCCTCCTCGCCTTCTCCCGCAGGCCCGACCACGACATCCACCTCGCGCCGGAGGAGGGCATCGAGCAAGGCTGGTCGGTCCGGGTACTGACGCAATCTGACCTGCAGGCCCAGCAGTTGCCCGACCAACTTGGTGGCGTCGGCGACGATGCCTTCGTAGCTGCCGTCGCGCTGGTTGATCTCCAGCGGCTCGACACCCTGTGCCGGAACGCCCATCACCAACTCGCGCTTGTCGCGTAGCCAGCGCCAGTCTTCATCGCTGATGGCGAGCGCTTGGTGATCCACCTCCAGCGGGCTGGACAAGGTACGCGCCGGCGCCTGCCCTTCGGCCCGCAGGCCGGCGGCGAGCAGCAGCAGAATGACCGCGAGCCAGGCGTTGAACCCGTGGCGGGAAAGCAGCCGTTGCGAGGTCATGCGGGGGCGCTTCGGGGCCGATTTGGAGAGATGCATGGGGCGAAAACTCTAAGCGCGCTGGACCACGGTTCGTAGGCAAATTCGGCGCCCACAAATCATGTAGGAAAATTCCCAAACGAGATCTTGAAAGCAAGACCGCGAATATACTCGCAGCCCTGCATTCATGCTGACTGCCGAGGTGCATTGTAGACATGCGCAAGGCACTCGATACGGCAGGGCATGGACGTTTCAATTCAGGTTTCTGAACCTTTCCTAATTGCAGAACAGCCGGTTCTGACGGAGATCACGCAATTAACGTTGGGCGACTCCTAAGGCAACACCGGCGAGTGATTCGGAAAAGTCCCATTGGATGTCAGTTTCAAGCGACTCGAACCATCCGAAGGCATGTTCGAGGGAACGTCCTGTTCCGCTTGGCCAAGGAAACCGCGAATACGGAGAACGAAAGATGAGCAAGATCCTGCTGATTGACAATCAGTCGATAACTCGCTTCGCCACCCGCGTCCTGCTGGAGCGCGAAGGGTACGAGATCGTTGGCGAAACGGAGAACGGCGTGGAGGGCCTGAGCCTGGCACGCGCACTGCAACCGGATCTGGTGATCCTGGACATTTCCGTCCCCAAGCTCGATGGCCTGGAAGTGCTGAGCCGCCTGGGCGCCATGAGCCACGGCATCAAGCGCCTGGTCCTCACCGGTCTGCCAGCGTCGCTGTATGCCAACCGCTGCCTCCAGGCGGGCGCCTGTGGCTATCTGTCCAAGCAGGAACAGGCGGTCAGCCTGATTTCCGCAGTGCGCTCGGTCCTCTCGGGCTACAGCCTATTCCCCAGCAGCGTGCACCTTGCCGCGCCGCAGCCGGGGGAGTGCGGAGACAGCCACCTGCTCGACAGCCTGTCTGATCGCGAACTGGCGGTCCTGCAGAACCTGGCCAATGGCAAGAACAACCAGGAAATCGCCAAGCAGCTGTTCATCAGCCACAAGACGGTGAGTACCTATAAATCCCGTCTGATGGACAAACTGAAGACTCGCAACCAGGTCGACCTGATCGACTTCGCCCGCCGCTACGTGCTGCCGACCGCCTGATCGGCGGTCGTCCTTCAGCGCTGTGGCAGGGCGATCACCCGCCCGACATGGACCGGACGCGACAGTCCGGCCTGTTCCGCAGAAATGCCCCGGATACGCTCAGCCACTGCCTCGACGAAAGGCGCCGAGCGTCCGGCACCGCTGTCGATGTTCATCAGCATCTGCTCGCTGGCGGCAAGCTCCGCGGTATCGCCCGGGTAGTGCAGGCTGTGGTGGATGTGCAGCCGCTTCGCGTCGAAGCCCAGGATCTGGGTCCGCACTTCCACTTCCGCCCCCAGCTTCACTTCCGCCAGGTAGTTCAAGTGGCACTCCAGGGTGTAGAGGGTGTGGCCGGTCTCGGCCCGCCCCGCTTCGTCCAGGCCAATCTCGTCCATCAGCGCGTCCGTGGCATAACTGAAGATCAGCAGGTAGAAGGCATCCCGCAGGTGGCCGTTGTAGTCCACCCACTCGGCGGGGATGGTGACGCGGTAGGTGGTCAGGGCTGTGGGCATGGGGGCTCCCGTCACGCCCGCTCCCCGGCCCGCTCCCTGAAGTGCGAGGCGGCCGATAGGAGCGGCGAGTTGAATGTTGGAGCGGCGGCCGTTTCAGGCACGCCGCCCAGGCTCCGAAAAGTGGGCTTCAGCCCACCGCTTCATTCGGCGAAGGCAAACCCATGTTGGGCCTTGGTGTCCTTGATGGCGCCAAGCACCGCCAGCAGACAGTCATCGCGATAGCGCTCCAGCTCGGCAATGCTGCGCGAGCCTTGCTGCTCGGACGTCCCCTCTACCACCCGGTCGATCAGCGTCTCGGTCAGTTCCGGGGCTGGCAGGTAGGTCCAGGGCAGCTGCAACGCCGGGCCGAACTGCGCCATGAAGTGGCGCATGCCGGCATTGCCCCCCGCCAGCGTGTAGGTGAGGAAGGTGCCCATGAAGGACCAGCGCAGGCCGGCGCCGAAACGGATGGCGTCGTCGATCTCGCCCGTGCTGGCGACGCCGTCGTTGACCAGGTGCAGCGCCTCGCGCCAGAGCGCTTCCAGCAGGCGGTCGGCAATGAAACCCGGGACCTCCTTGCGCACGTGCAGCGGGCGCATGCCCAGCGCGGTGTAGATGTCGATGGCGGCCTGCACGGCTTCCGGCGCCGTCTTCTCTCCTCCCACCACCTCCACCAGCGGAAGCAGATACACCGGGTTGAACGGATGCCCCACCACGCAGCGCTCAGGGTGCGTGGCATCGGCATAGAACTCGCTGGGCAGCAGACCCGATGTGCTGGAGCCGATGATCACATTCGGACGCGCCGCTGCACTGATTTTCGCGTGCAGGTCGAGCTTGAGGTCCAGGCGCTCCGGCGCGCTTTCCTGGATGAAATCGGCATCGCGAACGCATTCTTCGATGGTGTCGACGAAGCGCAGGCGGTCCTGCGCGGCGCCGGGCGCCAGGCCCTGCTTCCGCAGCGCCGGCCAGGCATTGGCGATGCGGGCGCGAAGGGCGGCCTCGGCGCCGGGCGCCGGGTCCCAGGCGATCACATCGAGGCCATGGGCCAGGGCGCGGGCGATCCAGCCGCTGCCGATGACGCCGCTGCCGAGGGCGGCAAAGGTTTTGATCTGGGTGACGAAAGTCATGGTGGCTCCTGATGGGCGAATGAGTGGCGAGCAAGGGAAGTCCGCGTGCAATCCGGCCTCCCTCACCCCTGGCCCCTCTCCCGGTGGGAGAGGGGAGGAAATCAGCGGCGCTTGAGCTTCATCTTTTCCCGGCCCTCGGCCGGGGTCAGGGCGCGGCCGCCGAGGCGCTCGATGATCTCGATGGCCCGCTCCACCAACTGGCCGTTGCTGGCGTGCACGCCGCGGTCCAGCCAGATGTTGTCCTCCAGGCCTACCCGCACGTTGCCACCCAGCAGCATCGCCTGGGCCACCATGGGCATCTGCATGCGGCCGATGCCGAAGCCCGCCCAGGTCACGCCCGGCGGCAGGTTGTCCGCCATGGCCTTCATGGTGGTGGTGTCGGCCGGGGCGCCCCACGGGATGCCCAGGCAGAGCTGGATCAGCGGGTCCTCCAGCAGCCCCTCCTTGAGCAACTGCTTGGCGAACCAGAGGTGACCGGTGTCGAAGATTTCCAGCTCGGCCTTCACGCCCAGTTCGGTGATGCGCTTGGCGCCGGCACGCAGTTGGGCCGGGGTGGAGACGTAGATGAAATCACCGTCGCCGAAGTTCAGGGTGCCGCAGTCCAGCGTGCAGATTTCCGGCAGCAGTTCCTCCACATGGGCCAGGCGCTCCAGCGGCCCGACCAGGTCGGTGCCGGTGCCGAACTCCAGGGGCTGCTCGCCCTTGCCGATCTCCAGGTCACCGCCCATGCCGGCAGTCAGGTTGATGATGACGTCGGTGTCGCTCTCGCGGATGCGCTCCACCACTTCGCGGTACAGCGCCACATCGCGGCTGGGCTTGCCGGTCTTCGGGTCGCGGACATGGCAGTGGGCGACGGTGGCGCCCGCCTTGGCCGCTTCGATGGCCGCGGCGGCGATTTCCTTCGGGGTGACGGGAATGGCCGGGTGCTTGCCGACGGTATCGCCGGCGCCGGTGACGGCACAGGTGACGATGACTTCGTAGTTCACGGTTGTTTCATCCTTCTGCGAGGCGATCGGAAACCGTGCGCGGGCAACCCCGCGCACCGGACGTTGCTTTGAATCACTTGAGCGAGGCGAAAGCGCTGTCGACGCCGTTCTTGCCGTCGAATGTGGTGACCCCGGCGAGCCAGCCCTTGACCACTTCCGGGTTGGCCTTGAGCCATTCGCGGGCGACCTTGGCCGGGTCCTTGCGGTCCATGATCGGCTGCATCAGCTGGGCCTCCTGGTCGCTGGTAAAGCGCAGGTTGGTCAGCAGGCGATCGGCGTTGGGGCAGCGCTGGGCGAAATCCGGCGCGGTGACGGTGGAAACCGTGGCGGCACCGTCGTTGGGGCCGAACACGTCGTCACTGCCGGTGAGGTAGGTGATGGGCATCTGGATGTTCATCGGGTGCGGCTTCCAGCCGAAGAACACCACCGGCTTGTTGTTCTTCACCGCGCGCTTGACCGCAGTGAGCATGGCCGCCTCGCTGGACTCGATCAGCTTGAAGCCGGCCAGGCCGAACTGGTTGGTGTCGATCATCTTCTGGATCGCGGTGTTGGCGCCGGAACCGGATTCGATGCCGTAGATCTTGCCGTCCAACTGGTCCTTGAACTTCGCGATATCGGCGAAGGTGCGCAGGCCCTGATCGGCGGCGTAGGTGGGTACGGCGAGCACGGCGATGGCGTCATTCAGCGACGGTTCGGCGGCCACCTTCACCGACTTGGATTCGAGGAAGGGTTTGATGTTGTCGTCCATGATCGGCTTCCAGTAGCCGAGGAAGACGTCGATCTGTTTCTTCTGGATGCCGGCGAAAATGATCTGCTGCGATGCCTGGGTCTGGGTGGTCTGGTAGCCCAGGCTGCCGAGCAGTTCGTTGGCGACGGCGGTGGTGGCGACGACGTCGGTCCAGCCGACCACGCCTACGCGGATCTTCTGGCAACTGGCGTCTTCGGCGGCGAGTGCGGCGGTACTGGACAGAGCGAACACACAGCAACCAGCGAATGCGGTGAGACCTTTCATTGATGCTCCCCTTGCGGCCAAACGGTTTGTACTTGTTTTCAGGAGCCGGGGCTCCTTCCGTTTTCGGGCGCCACTACAACCCGATGGACACAAATTACGCAGCGCAGAATCCGTCGATTCGAACTAAAACGACCACCTGTTGAACAGGAACGACCACTTTCTTGCACTCGCGGGCGCACTGCTTTTTAGTGCCTTATCCCTCTCGCGGAACGCGGCCATGTCCCAGACCTTCAGCTTCCTCCTGCTGCCGGGCTTTTCCATGATCGGACTGATGTCGGCGGTGGAACCCCTGCGGGTGGCCAACCGGTTTCGCGGCGAGCTCTACCGCTGGCGGCTGCTGAGCCTGGATGGTGGCTCGGTACAGGGTAGCAACGGCATGTCGCTGAACGTGGATGGCGGACTGGATGCGCCGCCCGAGGGAGATTGCCTGTTCGTGGTGGCCGGCTTCGATCCCCTGGCCGAATTCGGCCCGCGCCTGTCCCACTGGCTCAACCGCGCCGAACGCGACGGGCTGCTGCTGGGCGGCATCGACACCGGCAGCTTCGTGCTGGCCGAAGCGGAACTCTTTTCCCGCCAGCGCCTGACCCTGCACTGGGAAGCCATCGAGGCCTTCCAGGAACGTTTTCCGGGGCTCAGCGTCACCCAGGAACTCTTCGAGATCGACGGCCGGCGCATCACCAGCGCCGGCGGCACCGCCAGCCTCGACCTGATGCTCACCCTGATCGGCCAGAGCCATGGCGAAGCCCTGGCGCTGCAGGTGTCGGAGCAGTTCGTGGTGGGGCGCATCCGCACCCGCCAGGACCACCAGCGCATGCAGATCGCCAGCCGCTTCAATGTGCACAACAAGAAGCTGGTGCAGGTGATTGGAGAGATGGAGCGGCACAGCGAAACACCGCTGAGCTCACAGGAGCTGGCCGAGCTGGTCAGCGTCACTCCGCGCCAGCTGGAGCGGCTGTTCCGCCTGCACCTGAAGGAAACGCCGTCGAACTTCTACCTCGGCCTGCGCCTGGACAAAGCCCGCCAGCTGTTGCGCCAGACCGACATGAGCGTGCTGGAAGTGGGCCTGGCCTGCGGGTTCGAGTCCTCGTCCTACTTCTCCCGCGCCTACCGCACACGCTTCAGCACCTGCCCGAGTCAGGACCGGCATGAGCATCCGGATCAGGAACCCCACCGCAGCACCGGCTGAAAGGAGGCGAGATCCGTTGTAGGGGCGAATTCATTCGCCCCTACAAGTATTCCGTCCGGCAAGGGCGGCTAAACCACCCTCCCCTGTTCCGCCAGCGCCTCCTGCACCAGCGGGTGCAGGGCGGCGCCGTGTTGTTCCACTTGCCAGGCCATGAGCTCAATGCGCATGGCGGGGGTCCAGAAGCTTTGCAGGTGCTGGCGCACGCCGCGCACGGCCTGGTCCTTGTCCGGTTCCGTGGAGAAGAACTGGGCGATCTGGTTGGCCATCTTGATCAGGTTTTCGGTGCTCATCGACGTACCTCGGCTTTTTCCGTTCTGCGGCGTTCCTTGAGCAAGCGCCGCTGTTCGTCACTGAACTGCTGATAACGTTTCTGCCATTCGGAGGGGTGGTAAACCCGCGAGACCTCCACCGCCGTGACCTTGTATTCCGGGCAGTTGGTGGCCCAGTCGGAGTTGTCGGTGGTGATCACGTTGGCGCCCGATTCGGGGAAGTGGAAGGTGGTGTACACCACACCCGGCGCCACCCGCTCGCTGACCTTGGCCCGCAGCACCGTCTGCCCGGCGCGGCTGCCCACGCCCACCCAGTCGCCTTCGGAGATGCCACGGCTTTCCGCGTCGGTCGGGTGGATTTCCAGGCGGTCCTCCTCGTGCCAGGCGACGTTGTCGGTACGCCGAGTCTGGGCACCGACGTTGTACTGGCTGAGGATGCGCCCGGTGGTCAGCAGCAGCGGATAGCGGCTGTTGACCTTCTCATCGGTGGGCACATAGCCGGTGAGCATGAAGCGCCCCTTGCCGCGCACGAATTCCTCGATGTGCATGGTCGGTGTGCCATCCGGCGACGCGTCGTTGCAAGGCCACTGCAGGCTGCCGTGGCGGTCCAGCTCGGCGTAGCTGACGCGGGTGAAGGTCGGAGTCAGGCTGGCGATCTCGTCCATGATCTCGGACGGGTGCCGGTAGTCCATCTTGTAGCCCAGGGCGTTGGCCAGCAGCTGGGTTGCCTCCCAGTCGGCCTTGCCGCCCAGCGGGTCCATCACCTTGCGCACGCGGGAGATGCGCCGCTCGGCGTTGGTGAAGGTGCCGTCCTTCTCCAGGAAGGAGCTGCCCGGCAGGAAAACGTGGGCGAACTTGGCAGTCTCGTTGAGGAAGATGTCCTGCACCACCACGCACTCCATGGCCGACAGGGCCGCGGTGACGTGCTGGGTATTCGGGTCGCTCTGAGCGATGTCCTCTCCCTGACAGTAGAGCGCCTTGAAGGTGCCGCCGAGCGCCGCCTCGAACATGTTGGGGATGCGCAGGCCCGGATCAGGCTGCAGGGTCACGCCCCAGGCCTGTTCGAACTGGTGGCGCACCGCGTCGTTGGAGACGTGGCGGTAGCCCGGCAGCTCGTGGGGGAAGGAGCCCATGTCGCAGGAGCCCTGCACGTTGTTCTGCCCACGCAGCGGGTTCACGCCAACACCCTCGCGGCCGATGTTGCCGGTGGCCATGGCGAGGTTGGCGATGCCCATGACCGAGGTGCTGCCCTGACTGTGTTCGGTAACGCCCAGGCCGTAATAGATGGCCGCGTTGCCGCCGGTGGCATAGAGCCGTGCGGCGGCGCGGATGTCGTCGGGCGACACGCCGCAGATCGGCCCCATGGCCTCGGGGGAGTTTTCCGGCAGGCTGACAAAGTCGCGCCAGCGGGCGAAGTCCGCCGCTTCGCAGCGGGCATCGACGAACGGCTGGTTGACCAGGCCTTCGGTGACGATGACGTGGGCCAGTGCGTTGAGCATCGCCACGTTGGTCCCCGGACGCAGCGCCAGGTGCAGCTCGGCGCGGGCGTGGGGCGAATCCACCAGGTCGATGCGGCGCGGGTCGATGACGATCAGCCGCGCGCCCTCGCGCAGGCGGCGCTTGAGCTGGGAGCCGAACACCGGGTGCGCGTCGGTGGGGTTGGCGCCGATCACCAGCACCACGTCGGCCTGCATCACCGAGTCGAAGCTCTGGGTGCCCGCGGACTCGCCCAGGGTTTGCTTGAGGCCGTAGCCGGTCGGCGAATGGCAGACCCGCGCACAGGTGTCGACGTTGTTGTTGCCGAAGCCCGCACGCACCAGCTTCTGCACCAGGTAGGTTTCTTCGTTGGTGCAGCGGCTGGAGGTGATGCCGCCGATGGAGTCACGCCCGTACTTGAGCTGGATGCGGCGGAATTCGCTGGCCGCGTAGGTCACCGCCTCATCCCAACTGACTTCCTGCCAGGGATCGTCGATGTGTTTGCGGATCATCGGCTTGGTGATGCGGTCCGGGTGCGTGGCGTAGCCCCAGGCGAAACGGCCCTTCACGCAGGAGTGGCCGTGGTTGGCCTGGCCGTTCTTGTCCGGGACCATGCGCACCAGCTGGTCGCCCTTCATTTCCGCGCGGAAGGAGCAGCCCACGCCGCAATAGGCGCAGGTGGTGATTACGCTGCGCTCCGGCTGGCCCATCTCCACCACGCTCTTTTCCATCAGGGTGGCGGTGGGGCAGGCCTGCACGCAGGCGCCGCAGGAAACGCATTCCGAGTCGAGGAAATTCTCGCCACCAGCCGCTGCCACGCGGGACTCGAAGCCGCGACCGCTGATGGTCAGGGCGAAGGTGCCCTGGGTTTCCTCGCAGGCACGTACGCAGCGGTTGCAGACGATGCACTTGCTCGGGTCGTAGTCGAAATAAGGGTTGGAGACGTCCTTCTGCTCATCCAGGTGGTTGGCGCCGTCGTAGCCGTAGCGCACTTCGCGCAGGCCCACCTGGCCGGCGACGGTCTGCAGCTCGCAATTGCCGTTGGCCGAGCAGGTCAGGCAGTCCAGCGGGTGGTCGGAGATGTACAGCTCCATGACGTTGCGCCGCAGGGTGGCCAGCTTGGGCGTCTGGGTGTGGACCGTCATGCCCTCGGCCACCGGCGTGGTGCAGGATGCCGGGTAGCCGCGCATGCCATCGATCTCCACCAGGCACATGCGGCAGGAGCCGAAGGCCTCCAGGCTGTCGGTGGCGCAGAGCTTGGGAATGGTGGTGCCGAGCAGTGCGGCGGCGCGCATGACGGACGTACCCGCCGGCACGGTGATCTCGCGGCCGTCGATGGTCAGGCTGACCTGCACCTCGCTCTCGCGAGCCGGCGTGCCGAGATCGATGTCGCTGGCGGGGTCGAAGATGTTGATCATTGGTCAGCCTCCGAGGTCTCCAGACCGAAGTCGGCGGGGAAATGCTTGAGCGCGCTGGTCACTGGGTAGGCGGTCATGCCGCCCAGGGCGCAGAGCGAGCCGTAGGTCAGGGTGTCGCAGAGGTCCTTGAGCAGAATCACCTGCTCGTCCCGCGCCTTGGCGTCAGGGGCCGCCAGCAGGCGGTCAACCACTTCCACGCCACGGGTGGAGCCGATGCGGCACGGCGTGCACTTGCCGCAGGATTCCTCGGCGCAGAATTGCAGCGCGAAGCGCGCCATGTGGGCCATGTCGAGGGTATCGTCAGCCACCACCACACCACCGTGGCCGAGCATCGCGCCCATGGCGGCGAAGGCCTCGTAATCCAGCGGCGT
Source organism: Pseudomonas sp. LFM046 (assembly GCF_000949385.2). Classification (NCBI taxonomy): domain Bacteria; kingdom Pseudomonadati; phylum Pseudomonadota; class Gammaproteobacteria; order Pseudomonadales; family Pseudomonadaceae; genus Pseudomonas; species Pseudomonas sp. LFM046. The sequence goes on along the minus strand of NZ_JYKO02000001.1, from coordinate 271,435 downwards.
ATCGAACTGCGCAGGGGGCACCCAGGCACCCAGCGGCCCACCTACCTGGGCGGCCTTGAGCGGCCGGCCACTGGCGGTGCCGCCGCCATAGCCTTCCACCAATTCCCGCAGGGTCAGGCCGAAGGCGCGCTCCACCAGCCCGCCATGGCGGATGTTGCCGGCGAGCTGGAAGGGCATGGTGCCCAGCGAACGGCCCATGCCGAAATCACGGTAGAACTGCGCGCCACGGGCCAGGATGACCGGCACCGAGGCCAGGGTGAGCACGTTGTGCACCAGCGTCGGCTGGCCGAACAGACCTTGCAGCGCCGGCAGCGGCGGCTTGGCGCGAACCACGCCGCGCTTGCCTTCGAGGGAATCCAGCAGCGCGGTTTCCTCGCCGCAGATATAGGCGCCGGCACCGACGCGGACTTCGAGGTTGAAAGCCCGACCGCTGCCGCCGACGTTGGCGCCGAGATAGCCGGCCTCACGGGCGATCTCGATGGCGGCACGCAGGGCCTCCACCGATTGCGGGTATTCGGAACGCACGTAGATGTAGCCCATGGTCGCGCCGACGGCGAGGCCGGCGATGGCCATGCCCTCGATCAGCAGGAAGGGGTCTCCTTCCATCAGCATGCGGTCGGCGAAGGTGCCGGAGTCGCCTTCGTCGGCGTTGCAGACCACGTACTTCTGCTCGGCGACGGCTCCCCGCACGGTGCGCCACTTGATGCCGGCCGGGAAGGCGGCGCCACCCCGGCCACGCAGGCCGGAATCCAGCACCGCGGTGGCGATGTCATCACCGCTCAGGCCGATGGCGCGGGTCAGCCCTTCGAAACCGCCGTGGGCGCGATAGTCGTCCAGCGACAGCGGCCGGGTAATGCCGGCGCGGGCGAAGAGCAGGCGCTGCTGGCTCTTCAGGTAAGGAATGTCCTCCACCGGCCCCAGGGCCAGGGGGTGGCTGCCGGCATCGCCGGCGAGGGCGTCCAGCAGAGAAGGGACGTCTTCAACGCCCAGCGGACCGAAGCCAAGGCGGCCTTCAGCGCTGTCCAGTTCCACCAGCGGCTCCAGCCAGTAAAGGCCTCGGGAGCTGGTGCGTTTGATTTCCAGCGGCAGGCTCCGCCGATCGGCCTCACGGGCAAGCGCCAGGGCCAGGTCGTCGGCGCCGACAGCGCGGGCGACGGAGTCGCAGGGGATGCACAGCTTCAGCATGAACCGTCCTCCAGGCAGCCCTTCACCAGCGCGCTCAGGCGCTCAGGGGTCAGTCGCGCGTGCAGGCGGCCATCCAGTTCCAAGGCCGGCGAGCAGGCGCAGGCGCCCAGGCAATAGACCGGCCGCAGGCTGATCTGCCCGTCGGCACTGGTGCCGTGGTCGTCCAGCTCCAGCTGTTCACGCAGCTGCGCGGCCAGGCGCTCGGCGCCCATGCTCTGGCAGGACTCGGCGCGGCACAGGCGCAGGGTATGGCGTGCCGGCGGCGTGGTGCGGAAGTCGTGGTAGAAGCTGATCACCCCGCGTACCTCGGCCAGGCTGAGGTTGAGGGCATGGGCGATCTCGGGGATGGCGATGTCGGGAATGTACCCGGCATCCTCCTGGATGGCGTGGAGGATCGGCAGCAGGGCACCGGGGGTGCCCTTCTCTCTTTCCAGCACGCTGTGAATCAGAGGCAGGTAAAGCGTCTCATCAGACATACAGCGTTCCTCAGCATCACGGACAACAAGCCTGTGCGGGTCATCCGGAAGTCGTCGGCTGCGGCTCACCTGCCACGTCACGGAAGCGTGGTCCTTCGGGCGGCCGTCCTTGCGCCCCGGCGGGGCGTCTTCGCGCGCGTATCCGGGGCATTCGGGGAGCTTGCCATCCCCGCCGTTCGGGAATTTCACCCCAGCGACCATTCGCATCCTGAAACCGACCTTGGCCGACCAGACGGGGATTCGGGCTCTGGTTCCTTCTTTATAGGCGGTTCGTCCAAGGAGCTGGCAAGCGACGGACCTGCGGTTCGCTCAGACGGCGCGGGGAACCCTGTGGGGACGAATTCATTCGCCAAGGTCAGCGCAGCTGACCCACTCGGGCCCGCAGGGCGGACCTGCGGCCCGCTTGGCGATTGAAATCGCCCCCGCAAGGGCTCGTACGCTCCACGAAAACGGCAGTTCCGAACCCGTCTTGCCCATTCGCGACCGGCTTGACGCTTTCGGCAATACCCCGGTCGCTTTTGCGCGATAGCGCCGAATTCCCCAGGGATATGCTCCCCCCAAAGCGCCGGCAGAAGATTCGGCGCATGCATAACAGGGGACAGCCTGATGAGCCCAGCCGAACTGCACGCCGACAGCATCGTCATCGACGGTCTGATCATCGCCAAATGGAACCGCGAACTCTTCGAGGACATGCGCAAAGGCGGCCTGACCGCAGCCAACTGCACCGTGTCCGTCTGGGAGGGCTTCCAGGCGACGGTCAACAACATCACCGCCAGTAACAAGCTGATCCGCGAAAACAGTGACCTGGTGATCCCGGTGCGTACCACCGCCGACATCCGCAAGGCCAAGGAACTGGGCAAGACCGGCATCCTCTATGGCTTCCAGAACGCCCATGCGTTCGAGGACCAGATTGGCTATGTCGAGGTCTTCAAGCAGCTGGGCGTGGGCATCGTGCAGATGTGCTACAACACCCAGAACCTGGTGGGCACCGGCTGCTACGAGCGCGACGGCGGCCTGTCCGGCTTCGGTCGTGAGATCGTCGCCGAGATGAACCGCGTCGGCGTCATGTGCGACCTGTCCCACGTCGGCTCCAAGACCTCCGAGGAAGTCATCCTCGAATCCAAAAAGCCGGTCTGCTACTCCCACTGCCTGCCGTCCGGCCTGAAAGAACACCCGCGCAACAAGTCCGACGAAGAACTGAAGTTCATCGCCGATCACGGCGGTTTCGTCGGCGTGACCATGTTCGCCCCGTTCCTGGCCAAGGGCATCGATTCCACCATCGACGACTACGCCGAAGCCATCGAGTACGTGATGAACATCGTTGGCGAGGACGCCATCGGCATCGGTACCGACTTCACCCAGGGCCATGGCAAGGAATTCTTCGAGTGGCTGACCCACGACAAGGGGTACGCCCGCCGCCTGACCAACTTCGGGAAGATCGTGAACCCGCTGGGCATCCGCACCGTGGGCGAGTTCCCCAACCTCACCGAGACCCTGCTCAAGCGCGGCATGCCCGAGCGCGTGGTGCGCAAGGTCATGGGCGAGAACTGGGTCCGCGTACTGAAAGACGTCTGGGGCGAGTGATCCCGCCACTTGGCGCCACGTAGGTTGGCGCCGAGGAATGAGGCCCAACGAGGAGTGCGCAGCGCTCCCCACGAAGTAACCCATAACACCGCTGGCCGGCTCTGCGAGCCGGATGTTGGGCTTCGCAAGCTCAGCACCGACCTACGCAAGCCCAGCGCACCTTGCATATCGAATTCCGGAGCTAAATCAACATGGCCAAACACGCCCCCGAACTGCCCATCGAAGTCGACAGCGAAACCGGTGTCTGGACCACCGACGCCCTGCCGATGCTCTACGTGCCCCGTCACTTCTTCGTGAACAACCACATGGGCATCGAAGCCGAACTGGGCCCGGAGCGCTACGCCGAGATCCTCTACAAGGCCGGCTACAAGTCCGCCTGGCACTGGTGCGAGAAGGAAGCCGAATGCCACGGCCTGGAAGGTGTGGCGGTGTTCGAGCACTACATGAAGCGTCTGTCCCAGCGCGGCTGGGGCCTGTTCCAGATCGAATCCATCGACCTGGACAAGGGCACCGCTGAAGTCCGCCTGAAGCACTCCGCCTTCGTCTACGTGTACGGCAAGGTGGGTCGCAAGGTCGACTACATGTTCACCGGCTGGTTCGCCGGCGCCATGGACCAGATTCTCCAGGCCCGTGGCAGCAGCATCCGCACCGTCGCCGAACAGGTGTACAGCGGTTCGGAAGAAGGCCACGACGACGGCCTGTTCATCGTCAAACCCCTTTAAGGCGAGGCCCGGGAAATGGCATTCGAAGCTATGTTCCAGCCGATCCAGATCGGCAAACTCACTATCCGCAACCGTGTGCTGTCCACTGCCCACGCCGAGGTCTATGCGACCGACGGCGGCATGACCACCGATCGCTACGTGAAGTACTACGAAGAGAAGGCCAAGGGCGGCATCGGCCTGGCCATCTGCGGTGGTTCGTCGGTGGTCGCCATCGACAGCCCGCAGGAGTGGTGGAGCTCGGTGAACCTGTCCACCGACCGCATCATCCCGCACTTCCAGAACCTGGCCGACGCCATGCACAAGCACGGCGCCAAGATCATGATCCAGATTACCCACATGGGCCGTCGCTCCCGTTGGGACGGCTTCAACTGGCCGACCCTGATGTCGCCGTCGGGCATCCGCGAGCCCGTGCACCGCGCCACCTGCAAGACCATCGAGGTGGAAGAGATCTGGCGTGTGATCGGCAACTACGCCCAGGCCGCGCGCCGGGCGAAGGAAGGCGGCCTGGACGGCGTCGAGCTGTCCGCCGTGCACCAGCACATGATCGACCAGTTCTGGAGCCCGCGCGTCAACAAGCGTACCGACGAGTGGGGCGGCACCTTCGAAGGCCGCATGAAGTTCGGCCTGGAAGTGCTCAAGGCCGTGCGCAAGGAGGTCGGCGACGATTTCTGCGTCGGCATGCGTATCTGCGGTGACGAATTCCACCCGGACGGCCTGTCCCACGAGGACATGAAGCAGATCGCCAAGTATTACAGCGACACCGGCATGATCGACTTCATCGGCGTCGTCGGCTCGGGTTGCGACACCCACAACACCCTGGCCAACGTGATCCCCAACATGAGCTACCCGCCGGAGCCCTTCCTGCACCTGGCGGCCGGCATCAAGGAAGTGGTCAACGTGCCGGTTCTGCACGCGCAGAACATCAAGGACCCGAACCAGGCCACCCGTATCCTGGAAGGCGGCTACGTGGACATGGTGGGCATGACCCGCGCCCACATCGCCGACCCGCACCTGATCGCCAAGATCAAGATGGGCCAGGTCGACCAGATCAAGCAGTGCGTCGGCGCCAACTACTGCATCGACCGCCAGTACCAGGGCCTGGACGTACTCTGCATCCAGAACGCCGCGACCTCCCGTGAATACATGGGCGTGCCGCACATCATCGAGAAGACCACCGGCGTGAAGCGCAAGGTCGTCGTCGTCGGCGGTGGCCCGGCCGGTATGGAAGCAGCCCGCGTGGCAGCCGAGCGCGGCCACGACGTGACCCTGTTCGAGAAGAAGGACCAGCTCGGCGGCCAGATCACCATTGCCTCCAAGGCACCGCAGCGTGACCAGATCGCCGGTATCACTCGCTGGTATCAACTGGAGCTGGCGCGCCTGGGCATCGACCTGCGCCTGGGCACCGGGGCGGACGTGGACACCATCCTCGACCTCAAGCCGGACATCGTCGTGCTGGCCAACGGTGGTCATCCCTACCTGGAGCAGAACGAGCACTGGGGCGCGGCAGAAGGCCTGGTGGTGAGCAGCTGGGACATCCTCAACGGCACCGTGGCGCCGGGCAAGAACGTCCTGGTGTACGACACCATCTGCGAGTTCGGCGGCATGTCGGCGGCGGACTACCTCGCCGAGAAAGGCGCCCAGGTGGAAATCGTCACTGACGACATCAAGCCGGGCATCGCCATGGGCGGCACGACCTTCCCGACCTACTACCGCAGCATCTACCCGAAAGAAGTGATCATGACCGGCGACCTGATGCTGGAAAAGGTCTACCGCGAGGGTGACAAGGTGGTGGCGGTGCTGGAGAACGAATACACCGGCGCCAAGGAAGAGCGTGTGGTCGACCAGATCGTCATCGAGAACGGCGTACGCCCGGACGAAGGTCTGTACTACGCACTCAAGGATGGTTCGCGCAACAAGGGTCAGATCGATGTGGAGGCGCTGTTCGCGATCAAGCCGCAGCCCTGCCTCAGCGAGTCCGGTAGCGGCTACCTGCTGTTCCGCATCGGCGACTGCGTGGCCCAGCGCAACACCCACGCGGCGATCTACGACGCGCTGCGTCTGTGCAAGGACTTCTAACCCAAGCCCGCACGGAAGGCCCCCTCTCCCGCTTGCGGGAGAGGGCGGGGGGAGAGGGCAAGCCGACAGCTTCTATGCTCCAGGCATCCCCCTCTCCCTAACCCTCTCCCCCAAGGGGGCGAGGGGACTGGTTCGGAGCACCCCTTTCGGTCCCTGCAAGGAGACCAACTAGAATGCTGAACACCCTTCTCCCGATCCTGCTCTTCGCCGCCCTGGCACTGGCCGTGCTGGGCGCTGCGAAGCGCTTCTTCATGTGGCGCCGGGGCCGTCCGTCGAAAGTCGACTGGATCGGCGGCCTCATGAAGATGCCGCGTCGCTACCTGGTGGACCTCCACCACGTGGTCGAACGCGACAAGTACATGTCCAAGACCCACGTGGCCACCGCCGGTGGCTTCGTCCTCTCCGCAGTGCTGGCGATCGTCGTGCACGGCTTCGGCCTGCAAAGCCGAATCCTCGGCTTCGCCCTGCTGGCGGCCACGGTGCTGATGTTCGTCGGCGCCCTGTTCGTCGCCAAGCGCCGCCTCGATCCGCCGTCGCGCCTGTCGAAGGGTCCGTGGATGCGCCTGCCGAAGAGCCTGCTGATGTTCTCGGTGAGCTTCTTCATCGCCACCCTGCCGGTGGCCGGCGTCCTGCCGGAAGGCTTCGGCGGCTGGTTCGTCGCCGGCCTTCTGGCCATTGGCGTGGCCTGGGGCGTGTCCGAGCTGTTCCTCGGCATGACCTGGGGCGGCCCGATGAAGCACGCCTTCGCCGGTGCCCTGCACCTGGCCTGGCACCGCCGCGCCGAGCGCTTCGGCGGCGGCCGCTCCACCGGCCTCAAAGCGCTGGACCTGGCTGATCCGAACGCCCCGCTGGGCGTGGAAAAGCCCACCGATTTCACCTGGAACCAGTTGCTCGGCTTCGACGCCTGCGTGCAGTGCGGCAAGTGCGAGGCGGTGTGCCCGGCCTTCGCCGCCGGCCAGCCGCTGAACCCGAAGAAGCTGATCCAGGACATGGTCATCGGCCTGGCCGGTGGCGACGACGCCAAGTTCGCCGGCAGTCCCTACCCGGGCATCCCGCTGGGTGAACACGGCGGCGGCCCGCACCAACCCATCGTGGTCCAGGGCGGCAAGGGCCTGGTGGAAGCGGACACCCTCTGGTCCTGCACCACCTGCCGGGCCTGCGTCGAGGAGTGCCCGATGATGATCGAGCACGTCGACGCGATCGTCGACATGCGCCGCCACCTCACCCTGGAAAAGGGTGCTACCCCGAACAAGGGTGCCGAGGTGCTGGAAAACCTGATCGCCACGGACAACCCTGGCGGCTTCGCCCCCGGCGGGCGTCTGAACTGGGCGGCGGACCTGAACCTGCCGCTGATGAGCGAGAAGAAGCAGGCCGACGTGCTGTTCTGGGTCGGTGATGGTGCCTTCGACATGCGTAACCAGCGCACCCTGCGCGCTTTCGTGAAGGTGCTGAAGGCCGCCAACGTCGACTTCGCCGTGCTCGGCCTGGAAGAACGCGACAGCGGTGACGTGGCCCGTCGCCTGGGTGACGAGGCCACCTTCCAGCAACTGGCCAAGCGCAACATCGCCACCCTGAAGCAGTACCAGTTCAAGCGCATCGTCAGCTGCGACCCCCACAGCTTCCACGTGCTGAAGAACGAATACGGCGCCCTGGGCGGCCACTACGAGGTCCTGCACCACAGCACCTTCATCAATGAACTGGTACAGCGTGGCAGCCTCAGCCTCGGCCAGCACAAGGGCGGCAGCGTGACCTACCACGATCCCTGCTACCTGGGCCGCTACAACGGCGAGTACGAAGCCCCGCGCGCCGTGCTCAAGGCCATCGGTATCGAGGTGAAGGAAATGCAGCGCTCGGGCTTCCGCTCCCGTTGCTGCGGCGGTGGCGGCGGCGCGCCGATCACCGACATCCCCGGCAAGCAGCGAATTCCTGATATGCGCATGGTGGACATCAAGGAAACCGGCGCCGAGCTGGTGGCCGTGGGTTGCCCGCAGTGCACCGCAATGCTGGAAGGCGTGGTGGCCCCGCGCCCCGAGATCAAGGACATCGCCGAACTGGTGGCGGATGTGCTGATCGAGGTGCCCGTGGAAGTAAAAAAGCCGTCGGCGGCTAAAGCTGCCGTGGAGGTGGCGTGATGAACGCCGCTCTCCGCTTGCTTTTCTCCCCTCTCCCTCCGGGAGAGGGGCCGGGGGTGAGGGAAGCCTCAGGCCTCCGCAGAACGCCCACCCTCCCTCACCCCAACCCTCTCCCAGAGGGAGAGGGAGCTATCCGTGCAGCCCTGGAGATAGCCCTATGAGCGACATCATCCGCCGCGACCCGCGCGCCGAGTGGATCGCCCGCAACCGCCTGCACCCGCTGCATGCCGCCATGCAGACCCAGGGGCAGACGAGCTGGATGGGCCCCAACGGGCTCATCCGCAAGAACCCCCATGCCGCTGCGGCCGGTTTCATCGGCCCCAATGGCCTCAAACGAATCGACCGTAGTGGCGCCCAACAGGGCACTGCCGGCAAGCGCAGCACCGCGACCGAAGTGGTGCAGCTGCCGCTGCATGTTGTCGAGCAGCCGGCCTTCCACATCTGCGTGGTGCCGGACATGGTCGGCGGCCGTCTTTCCAGCCACGACAAGGACCTGCTCGGCCTGGCCAACAAGCTGGCCGGCAACGACGGTGCGGTGGTCGTCGTGCTGTTCGGCGAAGACAAGGAATCCGCCTTCGATACCGCCGGTGTGGACCGCATCGTGCGTATCGATGGCGGTGAATTCGACGGTTACTCGCCGGAAGCCCGCGTACTGGCGCTGAGTGCTGTGGAAAGCCAACTGGCGCCGCGCCACTGGCTGCTCCCCGACAGCCGCACCGGTGGTGGCGAACTGGGCCGCCGCCTGGCCGCCAAGCTGGGCGAACGCCCGGCCACCCGCGTCTGGCAGGTGGCCAATGAACAAGCCACCGGCCGTGCCGGTGCTGGCCGTGAGGACCTGGTGCGCGCCGTGCCGCGCCTGATCCTGGCCGCCGCCGAATGCGCCGAGCCGGTCAGCGAAACCCGTCATGAAGCCCGCGCCCTGGAGCTGTCCGCGAACATCGCCCACAGCCTGCCGCGCATCGAGGACCTCGGCCCGGTGGCCGTGGACCCGGCGCAGATCCCCATGGCCGAGGCGGAATTCATCCTCTCCGGCGGCAACGGCGTGAAGGACTGGGACCTGTTCCACCAGGCCGCCGCTGCTCTCGGCGCCACCGAAGGCGCTTCCCGCGTGGCGGTGGACGACGGCTTCATGCCGCGCAACCGTCAGGTTGGCGCCACTGGCACCTGGGTTACCGCGCGGGTCTACCTCGCCGTGGGCATCTCCGGCGCCATCCAGCACCTGCAGGGCATCGGCGCCTGCGACAAGGTCGTGGCGGTGAACATGGACCCGGGCTGCGACATGATCAAACGCGCCGATCTCTCGGTGATCGGAGACTCCGCCGCCGTTCTCACCGCGCTGATCCAGCTGGCCACCGAATACCGTCAGGGAGGGGCACGCGATGCCGCATGACGCACTGAAGATCGTCAGCCTGGTCTCCATCGGCGCGCACCCCACCTCGGGCCGCGCGCGCCGCGCCGACCAGGACGCCCGCGCCGTGGAACTGGGCCTGCGCCTGGCCGGCTCGCGTCTGCGCGTGGTGCATGCTGGAAACCCGCACGAAGAAGCCCTGCGCGCCTACCTGGGCATGGGGTTGGATGAGCTGATCGTCCTCGACCAGGGCCCGCAGGACGATGCGTTGCCTCCGCTCGGCGACTTCCTCCGCGAATGCGGCGCCCAACTGGTGCTTACCGGCAGCCAGGCGGAAACCGGCGAAGGCTCCGGCATGCTGCCGTACCTGCTGGCAGAACGCCTGGGCTGGCCGCTGGTGGTGGGCCTGGCTGAGGTGGAGAAGGTGGACAATGGCGTGGCCCAGGTCCTGCAGGCGCTGCCGCGCGGCCAGCGCCGCCGGCTGAAGGTGCGCCTGCCCTTCCTCGCCAGCGTCGACAATGCCGCACCCACGGCGCGCCAGAGCGCATTCGGCCCTGCTCGCCGTGGCCGCATCGAGGCGGAAGACGTGGAGCTGGTGGAGGATGTACTGTTCACCGAGGCCCAGCTTCAACCGGCACGGCCACGGCCCAAGCGCCTCAAGGTGATCAAGGCCAAGACCGGCGCCGAACGGATGAAGGCGGCCACCGCGAAAGCCTCGGGCGGCGGCGGCCAGGTGCTCAAGGACGTCTCGCCCCAGGCAGGCGCCGAAGCTATCTTCAAACTGTTGCTGGAAGAGGGAGTGCTGCGCTGACCGCGCAGCATCCATTTGGAGGAAAGCGCGATGATGCATGCCGATCTGATCGACCAGGAAGACTTTCGCGAGCGTCTGGTGGCGCTGGGGCTCAGCATCCCGCCCGGTGTCACGGCCGAGCAGGCCTGCGAACAGGCCGTGAGCGGCCTCAGCCCGGAACGCGCGCTAGCACTGCGCCGCCTGGTGGAAGAGTTGCTGGGGGGCAGCGCTACCCTGCTGCCGAATGTGCGTGAGGCGATTTCGCGCACACTGCTGCCGGCGCTGGTACCGCGCTGATCGCCGAAACCCGGAAATGAAAAAGGGCGCCATTGGCGCCCTTTTTGTTTCAGGTGTAGGAGCGAATTCATTCGCCAAGGCGCGCGCGGCGCGCCCCTTACACCACCCTCACACTGGCAAAGGTCGACTCACCCTGGGCGAGGCTCAAGGCCACGCCAGCGGTGGAAGGCGCGTTACGCACCAACTCATCCGGCACCGGCATCAAGGCCACCACATTGGCGTTCTGGCCAGCGCGCTCGTCGCGCGGCGGAATGCCGAAGTATTCGCGGTAGCACTTGGAGAAGTGCGGGGTGGAGACGAAGCCGCACACCGACGCCACCTCGATGATCGACATCGCAGTCTGCTTCAGCAGCTGGCGGGCGCGAATCAGGCGCAGCTTGAGGTAATAGCGCGACGGCGAGCAGTGCAGGTACTTCTGGAACAGCCGCTCCAGCTGGCGACGGGAGACGTCGACGTAGCAGGCCAGCTCGTCGAGGTCGATGGGCTCCTCCAGGTTGGCCTCCATCAGCGCCACGATTTCCTGCAGCTTCGGCTGGTTGGTGCCCAGCATGTGCTTGAGCGGCACGCGCTGGTGGTCCTGCTCGTTGCGGATGCGTTCGTAGATGAACATCTCGGAGATCGCGGCGGCCAGTTCGCGGCCATGCTCGCGGGCGATCAGGTGCAGCATCATGTCCATCGGCGCGGTGCCGCCGGACGAGGTGTAGCGGTTGCGGTCGATGGAGAACAGCCGGGTGCTGATATTGGCGCGGGGGAAGGCTTCCTGCATGGCCGCCAGACACTCCCAGTGCACGCTGCACTCGAAGCCATCGAGCAGACCGGCCTTGGCCAGCGCCCAACTGCCGGTGCACACGGCGCCCAGTTGACGGCCCTGGCGGGATTGTGACTGCAGCCACTGCACGTGCTCGCGGCTGACGCTGTGCTGGATGTCAACGCCGCCGCAGACGATCACGGCGTCCAGCGCCGGGGCGCTATCCAGGCCGCTGTCGGGGGTGATCTGCAGGCCATCACTGGCGCTGACGGGGCGGCCATCCTGGCTGAGGGTGAACCAACGGTAGAGTTCGCGGCCGGAGAGGTGGTTGGCCATGCGCAGCGGCTCGACCGCAGACGCCAGGGAGATCAGGGTGAAGTTGTCCAACAGCAGGAAACCAATGGACTGGGGAACACGGTTCTGGGCTTGAGCCCCTTGGTTGAACTGTGACATCAGCGAAACCCTCAGGCTAGGCACGGAGCGAGGCCTCGTTTGGAGGCTTTTTGTTATGGCCTGGTACTGCAAAACCAGGGAATACCAAGACTAGGCAAAGGTCGTGCCTAACTTGTTTGTATGATCAATCAAATATGTACGATTTCATCCAAGGCCCGTGCCATCTGGCCTAGGCGTGAGCGACAGAATCGTTCTGATTGCGACCGCCAGAACGCGCACCTACCACGCCCTGGGGCCCTGGGTAGCACTATCAGCATAGGCCGATGTCACCCTGTTCTGTCGGACAATACCTTCAGTAACAGACGGAAGGTTCGAACAATGACTGCCAGGTCACCTTCCCTGCCCGCCGCCGCACCATGAAGGTGCGGCGGCGGGTATCCTGGGCAATAGCGGGTCAGCACTCGATCGCGCTGACCGCGAGACCTCCGCGGGAGGTTTCCTTGTACTTGTCGTGCATGTCGGCGCCGGTGTCGCGCATGGTGCGGATCACCCGGTCCAGCGAGATGAAGTGCTCGCCGTCGCCGCGCAGGGCCATCTGCGCTGCGTTGATCGCCTTCACCGCGGCGATCGCGTTGCGCTCGATGCACGGCACCTGCACCAGCCCGCCCACCGGGTCGCAGGTCAGCCCGAGGTTGTGCTCCAGGCCGATCTCGGCGGCGTTCTCCAGCTGCGCCGGGGTCGCCCCCAGCACTTCCGCCAGGCCGGCGGCGGCCATCGCGCAGGCCGAGCCCACCTCGCCCTGGCAGCCCACTTCGGCGCCGGAGATCGAGGCGTTCTTCTTGCACAGGATGCCGACGGCGGCGGCCCCGAGGAAGTAGTGGACCACGTCGTCGTCGGTGGCCTCGGGGTTGAAGCGCATGTAGTAGTGCAGCACCGCCGGGATGATCCCCGCCGCGCCGTTGGTGGGCGCGGTGACCATGCGCCCGCCGGCGGCGTTTTCCTCGTTCACCGCCAGGGCGTAGAGGTTCACCCATTCCATCGCGCTCATGGTGCTGCCGATGACATTCGGCTTGCCCAGCTCCTGCAGGCTGCGGTGCAACTTGGCGGCGCGCCGCCGCACATTCAGCCCGCCGGGCAGGATGCCTTCCTGGCCGAGGCCGTTGCTCACGCACTCCTGCATGGCGTCCCACAGTTTCAGCAGCCCGGCACGGATTTCCGCCTCGCTGCGCCAGGCCTTCTCGTTCGCCAGCATCAGCTCGGAGACCCGCAGGCCGTGGCGCTGACAGAGCTGCAGCAGCTCTTCGCCGCTGGAGAAATCGTAGGGCAGCACGGTGGTGTCCTGGTCCAGCTGGCCGGCCCGGGCCTGGGCCTCGTCGACCACGAAGCCGCCGCCGATGGAGTAGTAGGTGTCGCGGTGCAGTTCACCCGCTGCGCCAAACACGATCAGGGTCATGGCGTTGGGGTGGTAGGGGAGGTTCTCGTCCAACAGCAGCAGGTCGCGCGGCCAGTCGAAAGCCACCGGGTGCGTGCCGTCCAGCAGCAGTTCGCCGGAGGCCTTGAGCGCCTCGATGCGCGGGCCGATCTGCTTCGGGTCGACCTGATCCGGCCATTCGCCCATCAGACCCACCAGGGTGGCACGGTCGGTGCCGTGGCCGACGCCGGTGGCCGACAGCGAGCCGTACAGGCGCACCTCGACCCGCGTCACCTGTGCCAGCAGCCCACGCTCGCGCAGCGCCGTGGCGAACAGCGCCGCCGCCCGCATTGGGCCCACGGTGTGGGAGCTGGAGGGGCCGATACCGATCTTGAACAGGTCGAACACGCTGATAGCCACGGGGCAACTCCGGTAGAAATCTCACTGGCGAACATGATCGGCATTTCGCCGAGGCGGCGACTTCCCGAACCGACTTGCTCGTATCCAAACACGTCGTGGTCGGGGAGGGTTCGATCTGTCCTTGTAGGGGCGAATTCATTCGCCAAGGGTTGCGAAGCGACCCCGATTGGATTCCAAGGGGCAGACCTTCGGCCTGCTTGGCGAATGATTTCGCCCCTACAGAGCATCGTCGTGACAGAGCACCGGCTTCCCTATGCCAGCCGCGACAGATCATTTCTACCTGCGACCCAGTCGGTAGTCAGGCGACGTGTCTGGTCCGCATCATTCGGGCGCCCGGCGGGCGCGGTCTGCAGCAGTCCGACAGCCACGCGAGTCCGGAGAACGACAATAAAACCTGCTGTGGACGGACCCTTTCCATGACTCGACCTACTACTCCCCTGCTGGCGGCGATGCTGCTGGCGACCTCCGTTTGCACCACCCAATCGGCCCTGGCCGCCCCCGACCCCGAACGCTGCTCCACCGTGCACTTCTCCGATGTCGGCTGGACTGACATCACCGTCACCACCGCTGTCACCCGTTATGTGCTGAACGAGCTCGGCTACATCACCAAGGTGAAACGACTGTCGGCGACCGACACCTATAAAGCCTTGAGCGAAGGCAAGGTCGATGTCTTTCTCGGCAACTGGATGCCAAGCAGTGAGCACGACATACGCCCTTACCTGGACAATGGGACGGTGGAGAGCCTTGGCGCCAACCTTACCGGCGCCAAGTACACCCTGGCAGTGAACCAGGCAGCCTGGGATGGTGGCGTGAAGAGCTTCGCCGACCTGGCCAAGTTCAAGGAGCAGCTTGGCGGCAGGATCTACGGTATCGAGCCGGGCAACGACGGCAACGCGCTGATCCAGAAGATGATCAAGGGGAATGCGTTCAGCCTCGGCGATTTCAAACTCGTCGAGTCGAGCGAAAACGGCATGCTGTCCCAGGTCAAGCGCGCCGAACACCTCAACCAGTGGGCGGTGTTCCTCGGCTGGGAACCGCACCCCATGAACAACCAGCTGCAGATGCACTACCTGTCGGGCGGGGATGACTGGTTCGGCCCGAACTACGGCGGCGCCACGGTCTACACCAATACGCGAAAAGGCCTGACACAAGAATGCCCTAACCTTGGCCGGCTGCTGAAGAACCTGAAATTCAGCCTGGCCATGGAGAACCACCTGATGGAGGCCATACTTAACCAGAGCACCAACCGCCGGCGCGAGGCCAAGGCCTGGCTGAATGCCAATCCCGACACCCTCGCGGCCTGGCTGCAGGGTGTTACCGCACGTGACGGCGGCCCGCTGCCAGCGACCCTCGCCCCGACCAAAGCGCCGTGACACCGCGCGTCCAGCGATAACCACAGGCCATGTCGCCGCCCAACATATGAACGTCGCAAACCGACAATTGCCAAGGCCTCAAGGCTTTATCGTTGAGTCACCCGATTTCGTCGCTGTCGGTTCCCGTGGACCGACAGACCGCGAGCACTCCGCTCCGGACCGAAGAACACAAGCGGCGGTCTCCCCCCGAGTAGAGGCCGGCCTAATAAGAAATTTCGGAAGTACGCGCACCTCGGTTCGAGGTGCTGAACCCGCCCAGGGAATGGGTTTCGTAACACTGCCAGAGGGCTGTCAGGTTCTCGAAACATTGTTATCCACACAGGCAAGACAGTCGGCATCACCAGGCTGGGCGTCATCGAGCGTCCGTTCTGGCTCCGTGTAGCTGACCTGGATGTCTACTGAAGGGGAAATATCCCATGCAGTCTGGAAAGATCGTGGTTCAAAACCTTTACAAGGTTTTCGGGCAACAACCGCAAGAAGCAATCGATTTACTCAAGCAAGGCTGGAGCAAGGAAAAGATCCTGGCTGAACGCGGCGCCGTGATTGGCGTCAGCGACGTGTCCTTCAGCGTCAACGAAGGTGAAATCTTCGTGCTGATGGGCCTGTCGGGTTCGGGCAAGTCCACCCTGATTCGCCTGATCAACCGTCTGATCGAACCCACCGCCGGCGATGTCTTCATCGACGGCCAGAACGTCGCCAAGCTGCCCAAGTCGCAACTGATCGACTTGCGCCGCCGCGACATGAGCATGGTGTTCCAGTCCTTCGCCCTGATGCCGTCGCGCAGCGTGCTGGACAACGCCGCCTTCGGCCTGGAAGTGGCCGGCAAGGGCAAGAAGGAACGCGAAAAGCGCGCCATGGAAGTGCTGGAGCAGGTTGGCCTGGCCAGCTTCGCCCACAAGTATCCCCATGAGCTGTCGGGCGGCATGCAGCAGCGCGTCGGCCTGGCCCGCGCCCTGGCCGTCGACCCGTCGATGATCATCATGGACGAGGCCTTCTCGGCCCTCGACCCGCTCAAGCGCCGCGAGATGCAGGACGTGCTGCTGGACCTGCAGAAGAAGCACAGCCGCACCATCATCTTCGTGTCCCACGACATTGAGGAAGCCATGCGCATCGGTTCGCGCATCGGCATCATGGAGGGCGGCAAGCTGATCCAGGTGGGCACGCCCCAGGAGATCATCGAGAACCCGGCCAACGACTACGTGCGCAACTTCTTCAACACGGTCGACACCAGCCGCTACCTCACCGCCGGCCAGCTCAAGTCCGACAGCGTTCCGCTGTTCGTGCACAACGGCAAGGCGCCTGACGCCCAGATGGTCTGCCAGAAGCTGCAGGCCATGGACAAGCACTACGCCTTCATCGTCGATGAGAAGAACACCTTCCGCGGCTCCATCAGCCTGGAGAAGATCGCTCTGCTGGTAGAGGGCGGCCGCACCGTGGACCTGGAGCACAACCTGCTCAAGCACATCGACCCGGTACCGGAGGACCTGCCGCTGGACAGCGTCATCCAGCGCCTGGTGATCAACGAGGGGCCGATCCCGGTGGTCGACCAGAGTGGCCGCTATAGCGGCGCGATCAGCAAAGGCCGCCTGCTGAGCCGCCTGCGGGGAGAATGACGATGAGCGAGAAACTGGATCTGGGTAGCTGGGTCAACGATGTCGTCCAGCACCTTCTGGAAAACTACAGCGGCGCCTTCGAAAGCATCGGGAATGTCGTCAGCGGCTTCTCCGAGCTGATCGAGCGCTTCCTGCTCTGGCCGCCGGCCTGGGTGATCATTGCCGTCTTCGTGGGGCTTGGCTTCTGGCGCATCGGCGCCAAGTTCGCCGCCTTCACCGCGGTCTCACTGATCCTCATCGTGATGACCGGCTTCTGGGAACAGACCGTGGTCACCCTCGGCCTGACCTTCTCCTCGACCCTGATCAGCCTGGTCCTCGGCGTTCCGCTGGGCATCTGGGCGGCCAAGAGCGAGCGCGTGGCCTACGTGATCCGTCCGGTACTGGACTTCATGCAGACCATGCCGGCGTTCGTCTACCTGATCCCGGCCGCCATGCTCTTCGGCCTCGGCCGCGTGCCCGGCATCATCGCCACAGTGATCTTCGCCATGCCCCCGGCGGTGCGTCTGACCGCCCTCGGCATCCGCCAGGTGAACAAGGAAATCGTCGAAGCTGGTCAATCCTTCGGCTGCACCAGCTGGCAGCTGCTATACAAGGTGCAGCTGCCCAATGCCATGCCGTCGATCATGGCGGGCGTCAACCAGACCATCATGATGGCGTTGTCCATGGTGATCATCGCGTCGATGGTCGGCGCCGGCGGTCTGGGTAACGACGTGCTCGCCAGTATCCAGCGCCTGGACATCGGCCTGGGCTTCGAAAGCGGCATGGCGGTGGTCCTGCTGGCGATCATCCTCGACCGAATCACGGAAAGTTTCGGTACTCGCCAGACTGCCACCCGTGGTCGCGTCTTTGGCCGACTCGGTGCCCGACTGCAGCGGCAGCAAGCGCAATAAAGAACGCTTCATCTTTCAATGTCAGGGAGTCGCTAATGAAAAGAATGAAAAAAGTCGCTGCACTGGGCCTGCTGGCCTGCGCACTGGCCCAGGGTGCCTGGGCCCAGGAGCCGCAGAGCTGCAAACAGGTCCGCTTCGCCGAAATCGGCTGGGCCGACATTGCCGCCACCACCGGCGTGGCCATGGTACTGACCGAGGGACTGGGCTACACCCCACGCAAGATCATGGCGTCTGTGCCCATCGCCTTCACCGGCGTGAAGAACAAGCAGATCGACGTCTTCCTCGGTTACTGGGCGCCCTCCATGGACGCGGTGATCGAGCCCTTCACCAAGGACAACGGCGTGAAGGTGCTGCCGACGCCGAACCTGGAAGGCGCCAAGTACACCCTGGCGGTGCCGACCTACGCGGCTGACGCTGGCCTGAAGAGCTTCCAGGACATCTCCAAGTTCAAGGACCAGCTGGGCGGCAAGATCTACGGCATCGAGCCGGGCAACGACGGCAACCTCCTGATCGACAAGATGATCAAGGGCAACCAGTTCGGCCTGGGCGAATTCCGCATGGTCGAATCGTCCGAAGCCGGCATGCTGGTGCAGGTACAGCGCGCGGTGAAGAAGAAAGAGCCCGTAGTGTTCCTGGGCTGGGCACCGCACCCGATGAACACTCAGTTCGACATCACCTACCTGGCCGGTGGCGACGACGTGTTCGGTCCGGACTACGGCGCCGCCAAGGTCTACACCGTGGTGCCGCCGGACTACGAACAGCGCTGCACCAACGTCGGCAAACTGCTGAACAACCTGCAGTTCAATGTCGAGATGGAAAGCCAGCTGATGGAGAAGGTGCTCAAGAAGGAAGACCCGGTCACGGTCGCCAAGAGCTGGCTGAAGGCCAATCCGGCAGCCCTGGACAAGTGGCTGGCCGGCGTTACCACCTATGACGGCCAGGACGGCGCCGCTGCCGTGAAGAAACACATCGGCCTGTAACACCCCGGGCTCCAGCGGAGCCCCGTTCCTTGCAATTCGCCAATCGTGGCCCGGTAACGGGCCGCGAGGGGCACTGTCGCGAACCCCGCCTGAGAACGGGCCATCGACCACGTAGTTGGCTGCCAATCCCACCTGATGGAGCAATACGTATGCGCAAGTTGAAATCCCTGTGTCTGCAATCCCTCGGCGTCGCCGCCCTGGCCCTCGGTATGGGCATGGGCACGGCCAGCGCCGCTGACAAACCCACCCTGAAAATCGGCTATGTGAACGGCTGGGACGACAGCGTCGCCGCCACCTACGTAGCGGGCGAGATCCTCAAGGAGAAGCTCGGCTACGGCGTAGAGCTCCAGCCCGTCGAGCCGGCCATCATGTGGCAGGGCGTGGCCCGCGGTGACCTGGACGCCACCCTCTCCGCCTGGCTGCCGGCCACCCACGGCGAGTACTACGCCAAGCTGAAGGACAAGGTGGTGGTGCTGGGCTCGAACTACAAAGGCGCGAAGATCGGCCTTATCGTTCCTGACTACGTGCAGGCCAAATCCATCGAAGACCTGGGCAAGTACAGCAAGGACTTCGACGGCAAGATCACCGGCATCGACGCCGGCGCCGGCGTGATGCGCCGCACCGAGGACGCCATCAAGCAATACAACCTCGACATCAAACTGATGCCCAGCTCCGGCCCGGCCATGGCCACCGCCCTGACCCGCGCCGAGAAGGCCCAGAAGCCGATCGTGGTGACCGGCTGGATTCCGCACTGGATGTTTGCCAAGTGGAAGCTGCGCTTCCTGGAAGACCCGAAAAAGGTCTATGGCGATGACGAGCACGTCGACACCGTGGTCAACCCTGGCCTGGAAGCCAAGGCCGCCGAAGCCACCGCGTTCCTGAAGAAGTTCTCCTGGAGCGGCGAAGAAGTGGGTGCCGTGATGCTGGCCATCCGCGAAGGCGCCAAGCCGGAAGCGGCCGCCAAGGACTGGATCGCCAAGAACCCGCAACGTGTGGATGAGTGGCTGAAGTAAGCCTTCACTTCGCATCAACAAGCCCCCACCGGCCGCAAGGCCCGTGGGGGTTTTGCTTTTATGCAGTGCCTGAATCCCGCCTCGATCAATCCCCTCGATTGATCGATCAATCAAATACCCCCTAGACTGCGCGCTCCCGAATCCCACACAAGATGGTGGAAATATCTGATGCCCAAGGTCGGAATGCAGCCGATCCGCCGCTCGCAGTTGATCCAGGCCACCCTCGAAGCCGTCGACCAGGTGGGCCTCGGCGATGCCAGCATTGCCTACATCGCCCGCATCGCCGGCGTCTCCAACGGCATCATCAGCCATTACTTCCAGGACAAGAACGGCCTGCTGGAAGCCACCATGCGTCACCTGATGGGCGCACTCAGCTCCGCCGTGCGCCAGCGCCGCTCCGCCCTGCGCGAGGACACCCCGCGCGCCCACCTGCGGGCCATCGTCGCCGGCAACTTCGACGACAGCCAAGTCAGCGGCCCTGCCATGAAGACCTGGCTGGCGTTCTGGGCGGCCAGCATGCATCAGCCTTCCCTGCGCCGGCTGCAGCGGATCAACGACCACCGACTGTATTCCAACCTCTGCTGCGAACTGCGCCGCGCCCTGCCCCTGGACCAGGCTCGCTCCGCCGCCCGCGGCCTGGCCGCGCTGATCGATGGCCTCTGGCTGCGTGGCGCCCTGTCGGGTGATGCCTTCAACATCGAACAGGCGCTGCAGATTGCCTACGACTACCTGGATCAGCAGCTCGCAAAAGCCGAGGTCGGAGAGGCGCTGGTGTAGGGGCAAATTCATTCGCCCCTACAGGAAAATGCGAAGCCGCCACCCATAAAAAAGCCCGGTCCTGAGACCGGGCTTTTTCATTCCTGGCGATTGGCCGATCAGGCCGCTTCGCCTTGCAACTGGACGACGTTCGGGTGCTTCGGCGCATGCTCCATTGCCGCCACATCCGCCTTCATCTGCTTGAGCAGGGCGAACATGTAGAGCAGCAGCACCACCGAGAACGGCAGGCCCGCCAGCACCACCACAGTCTGCATGGCGGTGAAGTTGCCGGCAAACAGCAGCCCGATGGTGGCCAGGGTCACCACCACGGACCAGAAGATGCGCAGCCAGTTGGGCGCGTCTTCGTCCAGGTCGCCTTCTTCGCGGGACAGGTTGGCCAGCATCACCGAACCGGAGTCCGCCGGGGTGAGGAACAGCACGAAGCCCACGCAGATGGAAAGGCCGATCACTGCCTTGGCCCAGGGGTAGTGCTCCAGCAGCAGGTAGATGGACATGGCCGGCTGCTCCAGCGCCGCCTTGCCCAGGTCCGCCGCGTTCTGGTTCATCACCAGGTCGATGGCGCTGTTACCGAACACCGACAGCCAGGCCAGGGTGAAGCCCAGCGGGATCAGCAGCACGCCGCTGACCAGTTCGCGCACGGTACGGCCACGGGAGATACGCGCGACGAACATGCCGACGAAGGGCGCCCAGGAGATCCACCAAGCCCAGTAGAACAGGGTCCACAGGCCCATCCACTCTTCGCTCTTGCCGGACTCGCCGGTGTAGACGTAGAGGTCGAAGGTCTTCAGCACCAGGCCGTTGAGGTAATCGCCCAGGTTCTGCACAAAGCCGTTGAGCAGGTGCAGCGTCTGGCCGGCCAGCAGCACGAATACCAGCAGGCCGCTGAACAGGATGATGTTCAGGTTGGACAGGCGGCGGATGCCCTTCTCGATACCGGACACCGCAGCCAGGGTGGCCACGGCGCTCATCACCAGGATCACCGCCAGCAGCGCGCCCTGGCTGTGGGGCAGGCCGAACAGGTACTCCAGGCCGGAAGACACCTGCAGCGAGCCGATACCGAGGTTGGTCACCAGGCCCAGCAGGGTCACGAAGATGCCGAAGCAGTCCACCGCGTTGCCCACCGAGCCTTTCATCAGGCGCTCGCCGAACAGCGGATAGAGCGCCGAACGCAGCGCCAGCGGCTTGTTGTGGCGATAGGCGAAATAGCCGACCGCCAGCCCCACCAGCGCATAGATGGCCCAGCCATGGACGCCCCAGTGGAGGAAGGTCAGTTGCAGCGCCTGACGCGCGGCGAACTGGCTACCGGGCTCGCCTTCCGGCGGGTTGTAGAGGTGGTCGATGGGTTCGGACGCCGCGAAGTACAGCAGCGAAATACCGATGCCCGAGGAGAACAGCATGCCGGCCCACGCGCCGTAGCTGAAATCCGGTTTGCTGTCGTCGGCACCGAGGCGCAGGTGGCCGTAGCGGGAGAAGGCGACGTAGAGGACGAAGAACAGGTACGCGCCGATGGCCAGCATGTAGTACCAGCCGAAACTGCGCGACAGCCAGGCCTGGGCCGAGCCGAGCACGCTGCCGGCTTCTTCCGGGAACGCAATCAAGGCAACCGTGAGAAGCATGATGAGTGCGGTGGATCCGAAGAACACGATCGGATTCAGGCGCACCTTCCCGTGGTTTGTTGTTGGAGCTTTACTCATTTGGACTATCCAGGGCAGTGAAAGCAGGCGCCTCATGGGCGCAACGACAGACCCGCGCCCGCAGCCGGCGACGGGTGGCAATCGCTGGCCGAAGGCCTGAAATCAGGTGCGGCGAACTGCCGCATCCCGTTCCATGGTGCGCATCGTATTCTTTGTTGTTTGAACGATCAATCAAAATAAAGTAGGCTGGATTTCAACTCGTCGGGAATGGTCCCGGAGAAGGAGGAAACCCCATGCCCAAAGTCGGAATGCAGCCCCTGCGCCGCACCCAACTGATCCACGCCACCCTCGAGGCGGTGGACCAGGTCGGCATGGGCGACGCCAGCATTTCCTACATTGCGCGGCTCGCCGGGGTTTCCAACGGCATCATCAGCCACTACTTCCAGGACAAGAACGGCCTGCTGGAAGCCACCATGCGCTTCCTCATGAACGATCTGCAGGACGCGGTGCGCAAGCGCCGCGAGACCATGCGCGACGACAGCGCGCGGGGCTACATCCGCTCCATCATCGACGGCAACTTCGACGAGACCCAGGTCAATGGCCCGGCCATGAAGACCTGGCTGGCGTTCTGGGCCAGCAGCATGCATCAGCCGTCCCTGCGCCGTTTGCAGCGCATCAACGACCTGCGCCTCTACTCGAACCTCTGCTGGCAATTCCGCCGCGAGCTCGATGCACGAAGCGCCCGTGCCGCCGCCCGTGGCCTGGCCGCCCTGATCGACGGCCTCTGGCTGCGCGGCGCCCTGTCCGGCGAAGCCTTCGACACCGAGCAGGCCCGCCGGCTTGCCTACGAATTCCTTGATCAACAACTGGCCAAGCAGGCGGCGTGAACCGCCCGGCAGCCTTGCGAACACAAGACCTAGAGAGGACAGCCACCATGGCCCGATTCGAAGAACAGAAGCTCTACATTGGCGGCCGCTACGTCGACTCCACCAGCGGCGCCAGCTTCGAGACCGTCAACCCGGCCAATGGTGAAGTCCTGGCCAAGGTCCAGCGCGCCAGCAAGGATGACGTCGAGCGCGCCGTCGCCAGCGCCGTCGAAGGCCAGAAAGTCTGGGCCGCCATGACCGCCATGCAGCGCTCGCGCATCCTGCGTCGCGCCGTGGACATCCTGCGCGAGCGCAACGACGAACTGGCCGAGCTGGAAACCCTGGACACCGGCAAGCCGCTGGCCGAAACCAAGGCTGTGGACATCGTCACCGGCGCCGACGTGATCGAGTACTACGCCGGCCTGATCCCCGCCATCGAAGGCGAGCAGATCCCGCTGCGCGAAACCAGCTTCGTCTACACCCGCCGCGAGCCGCTGGGCGTGGTCGCCGGCATCGGCGCCTGGAACTACCCGGTGCAGATCGCCATGTGGAAGTCCGCCCCGGCCCTGGCCGCCGGCAACGCCATGATCTTCAAGCCCAGCGAAGTCACCCCGCTGACCGCCCTGAAACTGGCCGAGATCTACACCGAAGCCGGCGTGCCGGACGGCGTGTTCAACGTTCTCACCGGCAGCGGCCGTGAAGTCGGCCAGTGGCTGACCGAGCACCCGCTGATCGAGAAGATTTCCTTCACCGGCGGCACCTCCACCGGCAAGAAGGTGATGGCCAGCGCCTCCAGCTCCTCGCTGAAGGAAGTGACCATGGAACTGGGCGGCAAGTCGCCGCTGATCATCTTCGAAGACGCCGACCTCGACCGCGCTGCCGACATCGCCGTGATGGCCAACTTCTTCAGCTCCGGCCAGGTCTGCACCAACGGCACCCGCGTATTCGTGCCGCGCGCCCTGCAGGCCCGCTTCGAGGCCAAGGTGATCGAGCGCGTCAAGCGCATCCGCCTGGGCAACCCGGAAGACGCCAACACCAACTTCGGCCCGCTGACCAGCTTCGCCCACATGGAAAGCGTGCTGGGCTACATCGAGGCCGGCCGCAAGGAAGGCGCGCGCCTGCTGATCGGCGGCGAGCGCGTCACCGACGGCGAATTCGCCAAGGGCGCTTATGTGGCCGCCACCGTGTTCAGCGACTGCACCGATGACATGACCATCGTCCGCGAGGAAATCTTCGGCCCGGTGATGAGCATCCTGGTCTACGACACCGAGGAAGAAGTGATTCGCCGCGCCAACGACACCGAGTACGGCCTGGCCGCCGGCGTGGTCACCCGAGACCTGGCCCGCGCCCACCGCGTGATCCACAAGCTGGAAGCCGGCATCTGCTGGATCAACACCTGGGGCGAGTCCCCCGCCGAAATGCCGGTGGGTGGCTACAAGCAGTCCGGCGTCGGCCGCGAGAACGGCCTGACCACCCTGGCCCACTACACCCGCATCAAGTCCGTCCAGGTCGAGATGGGCGACTACTACTCGGTGTTCTGATCGGCGAAAGCACCCCGGCGGCCCGGGACATCCCGGGCCGCACCCGAGAAAAAGATGCCGTGCCCCGGAGGCTGCTCCGGGTTATCTAGCAGGTAAGTCAAATGTCCCAAGAATTCGATTACATCATCGTCGGCGCCGGCTCCGCCGGTAACGTGCTGGCCACCCGCCTGACCGAAGACGCCGATGTCAGCGTCCTGCTGCTGGAAGCCGGCGGCCCGGACTATCGCCTGGACTTCCGTACCCAGATGCCCGCCGCCCTCGCCTTCCCGCTGCAGGGCCGCCGCTACAACTGGGCCTACGAGACCGATCCGGAGCCCTACATGAACAACCGCCGCATGGAGTGCGGCCGTGGCAAGGGCCTGGGCGGCTCCTCGCTGATCAACGGCATGTGCTACATCCGCGGCAACGCCCTGGACTTCGACCACTGGGCCAAGCTCCCGGGCCTGGAAGACTGGACCTACCTGGACTGCCTGCCTTACTTCCGCAAGGCTGAAACCCGCGACATCGGCCCGAACGATTTCCACGGCGGCGATGGCCCGGTGAGCGTGACCACGCCCAAGGCCGGCAACAACCCGCTGTTCCACGCCATGGTCGAGGCCGGCGTGCAGGCCGGTTACCCGCGCACCGAAGACCTCAACGGCTACCAGCAGGAAGGCTTCGGTCCCATGGACCGCACCGTGACCCCGGAAGGCCGCCGTGCCGCCACCGGCCGCGGTTACCTGGACCAGGCGCGCAACCGCCCGAACCTGACCATCGTCACCCACGCCCTGAGCGACCGCATCCTGTTCAGCGGCAAGCGCGCCATCGGCGTCGCCTACCTCAAGGGCAACAGCGACAACCTGATCACCGCCCATGCCCGTCGCGAAGTGCTGGTGTGCAGCGGCGCCATCGCCTCGCCGCAGCTGCTGCAGCGCTCTGGCGTGGGCCCGGCGTCCCTGCTGCGCGACCTCGACGTGCCGGTCGTACACGACCTGCCGGGCGTCGGCGCCAACCTGCAGGACCACCTGGAGCTCTACCTGCAGTACGCCTGCAAGGAACCGGTTTCCATCTACCCGGCCACCAAATGGTGGAACCAGCCGGCCATCGGCGCCGAATGGATGTTCCTCGGCACGGGCCTGGGCGCCAGCAACCAGTTCGAGGCCGGCGGCTTCATCCGTACCCGGCCGGAATTCGCCTGGCCGAACATCCAGTTCCACTTCCTGCCCGTGGCGATCAACTACAACGGCAGCAAGGGCGTGCAGGAGCATGGCTTCCAGGCCCACATGGGTTCCATGCGCTCGCCGAGCCGCGGCCGCATCCACCTGAAGTCGAAGGACCCGCGCCAGCACCCGAGCATCCTGTTCAACTACATGTCCCACGAACAGGACTGGCAGGAATTCCGCGACGGCATCCGCCTCACCCGCGAGATCATGGCCCAGCCGGCGCTGGACCCGTACCGTGGCCGTGAGCTGAGCCCGGGCGCGAACCGCCAGAGCGACGCCGAGCTGGATGATTTCATCCGCAATCACGCCGAAACCGCCTTCCACCCGTCCTGCTCCTGCAAGATGGGCACCGACGACATGGCCGTGGTCGACGGCCAGGGCCGCGTGCACGGCATGGAAGGCCTGCGGGTGGTGGACGCGTCGATCATGCCGGAGATCATCACCGGCAACCTCAACGCGACCACCATCATGATCGCCGAGAAGATCGCCGATAAGATCCGCAACCGTAAGCCCCTGCCGCGCAGCACCGCCAGCTACTACGTGGCCGGAGAGAAGCCGGTGCGTGGCACGCCGGTACGCAAAGTGTAAGGCTGACCTGCTGAATGAAACGGCCCCTGGCGTGACGCGCCAGGGGCCGTTTTGTTTTGCGGAGAGGTTCGGTGCTGGGCCTGTAGGGGCGAATGAATTCGCCCCCGTCCAGTCACTCCGGCAACTCCTGCCGGATCATCCAGTGCCCGCTGGGCGGCATCAGACGGCTGATGTCGAAACCCTTGAGATTTGACTGGTCGATCACCTCGATCTCCGGGCTGACCAGCGTCGCGATCGGCTTGCCTTCCAGAGCTCGCACCGCCAGATCCACCGCGACCCGCGCCTGAATCACCGGAGAATCGGTGGGCGCGGCCAGGATGGTGCCGTCGCCAATGGCCTCCAGCACCCGCTCGGTGGCGTAGAACGACACCACCTGGGCCTTGTAGTGGCTGCCACGGGCACGCACCAGCTGGGCGGCGAAGGCGGCCGCTTCGGCATTGCCGAGGATGTAGTCGAGCTGCGGCTCGCGGGCCAGCAACTGGCGCACCAGCACCGCCTGGGTAGAGCGGTCCACAGGGCCATAGCCCGCCGATCTCAGGGTCACATTAGTGCCAGCGGTCACCTCGGCCATACTGCGTTCGGCAGCCTGCACCCATCCGGCGTCCTTGGGGCCTGGCAGCCAGCCCACGCGCACAGGACGGCCTTTGCTGTGGGTGCGGATATAACCAATGGCCGCTCGCACCATGCCGGCGAAATCCACCCGTGAGCGTGCGGTGACGCCGGGGCAGTCGATGCCGTTGACCAGATCGATCACCGGCACTTTGTCGCGCTTGAGCAGGGCGATCTCGTCGCACAGCCCCTTGGCTTTGATGGCGGCGATCACATAGGCGTCCGCGGCGAGCTGTCCGCAGCGGGTCAATTGCGCCCGCTGCATGTCCGGGTATTGGTAGCCGCCGGCTTCGTATATCCCGAGCTGCACGCCCTGGCGCTGCGCCTCCTCATACAGCCCCCAGGCCACACCCCACCAGTAGCGGTCCATGCCATGGGGCAACAGCGCGCAGATGCGCCAGGGCTTGCTGGCGCGGTCGAGGGGCTGGTAATCGGCCTTGCGGCCATCCATCTCCACCTGCAGCGGAAACCACTCCGCCGCCAGGCAGGGGAAGGCGATCAGCCAGCTCGACAAAAGGGCGCAAAGCGTCCGCATGGGTACAGTCCTGTCCATGGCAGCCGTAGGTGAGAGTGGGATAGTGGCAAGGCTAGCAGCCGAACACCAGCGCGCTCTGGACGATCGATTGCGCTGGCGAGGCAGCCGGCGCCCGCCTAAAGTGCGCGAGGTCGCCCACGCAAGGATTCCCATGGCCGAACCCGCCCAGCTCGATGCCCGCACCGCGCGCCTGCTGCCCTGGTTGGTGGCGGTGGCGTTCTTCATGCAGGCCCTCGACGCCACCATCCTCAACACCGCCCTGCCGGCCATGGCCCACGACCTGGCGGAAGACCCGCTGCGCATGCAATCGGTGGTCATCGCCTACCTGCTCACCGTGGCCCTGCTCATCCCCGCCTCCGGCTGGCTTTCCGACCGTTTCGGCACCCGCCGGGTGTTCTTCGGCGCAGTGCTGCTGTTCAGCCTCGGTTCACTGGTCTGCGCCCTGTCTTCGACACTGCCGCAACTGGTGGGCGCGCGGGTGCTGCAAGGCCTTGGCGGCGCGCTGATGATGCCGGTGGGGCGCCTGGTGGTACTGCGCGCCTACCCGCGCTCGGAGCTGGTGCGGATCATGAGTTTCATCACCCTGCCCGGCCTGCTCGGTCCGTTGATCGGCCCGACCCTGGGCGGCTGGCTGGTGGAATACGTCAGCTGGCACTGGATCTTCCTGATCAACCTGCCGGTGGGCGTGCTGGGCGGACTGGCCGCGTGGCGCTTCATGCCGGACCTGCGCGGCAGCGGGTCGGTGCGCCTGGACGTCGTCGGATTCCTGCTGTTCGGCACGGCAATGGTGCTGATCACCATCGCCCTGGAAGGTCTCGGCGAACTGCACCTGCCCCATGTACGCGTGATGCTGCTGTTGCTTGGCGGCCTGGCCTGCCTCGCCGCCTACTGGCTGCACGCGGTGCAGGTGGAAAAGCCGCTGTTCGCCCCCTCGCTGTTCCGCACCCGCACCTTCGCCGCAGGCATTCTCGGCAACCTGTTCTCGCGCCTGGGCAGCAGTGCCCTGCCCTTCCTCACGCCCCTGCTGCTGCAGGTCGCCCTCGGTTTTCCGCCAGCGCAGGCGGGCATGACCCTGATCCCCCTGGCGCTCGCCGCCATGCTCGCCAAGCCGCTGGCCAAGCCCCTGCTGGACCGCCTTGGCTACCGTCGTCTGTTGCTGGGCAACACGATGCTGTTGGGCGGGATGATCGCCAGCCTGTCGCTGATCGACGCCGACACCCCCTACCCACTGCTGCTCCTGCACCTGGGCGCGCTGGGCGCGGTGAACTCCATGCAGTTCACGGCGATGAACACCGTCACCCTGCTGGACCTGGACGATCACCAGGCCAGCAGCGGCAACAGCCTGCTGTCGGTGGTGATGCAGCTTTCCATGAGCCTCGGCGTGGCAGTGGCGGCAGCGCTGCTCGGCGGGTTCGGCAAACCGGACACGTCGAGCACGCTGGCGGCCTTCCAGGGCACCTACCTGTGTGTCGGCGTGCTGACGCTGCTGGCCGCGACGATCTTCTTCCAGCTGCCGCGCGACAGCGGCCGTGCCGCACGCCGGGTGAGCCGCGATATCGACGAGTGACCGGGGTGGCACGCGCCGGCCTGCTAAACTGCGCGCCATTTCGACTTTCAGGCCTGTCCCGTGACCACCACCGCCTTTTCTTCGCTGCCCCTCTCCGAGGCCACCCTGACCAATCTGGAGACCCTGGGCTACCGCGACATGACCCCGATCCAGGCCCAGGCCCTGCCGCTGATCCTCAAGGGCCGGGACCTGATCGCCCAGGCCAAGACCGGCAGCGGCAAGACCGCCGCCTTCGGCATCGGCCTGCTGGAGCCGCTGAACCCGCGCTTCTTTGGTTGCCAGGCCCTGGTGCTCTGCCCCACCCGCGAGCTGGCCGACCAGGTAGCCAAGGAAATCCGCCGCCTGGCCCGTGGTCACGGCAACATCAAGGTGCTGACCCTTTGCGGTGGCGTGCCGTTCGGGCCCCAGGTGGGCTCCCTGGAGCACGGCGCCCATGTCATCGTCGGCACCCCGGGCCGCGTGCAGGAACACCTGCGCAAGGGCACGCTGGTGCTGGACGGCCTCAACACCCTGGTGCTGGACGAAGCCGACCGCATGCTCGACATGGGCTTCTACGACAGCATCGCCGACATCATCGGCCAGCTCCCGTCGCGCCGGCAGACGCTGCTGTTCTCCGCCACCTACCCGGCGGGCATCGCCCAACTGGCCAAGACCTTCATGCGCGAGCCGCAGCAGGTGAAGGTGGAAGCGCTGCATGACGACAGCCAGATCGAACAGCGCTTCTACGAGATCGACCCGCGCCAGCGCATGGATGCCGTACTGCGCCTGTTGCAAAGCAACCGCCCGCAATCCTGCGTCGCCTTCTGCCACACCCGCCAGCAGTGCCAGGAACTGGAAGAACACCTGCGTGGCAACGGCATTTCCGCGCAGTCCCTGCACGGCGACCTGGAGCAGCGCGAACGCGACCAGGTGCTGACCCTCTTCGCCAACCAGAGCTGCAGCGTGCTGGTGGCCACCGACGTGGCGGCGCGCGGCCTGGACATTGCCGGGCTGGAAGCGGTGATCAACGTCGAGCTGTCCCGCGACCCCGAAGTGCATATCCATCGCGTCGGACGCAGCGGCCGTGCCGGCGAGAAGGGCCTGGCCCTGAGCCTGGTGGCGCCGGCGGAAGCCAACCGCGCCCAGGCCATCGAGGACCTGCAGCAGGCCCCGCTGAACTGGCAGCGCCTGGACGAACTGGTCGTGAAGAATCGCGAACCGCTGCTGCCCCCGATGGCCACGTTGTGCATCAACGGCGGGCGCAAGGAGAAACTGCGCCCCGGCGACATCCTCGGCGCCCTCACCGGCGAAGCCGGGATTCCCGGTAGCCAGGTGGGCAAGATCGCCATCTTCGACTTCCAGGCCTTCGTCGCCGTGGAACGCGGCATCGCCAAGCAGGCGCTCAAGCGCCTCAGCGAAGGCCGGATCAAAGGGCGGGCCTACAAGGTTCGCGTCCTCTGACCCGAAGCCTGGTCAGGCCCGCGCTGCTGACCGGACGTCAGGGCGCGGGCAGCCCGTGACGGGCAAAGATGGCCTGATAGGTGCCGTCCTCACGCATGGACTGCATGGCACGGTCGAAGTCCTCCACCAGCTGCTGATGCCGTGGATGGCTGCGGCGTACCAGGATGTGCAGGCCATTCTCGGAAAGCGGTCGGGGCAGGAATTCCAGCTGGTCGCGAATGCCTGACAGCTCGCGTCCCAGATAAAAACGCGCCACCAGCTCGTCTTCCAGAGTCAGCTCGACACGCCCGGCGGCGAGCATCCGCGCGCCCATCTGGAAGCCCATCACCGGGACTTTGTGCAGGCGGGTGTCGTTGTCGAAGCTCGGCTGATAGCTGTAGCCCCGGACCACGGCAATGCTGTAGCGCTTGAGATCATCCGGGGACTGGAAATCGACGGCACTGCCCTTGCGCTTGAGGAAGAGGATGCGGTTGGTCAGATAGGGTTTGGAAAACAGGCCGTACCCGGCGCGCTCATCGCTGTACCAGGCGTTGACGATCAGGTCGTAATCCCCCATCTGAAGGCCACGCAACGCGCGAGCCCAGGGCACCTCGACGTACTCGGCGCGATGCCCGGCACGCTTCAGGGCAGCGCTCACCAGTTCAGAGGCCAGGCCATTGCCCGGCAACCTGGCATCGGTGAAGGGTGGCCAGACATCGGCGGCCATGCGCAGTGTTTCGGCATTGGCGCTCGACAACGCGAGCAGAAGGGCGAACAGGGCAAAACCACAGCGTCTTCTCATCCGGGGGCATCCGAGAATTGGTCTGGCCAGCATTTGCGCAAGCCTGCACGAAATCCCCGACAGCCACCAGCAGGAAATCAGCACACTCGTACCGATTTTTCCCTGTACCGATGTGACTCCCACCGCTCCACGACAGACCAAGGAATCGAATGCGACAAGGCGGCTGACAGGGCCCGTCGCAACACTTAGGCTGTAGCCGGCAGCACAGCCGTACCCGGACATTCGCCCACAAGGCCCCTATGCCCTCGACCCCATTCGTTCAAACGCTGCGCCGCCTCTGGGCGCTGGACAAGTTCAGCTACAGCCTGCGCGTCTTCGTCGCCCTGACCGGGAGCATGGCGCTGTGCTGGCAGCAGGACCGCATGGACCTGTTGATCCCGCTCTTCCTCGGCATCATCGCCAGCGCCCTGGCGGAAACCGATGACAGTTGGCAGGGTCGCCTCACCGCCTTGCTGGTGACCCTCGGCTGCTTCAGCGTCGCCTCGCTTTCGGTGGAACTGCTGTTCCCCTATCCCTGGATATTCGTCAGTGCCCTGGCGCTCGCCAGCTTCGGCCTGACCATGCTCGGCGCCCTCGGCGAGCGTTACGCCAGCATCGCCTCGGCGACGCTGATCCTCTCCATCTACACCATGATCGGCGTCGACCAGCGCAACGGTGCGCTCACCAACCTCTGGCAGGAACCCGCCCTGCTGGTGGCTGGCGCCGCCTGGTATGGGCTGCTGTCGGTGCTCTGGCAGGCGATGTTCACCCACCAGCCCGTGCAGCAGAGCCTGGCCAAGCTGTTCAACGAGCTGGGGAAGTACCTGAAGCTGAAATCCGCGCTGCTGGAACCGGTGCGCCACCTCGACCTGGAGGCCCGTCGCCTGGAGCTGGCGCGGCAGAACGGCCAGGTGGTGGCGGCACTGAACGCGGCCAAGGAGATCATCCTGCACCGGGTTGGCAACGGCCGGCCGGGGCCCAAGGTGAACCGCTACCTCAAGCTCTACTTCCTGGCCCAGGACATCCACGAGCGCGCCAGCTCCTCGCACCATCCCTACAACGAGCTGTCGGAGGCCTTCTTCCACAGCGACGTGCTGTTCCGCTGCCAGCGCCTGCTGCGCCAGCAGGGCGGCGCCTGCCAGGCCCTGGGCCGCGCCATCCGTCTGCGCCAGCCGTTCGACTACCTGGACGGCACCCAGGCCCTGGAAGACCTGAACAAGTCATTGGAGCACCTGCGCATCCAGAGCAATCCGGCCTGGCGCGGCCTGTTGCGTTCCCTCAACGCCCTGGCCCGCAACCTCGCCACCCTGGACCGCCTGCTCACCGACTCCAGCAACCCAGACGCCCTTGCCGAAGCCCAGGACGCCAGCCTGCTGGACCGTTCGCCCCAGGGCCTGAAGGACGTCTGGGAGCGCCTCAAGCAGAACCTCACGCCCACCTCCCTGGTATTCCGCCACGCCCTGCGCATGGGCCTGGCGCTGGCCGCCGGCTACGGGATGCTGCACCTGATCCACCCGCAGCAGGGCTACTGGATCCTGCTCACCACGGTATTCGTCTGCCAGCCCAACTTCGGCGCCACCCGGCGCAAGCTGGTACAGCGGATCGCCGGCACACTGCTGGGCCTGGCGCTCGGCTGGGCATTGTTCGACCTGTTCCCCAGCGCCCTGGTGCAGTCGGTGTTCGCCGTGGTGGCGGGCGTGGTGTTCTTCGCCACCCGCACCACCCGCTACACCCTCGCCACTGCCGCCATCACCCTGATGGTGCTGTTCTGCTTCAACCAGATCGGCAACAGCTACGGCCTGTTCCTGCCACGCCTGGTGGACACCCTGCTGGGCGCACTGATCGCCGGCCTCGCGGTGATCTTCATCCTCCCGGACTGGCAGGGCCGCCGGCTCAACCAAGTGGTGGCCAACACCCTGGCGTGCAACAGCCGCTACCTGCGCCAGATCATGCAGCAGTACGCCGCCGGCAAGCGCGACGACCTGGCCTACCGCCTGGCCCGGCGCAACGCCCACAACGCTGACGCGGCGCTGTCCACCACCCTGTCCAACATGCTGATGGAGCCCGGCCACTTCCGTAAGGAGGCGGATATCGGCTTCCGCTTCCTGGTGCTCTCCCACACCTTGCTGAGCTACCTCTCCGCCCTCGGCGCCCACCGCAGCGAGACGCCGGGAGAAGCCCTGACCGCGACCATCGAGAACGCCGCCGAGCGCATCGCCGGCAGCCTCGACGACATCGCCCGGGGCCTGACCGAGAAGCAGGCCGTGAGCATCCACAGCGACCAGGAAGAAGCCCTGGCCCGGGACCTGGCGCACCTGCCGGAAGACATGGACGACCGCCCGCGACTGGTACAGACCGAGCTCGGCCTGATCTGCCGGCAGTTGGGGCCGCTCAGGACGTTGGCGGCGCACTTGTTGAATGAGGGGAAGGTGGCGTAGCAGACGGCCAGAACCTGGCCGGCTCTTGTGGGGGCGAATTCATTCGCCCCCACAGAGAAATCAGAGCCACTGCGCATCCCAGAACGGGTAATCACCGATTCGCTCCACCAAGCCCGCCCGCAACGGATTAGCCACGATGTAACGAGCGACCTTGCGGATGTCCTCCTCACTGCGCAGCGCATGGTCGCGGAAACCCTGCTGCCAGACGGCGCCCCCGGTATCCATCCATAAACCCAGCTGTCGGGCCGAACGCCCCTTGAACACCTTGACCACTGTGGACAATCCAATCGGCCCATTGAGCTGAAACAGCCAATGCAAGTGATCCGGCATCAAAACCCAAGCCAGCGAATTGACCACGTTCTGCTCATGCAATCGACGAAGCTCGGCAACGGCTATACGGGCGCATTCGAATTCCCGGAACAGGGGCCGCCGCTCATCAGTAGTCATGGTGATGTGATAGATCTGCCCTTCCCGTGAAATCCGCCCCTTGAAGAGATCATCCCTCGGCATGTCCATTGCCCTCTTGATGTAGATGGCCACGACTCTAGAGGGGCGACGTGCACATGCAGGGCTGGATAATGCGATGAAACGGCTGATCCGGCTGTAGGGGCGAATTCATTCGCCAAGCAGGCCGAAGGTCTGCCCTGCAAGACCGAGGGGGCAGCGATTCTGCCCATGGCGAATGAGTTCGCCCCTACAGGTTGCTCGCCTCCCCCATCAACTCCCTCACCGTCTCCCCCACCGTCCGCACCGCTGCCTCGATGGCCGGGGTGGGCTGGGACGAATAGTTCATCCGCAGGCAATTCCGGTACTTGCCAGAGGCGGAGAAGATGCTGCCGGCGGCGATCTGTACGCCCTTGGGCAGCAGGGCGCGGTTCAGGCGCAGGGTGTCGAAATCCTCCGGCAGTTCCACCCAGAGCATGAAACTGCCCTGCGGCCGGCTGACGCGGGTGCCTTCGGGGAAATAGCGCATCACCCAGTCGGTCATCCGGTCGCGGCTGTGCTGGTACTGGCTGCGCATGCGCCGCAGGTGCGGTTCGTAGTGGCCATTGCCGATGAACTCGGCCAGCGCGATCTGGGGCTGGGTGGCGGTGGCGCCGGTGGAGATGTACTTCATGTGCAACACCCGGTCGAGGTAGCGGCCCGGGGCGATCCAGCCGACGCGGATGCCTGGCGCCACGGTCTTGGAGAAGGAGCTGCAGAGCAGGACGCGGCCATCCTCGTCGAACGACTTGATGGTGCGCGGGCGCGGGTACTGGTAGGCGAGATCGCCATACACGTCGTCTTCGAGGATCGGTATGTCGTAGCGCTGGGCCAGGGTCAGCAGGGCGCGCTTGCGAGCCTCCGGCATGATGTAGCCGAGCGGGTTGTTGCAGCTGGGGGTGATCTGGATCAGCTTGATGGGCCACTGCTCCAAGGCCATTTCCAGCGCTTCCAGGCTGATGCCGTTGAGCGGGTCCGTCGGCAACTCCAGCGCCTTCATGCCGAAACCCTTGAGCCGCTGCATGGTGCCGTGGAAGCTCGGCGAATCCACCGCGACGATATCCCCCGGCTCGCATGTGGAGCGGATCGCCACCGACAGTGCCTCGTGGCAGCCGGTGGTGATGACGATGTCGCTGGCCGGAATCTGGCAGCCGGAATCCAACGCCAAGCGCGCTATCTGCTCACGCAGCGCCTCGGTGCCGTAGATGCTGTCGTAGTTGAGGCAACTGGCATCCAGACGCCGACTGATCCGACCAAGGCTGCGCAACAGCGGTTTCAGGCTCGGGCTGGTGATGTCGGGCACACCTCGACCGAGCTCCACCACCTTGTCCTTGGCGCTGCGCTTGACCAGGTCGAGCACGTCGTTCCACTGGGAGACATCCACTGGCCGCTGCGGGGCCTGGCTCACGGCTGGCAGTGCCGGAGTCTTGCGCTTCTGCGGGACGAAGTAGCCCGATTTCGGCCTGGGCTCGGCCATGCCGTTGTCTTCGAGGATGCGGTAGGCCTGCTGCACCGTGCTCAGGCTCACCCCGTGCTCCAGGCTCAGGGCTCGCACCGAGGGCAGGCGGTCGCCCGGGCGGTAGTAGCCCTGCTCGATGCGTTCGCCAAGGGTCTCGGCCAGCTTGATGTAGAGCTTCATGACAGTCTCCCGAATCGGAACAGCTCCCTATCAGGACCAGTACAGATGGTTCCCAAACGGAGGATTCAGATAGGAAATCACGCAATCTGTATGAAAAAAATATACAGATCGTGAATCTGTATTGGGATTCAGCCGACAGACATCATGGTTCCACCCCGACTCACCACAGGGCCTGAGGAACGCAACCATGAACAGCCTGAGCGATGTACGCCTGACTCTCCTCGCAACGGAACTGGAACAGGATCAACGCACGCCTGTATCCCTGGCACCGAAGCTGCCAGGCAACCGCTGGGACCGCTTCTGGCTGCGCCTGACCACCCGCCGGGCCCTGCTGGAACTGGATGCACACGCCCTTCGCGACGTCGGGCTGACCCGCGAACAGGCCCTGGACGAGGCCCTCAAGCCTTTCTGGAAAGTCTGACCCTGAAGCTAGTGCAACAGGCTGGCGGTGCGCTGAATGGCGTCCTGGTGGGTGGATACCAGGACCAGGCCGCCGCTGGCGTCCAGCGCATCGAGCGGCGGCGTCAGCTTGCGGTAGGCGCTCAGCCCTTCGATGGCGGGTAACTGAACGAAACGGCCGTCCTGGCGCAAGGCGTGGTAGAGGCCGAGATTGACCAGATCGATCAGCCCAAGCCGGCTATCGCTGTCGGCGTCCCACAGCCTGGCGCTGCGCACTACGCCGATGTAGACCTCATCCACCGCCCACTTCTTCAACACGATCACCCCCAGGGACTGCCCGTACTCCCGGCAGAGCCGTCCGAAGACGTCGGGTGTCGGCACCTCGCTGGCGTCCTTGAAGGCCGAGAGCACGGCCAGTTCGCCCACATCGCAGAGCAGGCTGGCCAGCAGCGCATGGTCCGGCGACGTGATTCCGAGTGGCCGCGCCAGAACGGCGCTGATGGCGGCCTGGCGGGTCATGCGCCCCCAGACGCCGACGAACAGCTGCTTGTGGGCGGCGCTGTGGAGGGTGAACAGGCTTTTCAGGCTGTGCACCAGGGTGATGCGGTCCACCTCATCCAGACCGAGGACGCGGATCACGTCGTCCAGTGTCTTGGGGGGTTGGGTAGAGCGGAACATGATGCTGGAGGCGTGTTTCATCAGCAGGGCGCTGAGGGCGGGGTCCTTGCTGATGAGCTGCTTCAGCCGCGCAACAGTGACGTTCGGATCGGCCAGGGCGCGGCGGATATCCAGGGTAATCATCGGCAAGCTGGGCAACTGCTCTTCGCCGTTCAGAAGCTGGGTGACCACCCTCCGGTAAATCGAGTAATCCGACTCTACTGCGCTCAATCCGGCTTTCCCCCAAAGTGCTTGTGCCGGCATTGTAGCCACGGCCTGCGCGTCCGCCACCAGCGCCGTTGCAGCTTCGGACGGGCTGTCAGGGCAGGGCCACACCATAAGGCTTCGCGAGCTTCGCCAGCCGACCATCGGTACGCATCTGTCGCAGCACCCGCCCGATATCGTCCCGCAGCTGACGGTGGGACTCACCCTTGGGCAACGCGAAATAGCCGGGCTGGGCATCGATATCCGGCTTGAGGAGGCGCACCTTCCCGTTGAGGCCCAGCTCTTCGATCCGTGGGCGAGAATCCCGCTCGTTGCTCGCCGCCAGGTCGGCGCGCCCCGCCATCAGCAGCTTGAAAGCCAGTTCCACCGAGGGGGAGACATGCAGGTCGAGCTGGTCGCGAATGGCCTCGAAACGCTCGCCGTAGATCCAGCCATGAATGATCGCAATGCGTTGCCCCATCAGGCTGGCCACGCTGCCATCCCAATTGACCGTGGAATCGCTGCGAGCATAGAAGACCACCCGATCGAGATAAAAACCCGGCTCGGCGAACTGGAACCGGCGCTCCCGCGCGGCGGTGCGGTACGGCCCGATCAGCACATCGGCCCGCCCCTCTTCCACCAGCTTCTGCGCCCGGGCCCACGGGTAGCTCTCGAAGCGCACCTGATCGCCCAGTTCGGTGGCGATCGCGCGCATCACGTCAACACCCAGACCGCTGGGTTCACCATTCGGATTCAGGACATAGATGCCGGGAAACTCGGTGCCGACGGCGAGCAAGTCGCGGGCGCCGGCGAAGGGGACGACGCCCAGCACCCAGAACATGACGCAGAGGGTGCGGAAGATCGGACCCATGCCCGCGGACCTCAGTCGACTGCTTCCTTCAGCCTAGCAGCCGGCCACCACGCCGAATTGCCGGCGGGCAGGCCCCAGGTGGCAGCCGTCGCCAGCGGTGCTTCGCTCAGAGCTCGCGCCAGGTGAGGTACACCCGCAGGTCGAACTCCAGCTGGTGATAACCGGGCAGCATGTGCTCACAGAGCTGATAAAAGGCCTTGGTGTGGTCGCGTTCCTTCAGGTGCGCCAGCTCATGCACCAGGATCATCTGCAGGAACTCCGGCGCTGCGTCCTTGAACAACGAGGCAACGCGGATTTCCTTCTTCGCCTTGAGCTTGCCGCCCTGCACCCGCGAGATCGCCGTGTTCAGGCCGAGGGCCTTGTGCACCACATCGAGCTTGTTGTCGTAGAGCACCTTGTCCGGCGCCGGGGCATTGCGCAGGTGGTCCTGCTTCAGGGCCATGGCGTAGCTGTACAGGGCCTTGTCGCTCTGCACCTCGTGGCGGCCCGGGTAGCGGCGCTCCAGGTAGTCCCCCAGGCGGCCGGCCTCAATCATCCGCGCCACCTGTTCCTGAAGGCTGGCCGGGTATCCGCGGAGGTATTTGAGGCTGGTCATGGCGAGGCAGTCGGGACTCGAAAGGGGCGACAGTCTACCTGAGCCCGGGATTTTTCGAGCACCGGCCTGACCCACCCACCATGCTGGCGCAACGCCTCTAGGACGGGCCTTTGAGACCCAGTTCAGATTCTCGTGAAATCCTTTCGTCGGCTGACGGAGGGTCCCGGCAGTGGCACCGGGTCAGAGGCCTCCAAAAAACCGGCGCGGCCTCCGGAAAAATTTCCTTGTCGATCAAGGCCGGTCATATCCGGCCGACTTCCAGCTCCTCGGCAAAAGCGATAGCGCAGTGCTGGCCAATGCGATTTGCGACACATTTTTGACGTCAACATGCCGACGATCGGTGACTGACAAGACCGCTGAGGCCTTCGTATAAAGCGCTCGCGAGACGGCCAAAACGCCTTCGGACGAAACGGCAGCCAACTGCCACCAAGCAACCTTCACTTTTAGTTCGTGCGCGATTGGCCGGAACGCCGTCCCTGCAGAAGTGCGACGTGGATGCGCAGCGCCCGACTGGAAGCTCCTTTCGAGGACTCCGTCATGATCGACCTCTCCACCTGGAACCTCACCCTCCCCGTCGGCGTGCCCGCGGTCACCATCGACACTCCGCTGCTGGTGGGCGGCTATCAGGACCACTATTTCCAGAGCACCACCACCGGCATCTCGTTCTGGGTACCGGTGAACGGCACCACCACCGCCAACGCCGTCTACCCCCGCAGCGAACTGCGCGAAACCTACGCCGACGGCAAGCTGCGCAACTGGCTCTACCCCAGCGCCGACAACCTGCTCAGCGCCAACCTCGCCGTCAGCCAGGTGCCCTCCACCGGCAAGGTGGTGATCGGCCAGGTCCACGCCCTCAACAGCACGAACCCGCTGATCAAGCTGGAGTATCAGTTCAAGACCACGACCAGCACCGGGAACATCGTGGCCAAGGTACGCAACTCCCCCGACGTCGAGACCAGCGTCGTGATCCCGCTCTTGAGCGGCATTCGCCTGAACCAGCGCTTCAGCTACCTGATCGAGGTGTCGCCCCAGGGTCTGCTCAGCGTATTGGTCAACGGCACCCTGTGGAGCCAGCAGCTCTCCACGGCGTGGGCGCCCAAGTCGCTGTACTTCAAGGCAGGGGTGTATGCGCAGGACAACACCGGGTATGAGACAGAGGCGGGGGCGGCGACCTTCTATAGCCTGAAGATTGAGCATCGGGCGCCCTGATCTCCCTCCCCCCGCCCCTCGCCGTCAGGGGCGAAGAGGCACGTCTTTGGAAGCACCGCTTCCGGTGCCGATGAGCGCCTTAGCGCGAAGCGCTAAGGCTGGGGCGCGGAGCGGGGGCTGGGGGACAGGGCCGCCGGCTCAGAACAACGCGCCAATGCCTTCGGATCGAGCAACGAACACGGCTCCCCACCCAGATAGCTCCGGTACACGCGCAGCAGATCCCCCTCGCTGATCCGGCAATCCCCCGCCGGGCACTGGCTGGCGAACTCGAAACGGCCAGTCGGCGGATCGGCCAGGCGGATCTTCAGGGAGGGCCAGCCGGAGGGCTTGGCGGCCGTTGGGGTGAACAGCCACACGCCCTTGCGTTGCACCAGGGCGCCGCCCGCCTCGGCGTAGTCGAAGACGAACATCAGGGTGCGCGAGGTCTTGGTGGTGCAGTCGGTCCGCCCCTGGCATTGCTGAGGGTCGCTGGATACCGGTTCGGGCGGCGGGGCGGGAACGTCCACCACAGGAGGCCTGGCGGCACAGCCTGCAAGCAACGACATGAACAACATGACCGCAATCTGCCTGCGCACTCGGCATTTCTCCTGGCTCAGTCGGGTGACGATGGCGGCGATATTAGCGGCCTACTGGAGCGACGATAAGTGGGCGCGACGGAAAGCGGGCCAGGCTGCAGAAAAGCCGCAAAAGGATTCGCCCAACAAAAAGCCCGCATCAAGCGGGCTTTTTGTTGGCGTTGCCTTGGACTCAGTTGACCTTGGCGGCCAGCTCGCCCTTGGCGTAGCGCGCGAACATGCCATCCAGGGAGATCGGTTTGATCTTGGAGGCATTGCCGGCGGTGCCGAAGGCTTCGTAGCGGGCGATGCAGATGTCGCGCATGGCTTCGACGGTCTTGGCGAAGTATTTGCGCGGATCGAACTCGGCCGGGTTCTGGGCCAGGAAGCGACGGATGGCGCCGGTGGAGGCCAGACGCAGGTCGGTGTCGATGTTCACCTTGCGCACGCCGTGCTTGATGCCTTCAACGATCTCTTCGACCGGCACACCGTAGGTTTCCTTAATGTCGCCGCCGAACTCGTTGATGATCGCCAGCCAGTCCTGCGGAACCGAGGAAGAACCGTGCATCACCAGGTGGGTGTTGGGGATGCGCTTGTGGATTTCCTTGATGCGGTCGATGGCGAGGATGTCGCCGGTCGGCGGCTTGGTGAACTTGTAGGCGCCGTGGCTGGTGCCGATGGCGATGGCCAGGGCGTCCACCTGGGTCTTCTTGACGAAGTCGGCGGCCTCTTCCGGGTCGGTCAGCATCTGGCTGTGGTCCAGGGTGCCTTCGGCGCCAACGCCGTCTTCTTCACCGGCCTGGCCGGTTTCCAGGGAGCCCAGGCAGCCCAGCTCGCCTTCCACGGACACGCCACAGGCGTGGGCAAAGGCAACGGTCTGCTGGGTGACGCGCACGTTGTATTCGTAGTCGGACGGGGTCTTGCCGTCTTCACGCAGGGAGCCGTCCATCATGACCGAGCTGAAGCCCAGCTGGATGGAACGCTGGCAGACGTCGGGGCTGGTGCCGTGGTCCTGGTGCATGCACACCGGGATGTGCGGGAATTCTTCGATGGCAGCCAGGATCAGGTGGCGCAGGAAGGGGGCGCCGGCGTATTTGCGGGCACCGGCGGAGGCCTGCACGATCACCGGGGAGTCGGTCTTGTCGGCCGCTTCCATGATGGCGCGCATCTGTTCCAGGTTGTTGACGTTGAAAGCCGGTACGCCGTAGCCGAATTCGGCGGCGTGATCCAGCATCTGGCGCATGCTGATGAGTGCCATGGTGTTTCAGTCTCCCGATTGGGTGGGCTGTCAAATTGCAAAGCCTGCCGCAGGGGCAGGCCGGGTTCAAGTTCCCGAGGAGGAGCGGTCATCCGCCCGCCCCGGGGAAAATCAAAATCTGCTCAGGGCGCCGAACAAGCGCGACCGATCAGGTCGTCGGTGGCAGCCCAGTAGACCAGGCCTTCGTTACCCTGGGTGTGGAAGGCCAGGTTGCCGTCGCTGTACAGGGCTCCGGAGCCCGATGGCTCCTGCTTCAGGCGGTGGACGATATCGCCGCCACCCAGTCGCAGGTCGACGCTTTCCTTGTCTGCATCGGCGAAACGCCAGAGCACTTCCACCTGGCTGTCACAGACCCAGCGGGTCCAGTGATCCTCAACGGCCTGCTCGCTGGTGCAACCTGCCAGCAGGGCCAGCAGGGCCAGCGTCGCCAGGGCGAACGGGCCTTTCATCCCTACTCCTTGATGCGGCTCCGCCGCATTTCCATCGTCAGGGGCAATGTCACTCCCCTTCGTTACCGTCGCTCGGCGGCTCACCGCAGAATCGCGGCGTAGCGCATGGCAGGCACTCCATTTTGCAGGCCCTGTTAAAGGGACCACGGAGCGCTGCCATGGTTTAGTCGGCTTACTTGGCGCGCTGCTCCAGGATTTCTACCGCCGGCAACACCTTGCCCTCGACGAACTCGAGGAAAGCGCCGCCACCGGTGGAGATGTAGGAGATCTGCTCGCTCACACCGTACTTGTCGATCGCCGCCAGGGTGTCGCCACCACCGGCGATGGAGAAGGCCGGGCTCTCGGCGATGGCCAGGGCCAGGGCCTTGGTGCCATTGCCGAACTGGTCGAATTCGAACACGCCCACCGGACCGTTCCAGAGGATGGTCTTGGAGGACTTCAGCAACTCGGCAAACTGGGCGGCGGTCTGCGGGCCGATGTCGAGGATCATGTCGTCGTCAGCAACGTCGGCGATGGCCTTGACAGTCGCTTCGGCGCTTTCGGCGAATTCCTTGGCAACCACCACGTCAACCGGCAGCGGCACGCTGACCTTGGCGGCGATGGCCTTGGCGGTGTCCACCAGGTCAGCCTCGTACAGGGACTTGCCCACCTTGTAGCCGGCTGCGGCGAGGAAGGTGTTGGCGATGCCGCCGCCGACGATCAGCTGGTCGCAGATCTGCGACAGCGAGTTCAGCACGTCCAGCTTGGTGGAGACCTTGGAACCGGCGACGATGGCGGCCATCGGGCGGGCCGGGTTGCCAAGGGCCTTGCCCAGGGCGTCCAGCTCGGCGGCCAGCAGCGGGCCGGCAGCGGCCACCTTGGCGAACTTGGCCACGCCGTGGGTGGAACCCTCGGCACGGTGGGCGGTGCCGAAGGCGTCCATCACGAAGACGTCGCACAGGGCGGCGTAACGCTGCGCCAGCTCGTCGGCGCTCTTCTTCTCGCCCTTGTTGAAGCGCACGTTCTCGAACAGCACCACCTGGCCGGGAGCAACGTCCACGCCATCCAGGTAATCCGCCACCAGCGGCACTTCGCGGCCCAGGGCCTTGGACAGGTAGTCAGCGACCGGCTTCAGGCTGTTCTCTTCGGAGAACTCGCCCTCGGTGGGACGACCCAGGTGGGAGCAGACCATTACCGCCGCGCCTTTCTCCAGTGCCAGCTTGATGGTCGGCAGGGAGGCGAGGATGCGCGCATCACTCTTCACGACGCCGTCCTTCACCGGCACGTTGAGATCCTCGCGGATCAGCACGCGCTTACCCTGGAGGTCGAGGTCGGTCATTTTCAACACGGTCATGGGGTCAGTCCTTCACGGGGGCTGGTAATTAACGAGAAGCAGCGGAAACCCGCAGATAGTGATCTGCGGTGTCGAGCATGCGGTTGGCGAAGCCCCATTCGTTGTCGAACCAGGCGAGCAGGTTCACCAGGCGCGGGCCGGACACGCGGGTCTGGCTGCCGTCGACGATGGCGGAATGGGGGTCATGATTGAAATCGCAGCTGGCGTGGGGCAGCTCGGTGTACGCCAGCAGCCCTTTCAGCGGACCGCTTTCGGCGGCCTCGCGGAGCACGCGGTTGATCTCGGCGGCCGAGGTGTCGCGAGCGGTCTGCAAGGTGATGTCCAGGCAGGACACGTTCACCGTGGGCACGCGGATCGCCTTGGCCTGAATGCGCCCGACCAGTTCCGGCAGAAGGCGCTCGATACCACGGGCGAGGCCGGTGGAAACCGGGATCACCGACTGGAAGGCCGAGCGGGTGCGGCGCAGGTCTTCGTGGTGGTAGGCGTCGATCACGGGCTGGTCGTTCATCGCCGAGTGGATGGTGGTAATGGAGACGTATTCCAGACCCACGGACTCGTTGAGAAGTTTCAGCAGCGGCACGCCGCAGTTGGTGGTACAGGAGGCGTTGGACACCAGTTTCTCGGCACCGGTGAGGCTGTCCTGGTTGACGCCGTAGACGATGGTGGCGTCGATGTCCGACTCGGTGGACATGGGCTGGGAGAGCAGCACGCGGGGCGCCCCGGCAGCCAGGAAGCGCTCGGCCTGCTGGCGGTGGGTGTACTGGCCGGAGCACTCCAGCACCAGGTCCACGCCCAGGGCCGCCCAGTCGATGCCTTCCGGCTCGGCATGGCGCAGCACCTTCACGCAGTCGCCGTTGATGTGCAGGCAATCGCCATCCACTCGCACCTCGCCGGGGAAGCGGCCGTGGGTGGAGTCGAAACGGGTCAGGTACTCGATGCTGGCCTGGTCGGCCAGATCGTTCAGCGCGACGATCTCGAAGCTTGCTCCACCACTGCGCTCATGGAGCGCGCGCAGTACGCAGCGACCGATGCGGCCGTAGCCGTTGAGGGCGACTTTGAAGGGGCGATTGCTGGGCATGGGCACTCGCAGGGCTGGGGTAAGGAAACCCTGTAGGAGCGAGCTTGCTCGCGAACCCTGCGCGACGCATGAAGCTTCGCGAGCAGAGCTCACTCCTACGGTCGGGGTCAGACGTCGAGCAGTTCTTCGGCAGTGGCGACGATGTTGTCGACAGTGAAGCCGAAGTGCTCGAACAGCGCGGGAGCCGGGGCGGACTCACCGAAGCTGGTCATGCCGATCACGCGACCTTCCAGGCCGACGTACTTGTACCAGAAGTCGGTGTGGGCGGCCTCGATGGCGATACGCGCGCCAACCTGCACCGGCAGCACGGCCTGCTTGTAGGCGGCGTCCTGCTGGTCGAACAGGCTGGTGGACGGCATGGACACCACGCGCACCTTGCGGCCGGCCGAAGCCAGCACGTCGTAGGCCTGGACGGCCAGGCCGACTTCGGAGCCGGTGGCGATCAGGATCAGTTCCGGCTCACCTTCGCTGTCCTTCAGCACGTAGCCACCACGGGCGATGTTCGCCACCTGGTCGGCGTCACGAGCCTGGTGGGGCAGGTTCTGGCGGGAGAAGATCAGCGCGCTCGGGCCGTCGTTACGCTCGATGGAGGACTTCCAGGCCACGGCGGATTCCACCGCGTCGGCCGGACGCCAGGTATTCAGGTTGGGGGTGCAGCGCAGGCTGGCCAGCTGCTCAACCGGCTGGTGGGTCGGGCCGTCTTCGCCCAGACCGATGGAGTCGTGGGTGTAGACGAACAGCACGCGCTTCTTCATCAGCGCGGCCATGCGCACGGCGTTGCAGGCGTATTCCATGAACACCAGGAAGGTGGCGCCGTAGGGA
This sequence comes from Pseudomonas sp. LFM046, assembly GCF_000949385.2. Lineage (NCBI taxonomy): Bacteria > Pseudomonadati > Pseudomonadota > Gammaproteobacteria > Pseudomonadales > Pseudomonadaceae > Pseudomonas > Pseudomonas sp. LFM046. Next base: position 226,476 of record NZ_JYKO02000001.1, on the reverse strand, counting down.
ATGAAGCCGCCGTGCAGGGCGATGCCGTTCATGATGGCGCTCATGCCGAACTCACGAACGCCGTAGTACATGTAGTTGCCGGATGCGTCCTCGGCGGACACACCCTTGCAGCCCTTCCACAGGGTCAGGTTGGAGCCGGCGAGGTCAGCGGAGCCGCCGAGGAATTCCGGCAGCAGCGGGCCGAAGGCGTTCAGGGCGTTCTGGCTGGCCTTGCGGCTGGCGATGGTTTCGCCCTTGGCGGCGACTTCGGCGATGTAGGCGTCAGCCTTGGCGGAGAAGTCGGCCGGCAGCTGGCCCTTGATGCGGCGCTGGAACTCGGCGGCCAGTTCCGGGTGGGCAGCGGCGTAGGCAGCGAAGCGCTCGTTCCACTCGGCCTCGCGCGCGGCGCCGGCGGCCTTGCCATCCCATTCGGCGTAGATGTCGGCCGGGACTTCGAACGGAGCGTGGTTCCAGCCCAGGGCGGCGCGGGTCAGGGCGATCTCGTCGTTGCCCAGGGGAGCGCCGTGGCACTCTTCCTTGCCCTGCTTGTTCGGGGAGCCGAAGCCGATCACGGTCTTGCAGCAGATCAGGGTCGGACGGTCGCTGGACTTGCGAGCGGTCTCGATGGCGGTCTTGATCTCGTCGGCGTCATGGCCGTCGACGTTGCGGATCACCTGCCAGCCGTATGCTTCGAAGCGCTTCGGAGTGTCGTCGGTGAACCAGCCGTGGACTTCGCCGTCGATGGAGATGCCGTTGTCGTCGTAGAAGGCGACCAGCTTGCCCAGGCCCAGGGTGCCGGCCAGGGCGCAGACTTCGTGGGAAATGCCTTCCATCATGCAACCATCGCCGAGGAACACGTAGGTGTTGTGGTCGACGATGTTGTGGCCTTCACGGTTGAACTGGGCGGCCAGGGTCTTCTCGGCGATGGCGAAGCCCACGGCGTTGGCGATGCCCTGGCCCAGCGGACCGGTGGTGGTCTCGACACCGGCGGTGTAGCCGTATTCCGGGTGGCCCGGGGTGCGGCTGTTCAACTGGCGGAAATTCTTCAGGTCCTCGATGCCCAGGTCGTAACCGGTCAGGTGCAGCAGCGAGTAGATCAGCATCGAGCCGTGACCATTGGACAGCACGAAGCGGTCGCGGTTGGCCCACTCGGGGTTGTTCGGGTTGTGCTGCAGGTAATCCCGCCAGAGCACTTCGGCGATATCGGCCATGCCCATGGGGGCGCCGGGGTGGCCGCTGTTGGCTTTCTGCACCGCATCCATGCTCAGGGCACGAATGGCATTGGCACGCTCACGACGGCTGGGCATCGCATATCTCCTGCAGGTCTGAAATAGACGGCTAATCGAAAAAAGGCCGCTATTTTCGCCCAGCCGGCAGGTCGCGGGCAATCACAGATGGTCGCTGTTTCACCCGTCAGTTGCGCGAGGGTCCTGCCGCAGCCGCAAGACAGGGCGCCCGGAACAGTTCGCCATGCCAGAGTCCGGCCAGGGTCCGTGCCATCACCTGCACCCAGATCAGCGCCAGTCCCAGGGCCAGCGCGGCGCCCGCCGGACCGAAGAAGGCCAGACCGGTGCGACGTTGCAGCTCGAAGGTGGCCAGGGTGAAAACGCCGAGGGGGAAGGTGAACCCCCACCAGCCGAGGTTGAAGCGCATGTCCTGGCGCAGGTGGCGGCGGGTGCAGAACAGCGCCATCGCCAGCCACCAGCCCGCCGCGCCCCAGAGAAACAGGCCGCCGAGCAGGCCGACATCCCGGGCCAGCTCTGCGGCCCCCTCCAGCGTGGTGCCAGCGAAAGCCACGGGCATCGCCTTGCCCAGGCTCAGCAGCCCCAGGCAGCCGGTGGCCAGTGGACCGACCGGTAACCAGCTGGTGGCGGCGAATTCGCTGCCCGGCAGCTTGTGCAGGGCCTTGCGCAGCAGCACCAGGGTGATCAGGGAAAAGGCCAGGGAAAGGGACACGCCCCAGAGCAGGTAACCCACCACCAGCATCTGCCGCGCGGCCTCCGGCGCCAGGTGCGGCGCCAGGGTGCCAGCCGCGGCAGCCGCCACTTCCGGCGCGACAATGGGTAGCAGCCAGACCGCGGTGAGCTTGTCCAGGGCGTGATCCTGGCGGGTGAACATCAGGTACGGCACCAGCAGCGCCGCGCCCAGCGCCAGCGTCACGTCCAGCCACCAGAGGCCGTGGGCCAGGACGAGCACGCCTTCGTCCCAACGCGGCACGCCGAACAGCACCAGGCCGTTGATCAGGGTGGCCAGGCCCATGGGGATGGCGCCGAGGAACATCGACTGCACCGGGTGCAGCAGCATCGGCCGCAGGGTGTCGCTGAAGAGTACGAAACGCGCAACGAACAGCAGGGAAAACCCGGCAAATAGCACGCAGTTGGACAGCCAAAGACCTTCGGCCAACCGGTGCTCCAGCGTCCCGGCCCAGGGCAGCGCCGCCAGCACCAGGGCCAGCACGCCGGTCCCCATGGTCACGGCGAACCAACTGGGAGTGAACTGGCGAACGAAGGCGAAAGGCTCGGCGAGGCGTGTGAAGGGGCGCGGCATGTGAGGCTCCGGTCGGGCGGTCCCGTGGCGGGAAATACGGCGCCAGACTAGGCAGTGCTGTGCTATATGAAAAATACATATTCAGCATCAGTCGTATGCCTTTCATTTATGAATCTGCACCACCTCAAGGTCTTCCTCGCCGTCGCCGAGAGCGGCAGCATCAGTGCCGGCGCCAGCCGCCTGTTCATCAGCCAACCGGCGGTCACCCGGGAAATCCGCGACCTGGAAGCCAGTGCTGGCCTCGCCCTGTTCGACCGCCGTCCACGCGGCGTCGTCCTCACCGAAGGCGGCCAGCGCTTGCTGCAGTACGCCCAGCGCATCTTTGCCCTGGAAGCCGCAGCCGAGCGCGACCTGCGCGGCTTCGCCAGTCTGGATGACGGCGAATTGCGCCTCGGCGCCAGCGCCACCCTGGGCAGCTACCTGCTGCCGGAGCTGATCGAGCGCTTCCATCAACTGCACCCGGCGGTGGCGGTGGACCTGGCCGTCAGCAACACCCGGGAGGTGGCGGCGCAGTTGGAAGACGGCCGCATCAGTCTCGGCTTCGTCGAGGGCGCCTTCGACAGCGAAGCCTTCGCCAGCCACCTGCTGGACCGCGACCGGTTGCTGCCGGTGGCCGGCCCGTCCCATCCGCTGGCCGGGCGCAACGACCTCAGCGCCCGCGACCTCGGCGGCCAGGACCATTACCTGCGCGAAGAAGGCTCGGCGACCCGCGCCAGCGTCGAGCAGACCTACCGCGAGCAGGGCATCGAACTGCGGGCACGCATGTCCATCGGCAGCACCGAGGCGCTGAAACGGCTGGTCCGGGACGGCCGTGGCATCGCCTGGCTGTCGCCGCATATGGTCCGCGAGGAGCTGGCCAGCGGCCGTCTGGTGCGCCTGGATGTGCACGACCTGCGCATCGAGCGCGAGCTCCACGCGATCTGGCGTCCGGGCCAGAGCCTGAGTCCGGCGCCGGCTGCCTTCCTCGATCTGGCGCGGACTCCCGGCTGACCGCCGATCCGCCAATATCAAAACTTTTTGATATTGGCATTGCGACACCAGGGGCCGGGGGCTAGACTGCGCGCCTTATGAGCCTGCGCGTACCCCAGATCCGTCATGACGACAGCGACGAGCTGGCCGCCCTGTGCAAGGCCGGCGGCGACCCGCTACGCCTGAACGTGCTGCGGGCGTTGGCCAACGATTCCTTCGGCGTGCTGGAACTGGCGCAGATCTTCGCCACCGGCCAGTCGGGCATCAGCCATCACCTGAAAGTGCTGGCCCAGGCGGGCCTGGTGGCCACCCGACGCGAAGGCAACGCGATCTTCTACCGGCGCGCCCTGGCGCAGAATGAGCGGGTCGGCGGCATGTTGCACACGGCCCTGCTGGCCGAGGTGGACGAACTGGAACTGCCGACCGAGATCAGCGCCCGCATCGCCGAAGTGCATGCCCAGCGCGAAGCGGTCAGCCGCGACTTCTTCACCCGCGCGGCGGAAAAATTCCAGGCGCAGCAAGACCTGATCGCAGGATTGCCGCAATACCGTGACAGCGTGTTGGCAGTGCTCGACGCCCTGGGCTTCGAGGCGGGTGCCACGGCACTGGAAGTCGGCCCCGGTGACGGCGGTTTCCTGCCCGACCTGGCCCGGCGCTTCGCTCGCGTCACCGCGCTGGATAACAGCCCGGCCATGCTGGAGCTGGCGCGGATGCGCTGTCACGCGGAAGGCCTCGGCAATGTCGATCTTCGACTCGCCGATGCCCTGAATGACGAGCAGGCGGTCGCCGACTGCGTGGTACTGAACATGGTCCTGCACCATTTCGCCGCGCCGGCCGATGCGATGAAACAATTGGCCCATCGGGTGCAGCCGGGAGGCAGCCTGCTGGTGACCGAGTTGTGCAGCCACAACCAGAGTTGGGCCAGGGAGGCCTGCGGCGATCTATGGTTGGGCTTCGAACAGGACGACCTGGCCCGTTGGGCCAATGCCGCGGGGCTCACGCCCGGCGAGAGCCTCTACATTGGCTTGCGAAACGGCTTTCAGATTCAGGTGAGGCACTTCGCCAAACCGGACTCACGAAGCGAACTCACCCACCGGTAACTAATAGGAAAACCGATAGATGAGCGAATACTCCCTGTTTACCTCCGAATCCGTGTCCGAAGGCCATCCGGACAAGATCGCCGACCAGATTTCCGATGCCGTCCTCGACGCCATCATCGCCCAGGACAAGCACGCCCGCGTCGCCTGCGAAACCCTGGTCAAGACCGGTGTCGCCATCATCGCCGGTGAAGTGACCACCTCTGCCTGGGTCGACCTGGAAGAGCTGGTGCGCAAGGTCATCATCGACATCGGCTACAACAGCTCCGATGTCGGCTTCGACGGCGCTACCTGCGGCATCCTGAACATCATTGGCAAGCAGTCCCCCGACATCAACCAGGGTGTGGACCGCTCCAAGCCGGAAGACCAGGGCGCTGGCGACCAGGGCCTGATGTTCGGCTACGCCAGCAACGAAACCGACGTGCTGATGCCCGCCCCGATCTGCTTCTCCCACCGTCTGGTGGAGCGCCAGGCCGAGGCCCGCAAGTCCGGCCTGCTGCCGTGGCTGCGTCCGGACGCCAAGAGCCAGGTCACCTGCCGCTACGAGAACGGCAAAGTGGTCGGCATCGACGCCATCGTGCTGTCCACCCAGCACAACCCCGACGTGAAGTACTCCGACCTGCGCGAAGGCGTGATGGAGCTGATCGTCAAGCATGTGCTGCCGGCCGAACTGCTGCACAAGGACACCCAGTTCCACATCAACCCGACCGGTAACTTCGTGATCGGCGGCCCGGTGGGCGACTGCGGCCTGACCGGACGCAAGATCATCGTCGACTCCTACGGCGGCATGGCCCGTCACGGCGGCGGCGCCTTCTCCGGCAAGGACCCGTCCAAGGTTGACCGTTCCGCTGCCTACGCTGGCCGCTACGTTGCCAAGAACATCGTTGCCGCTGGCCTGGCCGAGCGTTGCGAGATCCAGGTGTCCTACGCCATCGGCGTGGCCCTGCCGACCTCCATCTCGATCAACACCTTCGGCACCGGCAAGATCAGCGACGACAAGATCGTCCAACTGGTCCGCGAGCACTTCGACCTGCGTCCGTACGCGATCACCAAGATGCTCGACCTGCTGCACCCGATGTACCAGCCGACCGCGGCCTACGGCCACTTCGGCCGCACTCCCTATGAAATGTCCTACGGTGACGACACCTTCACCGCGTTCACCTGGGAAAAGACCGACAAGGCCGAAGCCCTGCGCATCGCCGCTGGCCTCTAAGCCCTGCCGCTCCACAAGAAGCCCCGCCTCGTGCGGGGCTTTTTGTTGGCGCGCAGAATAGCCCCTGGCCGTCGGATGGGACGGGGAGGGTCGAGCGCGGCGTACGCATCGCCGCACAACAAGCTGCGCCCGAACAGACAAGCGCTTCGGCGCCCTCCCACAATCCGGATCACTACAGTGGTCGCCTCCCCAACGAGCAAGGAGGCTCACCATGAACCGCTGGATTGCCCTGCCCGCCCTCTGCTTCGCCCTCCCCGCCCTGGCCGATGGCTGCCCCGACTGGGCCGTCGACCGCGCCAGCGCCGAAATGAACATGCTTGCCACCCAACTCCTCGAATGGGACCGGGCCTACCACGTGCAAGGCCGCTCGGCGGTGGATGACGAGCTTTATGACCAGACCCGCGCCCGCCTGGATGTACTGCGCGGCTGTTTTCCCCAGGCGACGCCCGAAGAACGCTCCCCGCTGGCGGGAAGTGACGGCAAGTATGAACACCCGGTGCCGCAGACCGGCCTGGACAAGCTGCGGGATATCGACGACCTGCGCCGCTGGCTGGGCCAGCGCCGCGACCTCTGGGTCCAGCCCAAGGTGGATGGTGTCGCCGTCACCCTGGTCTACCGCAAGGGGTGGCTGGTGCAAGCCATCAGCCGGGGCAATGGCAGCCGGGGGCAGGATTGGACATCCCGGGCCCGTCGTATCGCCGCCATTCCCCAGGAGCTGCCCGGCATCGGAGATGGCGTGCTGCAGGGCGAACTCTACTGGCGGTTGGACGACCACGTGCAAGCCCGCCAAGGCGGCCAGGGCGCCCGGGGCAAGGTGGCTGGGCTGCTCAATCGCCGCGAATTGAAGGAGCGCGATGGCGCCGGCATCGGCCTGTTCGTCTGGGACTGGCCGGACGGGCCAACGGAGATGGAGCACCGGCTACGCGGCCTGCAAGCCATGGGGTTCACCGACGCCCAGGCCCTGACGCTCCCGGTCACCGGCACCGACGAGATCGCCGCCTGGCGCGAGCACTGGTATCGCTCGCCCCTGCCCTTCGCCAGCGACGGCATCGTCATCCGCCAGGGCACGCGACCGGCGGCACGGCAGTGGAAACCCGAGCCACCGAAATGGGCCATTGCCTGGAAATACCCGTTCGCCAAGGCCTTGGCCGAAGTCCGCGCCGTGGATTTCAGGATTGGCCGAACGGGTCGTATCACCCCGTTGCTCCAGTTGAAGCCGGTGGAACTGGATGGGCGGCGCATCCGGCGCGTGGGGCTTGGCTCGCTCAATCGCTGGCGGGACCTGGATATCCGTCCCGGCGACCAGGTTGCTATCGCCTTGGCCGGCCTCACCATTCCGCAACTGGATTCCGTTGTGCTGCGCGCCGCCGAACGCCAGCCGCTGGAAGCGCCAGACCCCGCTCGATACAACGCCCTGAGCTGCTTTCGGCCGAGCGCCGGCTGTGAGGAGCAGTTCCTCGCCCGCCTGGAGTGGCTGGGCGGGCGGAAAGGACTGGCGCTACGGGGGATGGGGCGCAGCACCTGGGCCAGCCTGAAACTGGACGGGCTGCTGGACTGGCTCGACCTGGATGCCACAGGTCTGGCGGAGAAAGCGGGAGTCGCAGAGGCTCGCGCGACCCGGCTGGCGCGAAGCTTCCGTGACGCCCGGGGACAGCCGCTCGCGCTCTGGCTGACAGCGCTGGGCATGCCCTCCACGGGGGCGGCTCGGCTGGACGGCGATTGGGCCAGCCTGAGCAGCCGGGCTGCGCAGGAGTGGCGCAAGGTTCCGGGCCTGGGCCCGGTCAGGGCCGCGCAACTGGAGGCCTTCTTCCAGCACCCGGAGGTGCGAGCGCTGGCGAATCGGCTTCAGGCCGAAGGGGTGGCGGGATTCGGCGCGCCTCAATAGGCGCGGAATTCCTTGTGGCAGGCCTCGCAGTTGTCTTCCACCTTCTGCACCAGGGGGGCAACACCCTGGGCATTCAGCGGGCGAGCCTGGACCGCGCTGGCCAGTTGGCCGGTGCTGGCTTCCAGTTCGCGCACCAACTGCTGGAAGCGCTCCTGGCGCTGCCAGACTTCATCGCGGGCGGCGCTGTCCGAGTCACCTTCCTGCACCTGCGGGAAGTGCTGCCAGGGCTGGCGGGACAGCTGATCGAGCTTGGTCGCGCCGTTGGCGAAACGCTGTTCGTCGAAGTTGATACGGCCGCGCAGCATGCCGCCAAGGTCTTCGCTGGTGTGCAGCATTTCCTTGAAGATCGCCTGGCGTTTGCCCAGGGGCGAGTTGGGGTCGACACCACCGCAGGCGGCAAGGCCCAGGCAGGCGGCAGCAACGATCAGGAAGTTCTTGGCTTTCATCGGCAGGATCACGGGTAAGGCTGAAGGCGGGCGACAGGGTACTCCCAGCCGCCCGGCAATTGCCAAGCCAGGCGACAGTTTGTCGCACCGCTCGCGCCGATCAGCCGGGAAATCCGACGAACTGTGCAGACTGGCCTCAGGTGCGGAACCGGTCCAGATGACCATTGAGTTCCTGCACCTCGCCCTGGATGCGCTCGCTGGCCTGCATCACGCTGCGGGTGTCGTCGCGACTGCGTTCGGCGAGGCTGGAGATTTCCGTCACCCGCTGGTCGATATCCTGGGCGACCTGGCTCTGCTCTTCGGCGGCGGTGGCGATCTGGGTGTTCATGGCACTGATGCTGTCGACGGCAACCACGATACTGCCCAGCACCTCGCTGGCCACCTCGATGTGATCGAGGTTCTCCCGCACCAGTTGGCTGCTGTCCTGCAAGGCGACAACCGCCTGCCGGGCGCCACCCTGGAGGCGCTGGATCATGGCCTGAATCTCGCCGGTGGACTGCTGGGTGCGACTGGCCAGAGTACGCACCTCGTCCGCCACCACGGCGAAGCCGCGCCCTGCCTCGCCGGCCCGCGCCGCCTCGATGGCGGCATTCAGCGCCAGCAGGTTGGTCTGCTCGGCGATGCCGGTGATGACTTCCAGCACCTTGCCCACACCTTCGGTTTCCGTGCGCAGGGCATTCATTTGTCCGGCACTTTCCGTCATCTGACTTGACAAGGCGCCGATCAGCTCCGCGCTGCGCTGCACCGCCTGCTGACCGGCCTTGGCACAACCATCAGCATTGCGCGCCGATTCGGCGGCATGGGCGGCGTGGCGCGCCACCTCGGTCACCGTCGCGCTCATTTCGTTCATGGCGGTGGCCACCTGATCCAGATTCTCGTGTTGCAGGCGCACACCATCGCTAGCGGCATGGGCAGCGGCCACCACCCTGTCCACGTGCTGGCGGGTGTGGCCTCCGGTCTCCTTGACCTGTCCCAATAGGCCGCGCACCTGTTCGCGCATCTGGTTGTAGCCAGCAACGATGCGGCCAATCTCGTTGTCCTGGCGCTGGCTGGCCAATGGCAGGGTGAAATCGCCCTGCCCCACTCGCGTCAGGGCGCCCTCCAGCTCCACCAGGCGACGGATCAGCGGGCGAAGCCCGAACTGCCGACCCAGTACCACCAGCAGGAGGATGCCGATCACGCAATAGAAGGCCAGCCACATCTGCCGGCGCTGGGAGTTTTCCGCATGGGCCGCCATCAGCCCGACCGCCTTGTTCATTTCCTTCAGCAGTTCCAGCGAGGCGCCTTCCAGCGCGCCGAGGTCACCGTCGGCGCCGAGGGCTGCGCGTTCCAGCTGCGGGCGGAAACTGGCCCAGAGCTGGCCCACTCGGCGCATCTGTTCCACCACCTCCGGCACCTGGATGGCGCTGACGTTGCGTGCCGGGTTGCCGTGCAGCAGGTCGCGATGGGCCTGGTCGAACTGGGCGATGGTGGCGTCCAGGGTGCCCTTGGCAATGGCACCTTGACGCAACAATAGCGCTTCCTTGGTCATCTTCTGGCTGAGCATGCGCTGGGCGCCGGCCACATTGATGGTCTCAGGCGACACCGACATGCTCAGGTAGAGCGCCACCGAGGCACTGACCGCGAGCAGGAACATCAGTGCATAGGAAAAGAGAAACTGCTGGTTGAGGGTACGCAGCCCCAGGGACCGAAGCAGCGAGTCAAAGAGGGATGTGGCGGACATGGGAGCCTCCTGGCCGGACCGGCCCCGGAGCATCCGCGGGGCTGCCCAATGCACAGCAAGAAGGCGGCCAGGTCCCGGCGCCAGAGGTCCGCCGGCTGGGCAAGACACTCCGACCGCCCCACAACGGGGCAGCGGAGCGCCCGGGACGCACCAGAATCAGGCAGACGGCTCGTCGTCCTTGAAGCGGTCCTTGATGTAGGTGATCTCGGTCTTGCCGTGGGGGGCCGGCAGGCCGTCTTCGCCGATGTTCACAAAGACCATCTTGTCGATGGTGAGGATGCTCTTGCGGGTGATCTTGTTGCGCACTTCGCAGCACAGGGTGATGGAGGTGCGGCCGAACTCCGTGGCGGTGATGCCCAGTTCGATGATGTCGCTCTGGCGCGCCGAACTGACGAAGTTGATCTCGGAGATGAACTTGGTGACCACCCGCTGGTTGCCGAGCTGAACGATGGCGTAGATGGCCGCTTCTTCGTCGATCCACTTCAGCAGGCTGCCGCCGAACAGGGTGCCATTGGGGTTGAGGTCTTCGGGCTTGATCCATTTGCGCGTATGAAAATTCATGCGTCGTCTCCTTCTGTCGGATGCCCTGCATCATGCCCGCCGAAGGCGCGGCCTGTCGCGACAAGCCGTTCAATCGCTGCCATAGGCACCCTCGCGGCGACGGAAAGCCTTGGGCTCGCCCGTGGGCATCGCTATAATTCGCAGGTTTCAAAACGGCCGGCACCGCCCGGTCGTTCCCGCCACCCATCCGAGGGGCGCTGCAGCACGTGGTGCCTGTTTCGAATCTTGCGAACCTCAGAGTATCTCTGGGGCACTCGACCCGATTCGAATCAGGCTCCGCCTGTCAGGCTCGGAAGGGGCGTTTCCAAACGCATCAACGGCGCCCATTCGCACATAACGAATGGAGACTCATACATGAGCGCTGTCATGACGCCTGCCGATTTCAACGACTACAAGGTCGCCGACATCTCCCTGGCCGCCTGGGGCCGTCGCGAGCTGATCATCGCCGAATCCGAGATGCCCGCCCTGATGGGCCTGCGCCGCAAGTACGCCGCCAGCCAGCCCCTGAAAGGCGCCAAGATCCTCGGCTGCATCCACATGACCATCCAGACCGGCGTGCTGATCGAGACCCTGATCGCCCTGGGCGCCGAAGTGCGCTGGTCCTCCTGCAACATCTTCTCCACCCAGGACCAGGCCGCCGCCGCCATCGCCGCCGCCGGCATCCCGGTATTCGCCTGGAAAGGCGAGACCGAAGAGGAATACGAGTGGTGCATCGAGCAGACCATCCTCAAGGACGGCCAGCCCTGGGACGCCAACATGGTGCTGGACGACGGCGGTGACCTGACCGAGATCCTGCACAAGAAGTACCCGCAGATGCTGGAGAACATCCACGGCATCACCGAGGAAACCACCACCGGCGTGCACCGCCTGCTCGACATGCTCAAGGCCGGCACCCTGAAAGTCCCGGCGATCAACGTCAACGACTCGGTCACCAAGAGCAAGAACGACAACAAGTACGGCTGCCGTCACAGCCTGAACGACGCCATCAAGCGCGGCACCGACCACCTGCTGTCCGGCAAGCAGGCCCTGGTGATCGGCTACGGCGACGTGGGCAAGGGCTCCGCCCAGTCCCTTCGCCAGGAAGGCATGATCGTGAAGGTCTCCGAAGTCGACCCGATCTGCGCCATGCAGGCCTGCATGGACGGCTTCGAAGTCGTTTCCCCGTACAAGAACGGCCTGAACGACGGCACCGAAGCCAGCGTCGACGCTGCGCTGCTGGGCAAGATCGACCTGATCGTCACCACCACCGGCAACGTCAACGTCTGCGACGCCAACATGCTGAAGGCCCTGAAGAAGCGCGCCGTCGTCTGCAACATCGGTCACTTCGACAACGAAATCGACACCGCCTTCATGCGCAAGACCTGGGCCTGGGAAGAAGTGAAGCCGCAGGTGCACAAGATCCACCGCACCGGCAAGGACAGCTTCGATCCGCTGAACGACGACTACCTGATCCTGCTGGCCGAAGGCCGCCTGGTGAACCTGGGCAACGCCACCGGTCACCCGAGCCGCATCATGGACGGCTCCTTCGCCAACCAGGTGCTGGCCCAGATCCACCTCTTCGAACAGCAGTTCGCCAGCCTGCCGGCTGACGAGAAGGCCAAGCGCCTGACCGTGGAAGTGCTACCGAAGAAGCTGGACGAGGAAGTGGCGCTGGAGATGGTCAAGGGCTTCGGCGGCGTGGTCACCCAGTTGACCAAACAGCAGGCCGACTACATCGGCGTGACCGTGGAAGGCCCCTTCAAGCCGGACACCTACCGCTACTGATGTGCAAGGTGGACCGGCCAGCGGGCCTGTCCACCCTGTGGTCCCTTGCGGTGGATGGAAGAACGCCATCCACCTTCAGCTCCCGAGCGTGGAAAGACCTATGTCGCAAGAACGCCGTTACAGCTTCGAGTTCTTCCCTGCCAAGACCGAAGCCGGGCATGAAAAACTCATGGCCACCGCCCGCAACCTGGCCAGCTACCAGCCGGATTTCTTCTCCTGCACCTATGGTGCCGGCGGCTCCACCCGCGATCGCACCTTGCAGACCGTGCTGCAGCTGGACGGCGAAGTGAAAGTGCCGACCGCCCCGCACCTGTCCTGCGTCGGTGACAGCAAGGCCGAACTGCGCGCCCTGCTTGCCCACTACAAGGACGCCGGCATCCAGCGCATCGTCGCCCTGCGCGGCGACCTGCCGTCCGGCATGGGCATGGCCAGCGGCGAGCTGCGCTTCGCCAACGAACTGGTGGAGTTCATCCGTGCGGAAACCGGTAGCCACTTCCACATCGAAGTCGCCGCCTACCCGGAAGTGCATCCCCAGGCTCGCAGCTACGAGGCGGACCTCGCCAACTTCGTGCGCAAGGTGAAAGCCGGCGCCAGCAGCGCCATCACCCAGTACTTCTTCAACGCCGACAGCTACTTCTACTTCGTCGAGCGCGTACGCAAGCTGGGTGTGGATGTCCCGGTGGTGCCGGGCATCATGCCCATCACCAACTACAGCAAGCTGGCCCGCTTCTCCGACGCCTGCGGCGCCGAAATTCCGCGCTGGATCCGCAAGCAGCTGGAGGCGTACGCCGATGATGTGCAAAGCATCCAGGCGTTCGGCGAGCAGGTCATCACCGAGATGTGCGAACGCCTGCTGCAGGGCGGCGCCCCGGGTCTGCACTTCTACACCCTGAACCAGGCGGAGCCGAGCCTGGCCATCTGGAAGAACCTCAACCTGCCACGTTGAGTGCCTGCTGGAAGGCGAAAAGGCCGGGCACTGCCCCGGCCTTTTTCTTTTGCGCTGGCCCCGGCCTTCGACTGGCTATCCAGCGGCGCCGCGCCCACGTAATCTGGCCACATGCCAGCGCTTCGCTACCTCCTTGTCGCCCTGCTCACCTGCCTCGGCCTCGCCGCGCGGGCCGAGCCCCTGCGCATCGTCAGCGAGCCATGGGCACCCTACGTCTATGAGGAGAACGGCCAACCCCGGGGCCTGGACTATGAAACCAGCGCCATAGTTTTCAAGCGCCTGGGAGTCGACGTCCAGTGGACCCTGCTGCCCTGGCGCCGTTGCCTGGCGGAACTGGAGAGCGGCCAGGCTGACGCCGTGCTGGATATCTTCCAGACCGCGGAGCGCCAGACGCAGATGATCTACCCCTCGGAGTCCATGTCAGACGTGGAGTTCGTGCTCTTCTACGCCAGACAGCGGCCTTACCCCTTCAACAGCCTGGCTGACCTGCAGGGACTGAAGATCGGCATTTCCCCCGGCTACTGGTACGCGAACAAGGCCTTCCGTACCTCCCCGCTGTTCATCCGCGAGTCCGCCCCCACCCATGAAGCCAACCTCGGCAAGCTGGTGCGCGACCGGGTGGACCTGGTGGTGAACGACCGCCGGGCGGGGCTGTTCCTGATCCACCAACTGGGGCTGCAGGACCAGGTTGGCCAGCATTCTCGGGTGGTGGGTCACGACCGCCTGTACCTGGCGTTTCGCCGCCATCCGGACCTTGAGGGCATGGCCCAGCGCTTCGACGAAGAACTGCGGCGCTTCAAGCAGGAGCCGGCGTTCGTGCAGCTTCAAGCCCGCTACCGTGAGCCGGCAGGAGACGGCACCGTCAACCGTTGAGCGCCGCAAGGGCTGTACATTGCCGAGGAACTGTTATACTCGGCGCTTCGTCAGGCTTACGCCCGGACGCTGGGCAACCCCTTCGCCCAGCAGGACCGGTCGGGATCACGTGCCATCGCCGCGATTCGAGCCAGACACGACTACCCCATCGGGCCAGCTCCCTAGAACTACACAGGATTTCCCATGTCCTTTGCTTCCCTCGGTCTCTCCGAGGCATTGGTCGGCGCAGTCGAAGCTGCCGGCTACGCCCAGCCCACTCCCGTGCAACAGCGGGCCATTCCCGCCGTGTTGCAAGGTCGCGACCTGATGGTTGCGGCCCAGACTGGTACCGGCAAGACCGCCGGTTTCGCGTTGCCCGTCCTGGAACTGCTGTTCCCTAACGGTCACCACGACAAATCCCAGCGCCATGGCCCACGCCAGGCACGCGTACTGGTCCTGACCCCGACGCGTGAACTCGCGGCCCAGGTGCACGACAGCTTCAAGCTCTACGCCCGTGACCTGAAACTGGTCAGTACCTGCATCTTCGGCGGCGTCGGCATGAATCCCCAGGTCCAGGCCCTGTCCAAGGGCGTAGACCTGCTGGTGGCCTGCCCCGGCCGCCTGCTCGACCTGGCCGGCCAGGGCAGCGTCGACCTCTCCCATGTGGAAATCCTGGTGCTCGATGAAGCCGACCGGATGCTCGACATGGGCTTCATCCACGATGTGAAGAAGGTCCTTGCCAAGCTCCCGCCCAAACGCCAGAACCTGCTGTTCTCGGCGACCTTCTCGAAAGACATCGTCGACCTCGCCAACAAGCTGCTGCACGATCCCGAACGCATCGAAGTGACCCCGCCGAACACCACGGTGGAGCGCATCGAGCAGCGCGTGTTCCGTCTCCCCGCCAGCCACAAGCGCGCCCTGCTGGCGCACCTGATCACGGTGGGCGCCTGGGAACAGGTGCTGGTCTTCACCCGCACCAAGCATGGCGCCAACCGCCTGGCCGAGTACCTCACCAAGCACGGCCTGGCCGCCGCCGCGATCCACGGCAACAAGAGCCAGAACGCGCGCACCAAGGCCCTGGCCGACTTCAAGGCCAACGACGTCCGCATCCTGGTCGCCACCGACATTGCCGCCCGCGGCCTGGACATCGACCAGCTGCCCCACGTGGTCAACTTCGAGCTGCCTAACGTCGAGGAAGACTACGTACACCGCATCGGCCGTACCGGCCGTGCCGGCCGCAGCGGCGAGGCCATCTCCCTGGTCGCGCCGGATGAAGAGAAGCTGCTGAAGGCCATCGAGCGCCTGACCAAGCAGAGGATTCCGGACGGCGACATGCAGGGCTTCGACCCGGCCACCATCGAAGTGGAACGCCCCGAGGCTCGTCCGCCGAAGCCAGAGCGCCAGCCCCGCGCCGACAAACCCAAGCGCGAAGCGAAGGCCGCCGCGCCCCAGGCTTCCGCCGAAGGCAAGGACGCAAGTGCTGAAGGCGCCGTCGAAGGCGAAGGCAAACCGCGCAAGAGCCGCAACCGTCGCCGTGGCAAGGGCAAGGGACAAGGCCAGGAGCAGGGTCAGGGTCAGCAGGCCGGCGGCCAGCGCCAGCAACAGCCCAAGCAACCCAAACAGCCTCGCGTGGCGCAGCCCGCCCCTGATCGCGATCCCGAAGAGTTCCTCGATGACGACGTCGACAACTTCGGCAACCGTGCGGACTACGTCAGCCCCTACCCGCCCAAGGGCCAGAACCAGGGTCGCAACCAGCGCCGTGGCGGCCAGGGCCAAGGCCAGCAGGGTCAAGGCCAAAGCCGTAGCGGTGGTGGCCAGGGACGCGGTCAAGGCCAAGGTCAGGGCAAAGGTCAAGGCCAAGGCCAGCAGCGCCAGGGTGGCCAGGGCGGCCAGAAGCAGCGTCAGGGCCAAGGCCAGGGCAAGGCTGCCAAGGGCCGTGGCAATGGCGGCCAGCGCCGTGACGATCAACAGTCCCGCGGTCGCGATGAGCCGGCCGTGCAGGACCCGCGCGCCAACAAGCCCGCTCCGAAGATCATCATGAAAGAGTCTCGCGCCGATCGCTTCCCGACGCCCGAGCAGCTGGACGAACTCCAGCAGAGCAACCGCCCGCGCGGCGAGAAACCGGCGTTGCTGACCCGCAACCGCTGAGTTTCACCGCTCATGAAAACGCCGGCCTCGTGCCGGCGTTTTCGTTGGCGGGCCAGATTCGCTCGCTGCCGCCGCAGGGTGGGCTTCAGCCCACCATCGACCGATTGCTGAGCACCGGAAAGCGCTCAGGAACGTACCCCCTCGAAGGAGATGATCAGCTGGACTTCCTGGGAAGCCGGGCCGAGATCCTTCTGGATATTGAAGTCCTTCAACTTGAGGGTCGCGGTGCCTTCGAAGCCGGCGCGGTAGCCGCCCCAGGGATCATCGCCTTCACCCACGAACTTGGCCTGGATGACCACCGGCTTGGTCACACCGTTCAGGGTCAGGTTGCCGGTCACGTCGGCGGTGCCCTGGCCGGTGGACTTGACCGAGGTGGATTCGAAGGTGGCGGTGGGATACTTGCTGACGTTGAGGAGTACGCCCTTGATGTGCTTGTCGCGCTCGGCATGGTTGGTGTCGACACTGGCGGTCTTCAGCGTTACCTTGACCTTGCTCGCCTCGGGCTTCTTGTCGTCAAAGCTGAAGGAACCGTCGAAGTCCTTGAACGTGCCGTAGATGTAGCTGTAACCCAGGTGGCCGATCTTGAAGTTGACGAACGCGTGCTGGCCTTCCCTGTCGATCACGTAATCGGCCGCCACGGCCGGGCCGGCGAACAGCGCAGCGCCGAGGATCAGCGCAGAGAAGGTTTGCTTCAGCATTGATCGATCCCCTTGTCGATGAGTTGGAATTTCTGTGCAAACCTGGCTGATCGTCCAGGTGATTCGTTCAGATTTGCAGAGGAAACAGGCTGCCGCCACGGTCATCGTGAACTGAACGCCCAGGGGCTCCGCCCGGCGGTGCTTTTGACTTTGACACTGTCGATGCCTGGATATTCCAGGGCTGGCCAGGCATGACGTCGCAACCCCGAAGCGGCGCCTGGCCGGATCGGTCGCTGCAGCGAAGGCATCTCCCTGGCGGCCCGGATGAAGACAAGCTGCTGAACGCCATCGAACGCCTGGGCCGGACAGCAAAACGCCGGCTGAACGCCGGCGTTTTGCTGGAGCAGGAAAGCGCGATCAGGAACGCACGCCCTCGAAGGAGATGATCAGCTGAGCTTCCTGGGAAGCCGGGCCGAGGTCCTTCTGGATGTCGAAGTCCTTCAGCTTGATGGTGGTGGTGCCGGTGAAGCCGGCACGGTAGCCGCCCCAGGGGTCGTTGCCTTCACCCACGAACTTGGCCTTGATCACCACCGGCTTGGTCACGCCGTTCAGGGTCAGGTTGCCGGTCACGTCGGCAGTACCCTGGCCGGTGGACTTGACCGAGGTGGACTCGAAGGTAGCGGTCGGGTTCTTGCTGACGTTCAGGAAGTCGGCGCTCTTGATGTGCTTGTCACGCTCAGCGTGGTTGGTATCAACGCTGGCGGTATTCAGGTTCACCTTGATCTTGCTGGCCTCGGGGTTCTTGTCGTCAAAGCTGAAGGAACCGTCGAAGTCCTTGAAGGTGCCATAGATGTAGCTGTAGCCCAGGTGACCGATCTCGAAGTTGACGAAGGCATGCTGGCCTGCCTTGTCGATCACGTAGTCAGCGGCCATTGCCTGGCCGGCAAACAGCGCGGTGCCGAGGGTCAGCGCAGCGAAGGTTTTCTTCAGCATTGGTGAAACTCCTTGATGAGAGGTTGCAGCGTTATTTGGCGGCGCGACCGAGCATGCGGGTCAGGGTCGCGTCGCGATCGATGAAGTGGTGTTTGAGGGCAGCCAGGGCGTGGATGCCGGCGAAGATCAGCAGGCCCCAGGCGAGGTATTCGTGGATGGCGCCCGCCACATCCTCCTGATCGGGAATGGAGGTCAGGGTGGCGGGCACTTCGAACAGGCCGAACACGGAGAT
The DNA here is from genome assembly GCF_000949385.2 of Pseudomonas sp. LFM046. NCBI lineage: Bacteria > Pseudomonadati > Pseudomonadota > Gammaproteobacteria > Pseudomonadales > Pseudomonadaceae > Pseudomonas > Pseudomonas sp. LFM046. Next base: position 208,483 of record NZ_JYKO02000001.1, on the reverse strand, counting down.
CCCGCGACCTTCGGCCGTGGAGATCAGGTAACCGGAAATCATCAGGGCGAACAGGCCGACGTAGAGCACCAGGTGGCCCAGCTTGGAACCCAGGCGAGTCATCGAACCGTGGTTGGGCAGCGCGGGCGGCGGCGGGCTGATGAAGCGCCAGGCGAGGCGAACCAGCATGACCAGGAACAGCAGGATGCCGACACCCTTGTGGATATCCGGGGCCGTCTTGTACCAGCTGCTGTAGTAATCCAGACCGACCATCCACAGGCCCAGGGCGAACAGTCCGCAGAAGACTACGGCTACCCCCCAATGCAGGAAAACGCTGACCAGGCCGAAACGGGACGGGGAGTTACGCCATTGCATGAAAAACATCCTTGAGAAAACGCAGGCTTTGTATACAGGGCGGATAAAGGTTAGCGCCAAATCTATCGAATTAAAGCGGAAAATTTCGCTTTGAAATATCGAGAAATATGATCTTTATGCCAATACGACATTGCCGGGATTTGGCGAAGGAAAGCCCTGATAGTTCAGTGGGGGCAGCCGAACGGCGCAAAGGAGGGGACCGGCGGCGGAGAGGCCCGCCGCCGGAGGTTGGGCATCAGTTGAACAGGCGGGAGAAGAAGCCCTTCTTCTCGTCCTTGGTGGACGCCTTGGGTGCGGCTTCCGGTTTGGCCTCGGCCACGGTTTCGACCGGCCCCACGGCCTTGCCGGCCTTGAGGTCGATGAGCTGGTTCGCGGCGCGCTGGCCGCTGCGCAGGGCGCCTTCCAGGGTGCCCGGATAGAGTGCGTCGGTGTGCTCGCCGGCGAATACCACACGGCCCAGGGGCTGTTCCCACATGCGCCAGTAGAGGCTGATTTCGCCCGGGCCATAGGCCAGGTAAGCGCCGCCAGCCAGGGTGTCCTTGCCATAGCGACGCAGCTCGAAGCCCTGGAACTGTTCGCGGGCACCCGGATAAAGCTTGTCGAAACGGATCAGCACCTGGTCCACCATCTGCCGGTCGCCGAAGGCCTGCAGCAGGCGCGCGTTGTCACCGGAAATGTTGATCAGCAGGTTGGCGCCGCCCTTCAGCGCCGGCTCGACCCAGAGCATGCCCAGGCCCTGGTCGCTGTAGACCTCGCCGGAAAGCCGGCTCTTGCCCCAGACCGGTTTCTTGAACTTGAGCAGCATCTGGTCGCGCCAGCCGTAGTTGATGTCCTTCAGGGCACGCAGTTGCAGGGCCGTGAGAGACGGGGTCAGGCTGATCTTGCCGAGGGCCGGCAGCGGTACCGCGAGGACCACATAATCGGCGCTGTAGCCGGTGCCGCCCACCTTGACGGTGACGCCGTCCTTCTCCTGCACGATGGCGGAGACACGGGCGTTGGTCTTGATAGTCTTCACCTGCTTGGCCATGGCCTGGGCCAGACCCTGACTGCCGCCGGGCAGGCGCGCGGCACGCATCTCGGTATCCGGCAGGCCGCGGTAGACGCGGGCCTGCTGGGCGAGATACAGCAGCGACAGGCGCGAGGGTTCGTCATAGCGCGCGCGGATACGCTGTTCCACCAGCGCCTTGGCGGTGGGCGACAGGCTCAGCTTGTCCAGCCAGCGGGCGACGCTGATGGAGTCCAGGGTCTGCAGGGTGTTGTTGGCCAGGGGTTTGAGCGGGTCGTCGATGGATGCGGCCAGGTCGTCCAGGCTCTTGTCGAAGCGCTTCAGGCCTTCCACCGTGCTGGGGGCCTCCTTGAGCAGGTCGGCCTCGGAGAAATAGCGGCCACCCACCAGGTACCCCGGGTTGCGCACGTAGTCCGGTGCGGGTACCACCTTCAGTTTGAACTGGTCCAGGTAGTGGTAGAGGCTGGGCTGCAGCTTGGCGCTGCCGACCCACTCGCTGGCGGCGAGGCCCGAGCGGCCGCCGACGCTGGGCTTGGCTTCCAGCACAGTGACCTGCCAGCCCTTCTGCTGCAGTTCATAGGCCGAAGTCAGGCCGGCCATCCCGCCACCGATGACAATGGCCGTCGGCTGCTTGTCCTTGGCCAGCGCCGTCGCACTGAGCCCCCCCACGATGATCAGCGCCAAGGCGCGCCAGGCTGCAGGCATGAAAGATTTCCCCCGGTGAAGCAGCGTCGTTCGAAATTGGCGCGCAGGATACGCCAGCCCCGACAGCCGGGCCAGACGTGCCTTCCAGGCGCAAGACGGCGTCCTGCTTGTCCGGGACGGAGGCTTTGCATAGGCTTCCGCCGATCGCTACAGGAGAACGAACCATGGGCCTCAATGCCGAGTGGATGCAGCGCGACCTCGCCGTGCTCTGGCACCCCTGCACCCAGATGAAAGATCACGAACGCCTCCCGGTCGTGCCCATCCGCCGCGGCGAAGGGGTCTGGCTGGAGGATTTCGAAGGCAAGCGCTATCTGGACGCCGTCAGTTCCTGGTGGGTCAACGTCTTCGGCCACGCCAATCCGCGCATCAACCAGCGCATCAAGGACCAGGTGGACCAACTGGAGCATGTGATCCTCGCCGGCTTCAGTCACCAGCCGGTGGTGGAACTGTCCGAGCGCCTGGTGAAGATCACCCCGAATGGGCTGGACCGGGTCTTCTACGCCGACAACGGCTCCTCCGGCATCGAAGTGGCGCTGAAAATGAGCTACCACTTCTGGCGCAACCAGGGCCTGGAGCGCAAGAAGCGCTTCGTCACCTTGACCAACAGCTACCACGGCGAAACCGTGGCGGCCATGTCCGTTGGCGACGTGGCGCTGTTCACCGAAACCTACAAGTCGTTGCTGCTGGACACCCTCAAGGTGCCGAGCCCCGATTGCTACCTGCGCCCCGAAGGCATGGGCTGGGAAGAACACTCCCGCGCCATGTTCGCCCACATGGAGCGCACCCTGGCCGAACACCACGACGAGGTGGCGGCGGTGATCGTGGAGCCCCTGATCCAGGGCGCCGGCGGCATGCGCATGTACCACCCGGTCTACCTCAAGCTGCTGCGCGAAGCCTGCGACCGCTACGGCGTGCACCTGATCCACGACGAAATCGCTGTCGGCTTCGGCCGCACCGGCACCATGTTCGCCTGTGAGCAGGCCGGCATCGCCCCGGACTTCCTGGTGCTGTCCAAGGCGCTCACCGGCGGTTACCTGCCGATGGCGGCGGTGCTCACCTCGGAAGCCGTCTACCAGGGGTTCTACGACGACTACCAGACCCTGCGCGCCTTCCTCCACTCCCATACCTACACGGGCAATCCGCTCGCCTGCGCCGCCGCCCTGGCCACCCTGGACATCTTCGAAGAAGACCGGGTGATCGAGGCCAACCGCACGCTGGCCACGCGCATGGCCACCGCCACCGCGCACCTGGCGGACCACCCGAACGTCGCCGAAGTACGCCAGACCGGCATGGTGCTGGCCATCGAGATGGTCCAGGACAAGGCCAGCAAGACACCCTACCCCTGGCAGGAACGCCGTGGCCTGAAGGTCTTCCAGCACGCCCTGGAACGCGGCGCCCTGCTGCGCCCGCTGGGCAACGTGGTGTACTTCCTGCCGCCCTACGTGATCACCGAGGAGCAGATCGACTTCCTCGCCGAGGTCGCCAGCGGAGGTATCGATATCGCCACGCGCGAGTCGGTCAGTGTTCAGGTGGCGGCGGACCTGCATCCGAACCATCGCGATCCGGGCTGACGGGTAACACGGACGGCGCGCCAGGCCTTAAACTGCGCGCCTGTCCTCTCCTTTGCCCGACTGCCCATGCGCCTCTCCCGCTTCTTCATCGACGCTCCGCTCTCCCTCGGCCAGCACGAGCTGCCCGAAGCCCAGGCCCATTACATCGGCCGCGTGCTGCGCCTTGCGACCGGCGACGCCGTGCAGCTGTTCGACGGTTCCGGTCAGGAATTCCTCGGCGAGTTGGTGGACGTGGGCAAGAAGGCGGTGCGGGTCGAGTTGCGGGAGTCCTTCGCCGGCATGGCCGAGTCGCCCCTGCGGGTGCACCTGGGCCAGGGGCTGTCCCGCGGCGAACGTATGGACTGGGCGATCCAGAAGGCCACCGAATTGGGCGTGGCGGAGATCAGCCCCATCGTCAGCGAGCGCTGCGAAGTGCGCCTGAAGGACGAGCGCGCCGACAAGCGCCTGGCTCACTGGCGCCAGGTAGCCATCAGCGCCTGCGAGCAGTGCGGCCGCTCGGTGCTGCCGGTGATCCACTCCCCGGTAACCCTGGCGGACTGGCAGCGCGACGTGCAGGCGGATCTGAGGCTGGTGCTGCACCCGGTGGCCGAGCCCTTGGCCAGCCACGCCAAGCCCGGCACCCTGGCCTTCCTGATCGGGCCGGAGGGTGGGCTGTCTGACGTTGAAGTGGAGAGCGCCAGGAGCGCAGGCTTCCACGCGGCCCGCCTGGGCCCGCGCGTGTTGCGTACCGAGACTGCGCCCGTGGTGGCGCTCAGCGTGGCGCAGCAGCTCTGGGGAGATTTCTGAGGGCGGGCCTCATGGGCAGCCCTTCGGCCAGCTTGGCGAATGAATTCGCCCCCACAGTGAAGGCCGTCCCGTAGGGTGCGCCGTGCGCACCGCGATTCCGCAGTGCGTAGGGTGGATAACGCTATTTGTATCCACCATCGGTGCCCAACCGAACGCTGCCTGAGTCAGATCAGGCCGGCATCCGCCAGCATCTGCTCCAGGGCAATCAGGTCGGGGATCTTCGCCACCTCGGTGCCCAGTTGCACCGATTCCAGCTCCATCACCGACAGGGGCGCGTTGGCGCGGGGCAGGTTTTCTTCCACCTTCAGGGAGCGGGGGATGCCCTGCAGCAGCAGCGCAATGAATTTCACATGAGGGCGCCCGCCAAGGGCGTTGAGCACGGCCACCCGGGCACCCGGGCCGACCTTGGCTTCACCGCCGGCGGCCGCTTCGAACGACAGCAGCGGCAGGCGCAAGTCGCGCCAGGCCACCTGGCCCAGCAACCAGGTCGGCAGGCCCGGCGTCGCCTGGGGCGCGCGGTAGGGGATGAGTTCGGCCAGGGCCACGTTGGGCACCAGCAGGGTACGATCGGACAGCGGCAACAGCAGCCCGGTAAGGCTGCTGGCACTGTTTTGGGTGGTAACGGCTTGGCTCATGGAAAGTCCTGGGTTAGCTGACCTGCGCGGCCAGATGCTCCACCAGCGCCGCGGCCAGTTCGCGCGGATCGCCACTGAAGCTGCTGTATCCGCCTTCTCGCAGGCTGTCCGGCATGCTCGGGCAGGCACAGCTGTCGGTGCTCTGGGTCCAGATCAAACCGCCCTGGCGGCGCAGGTAAGCGGCGGCGGCACTGCCGTCGCTGCCCATGCCGCTGAACGCGATGACACCGCACAAGGCGCCGAAATGCTGGCCCAGGTTGAGCATGGCCTGGTCGATGGAGGGGCTGTAGGGTTCCGGCCAGGGGCGATCGCCCACCAGCATGCGGCCGTCGTCGGCGAAGTTCAGTTCGCGGCTGATGGGCACCACCACCACTTCACCGCAACGCACGGCATCGCCTGGGCGGGCCTGGTTGACGTGCCACTGGCTGTGGCGGCCCACCGCCTGGGGCAAGACGCCCTCGAAGCTGGGATCGATGTGCTGGGCGTAGAGGAAACCAATGGGCAGGCCACCGGGCAGGGCGTCGAGGAATGCCTTCACCGCCGCCGGCCCCCCTAGCGAGGCCGCCAGCAGCCAGACCTGCCGGGCCGGCTCACCCGCCACCAGCGGGGTATCCGCCAGGGCCTTGGGCAGATCCAGGCGCGAGGGGCGCTGGGCTTCGGCCAGCAGGGTCTCCAGGCTCGGGCCCACGGCCACCGCCGGGTCGCCCACCAGGTGCTTGAGCTTGCCGAACAGGCGCCGCTCCCAACGCGGATAGTGCTCGGAATGGCGCTCCGGAGCGTGGCCCTCGCCGAATAGCACCGGCGCGCTGGCGCGCTCCAGCAGGTTGTCCACCAGGGGCGAATCCTCGGACATCGCCAGGTCCACCAGCCAGAGGTCCGTCTCGCAGGCCGTCAGGGCTTCTTCATCGAGCCGGGCGGGGTCACTGTTGAGCACGACCTGGTAACCATTGCCGGTCAGGGCCTGCTGCAGCACATGGCGCTGCAGCGAAGTGTCGGCGAGTACGGCAATGCGTGCGGAAGTCTTCTCTGTCATGTCCGTTTGACCAGATGCTGGATGGTTTCGAGCAGCAGGGACTCCTGGTACGGCTTGCCCAGGTAGTCGTTGACGCCGATGGCCATGGCGCGCTCGCGGTGTTTCTCGCCGGTACGCGAGGTAATCATGATGATTGGCAGATCCTTCAGGCGCTCATCGTGGCGTACCAGGGTGGCCACCTCGAAGCCGTCCATGCGCGGCATCTCGATGTCCAGCAGCATGATGTCCGGGCGCTGCTCCTGCAGCAGGGAGATGGCGTCCACCCCATCCTTCGCGGTGAGCACGTTCATGCCGTTGCGCTCCAGCAGGCGGCTGGTGACCTTGCGTACGGTCACCGAGTCGTCCACCACCATCACCAGCGGCGGACGCTCGACGTCCGTTTCCACCGGCAACAGGTTGGCACTGGCCGAGCGCAGTTGCGGCTGGACCAGGTGCGCGTGGCGCGAGCGGATGGTGGCCAGCAGGTCGAGGATCACCACCACGCGGCCGTCACCGAGGATGGTGGCGCCGGAGATGCCGTGCACCCCGGCGAATTGCGGGCCGAGGCCCTTCACCACGATTTCGCGGGAACCCAACAGGGAGTCGACCTGCACTGCCATGGCATGTTCGCTGGAGCGCACCAGGATCACCGGCAGTGGCAGGCCCTGGCCCACCAGCTTGGGATGCTGGCCGTTGTTCAGCAGATCGCCCAGGTACTTCAGCTCGTAGTTCTGGCCAGCGTATTCGAAGCGCGGCGCATCCGGCTGGTAGTAGGCCTCCAGCTCGTACGGGGACACCCGCACGATGCCTTCGATGGTGTTCAGCGGGATGGCATAGAGGTCCTCGCCGGACAGCACCATCAGCGCACGGTTCACCGACACGGTGAACGGCAGGTGGATGAGGAAGCGGGTGCCTTCGCCTGGGGTGGAGTCGATGCTCATGGTGCCGCCGAGCTGCTTCACCTCGGAGTGCACCACGTCCATGCCGACGCCACGGCCGGAAATCTGCGTGACCTTGTCGGCGGTGGAGAAGCCCGGCTCGAGGATGAATTGCAGCACCTCGTGGTCCGACAGGTCCGACTCGGCGTCCATCATGCCGCGCTCGATGGCCTTGCGGCGCACCGCTTCCAGCTTGATGCCGGCGCCGTCGTCGGCCAGGGTCAGGACGATGTCGCCCCCCTCGCGCCCGAGGTTCAGGCGAATGGTGCCGCTCTCCGACTTGCCGGCGGCGCGACGTGCCTGGGCATTCTCGATGCCGTGGTCCACGGCATTGCGCAGCATGTGTTCCAGGGGCGCCACCATGCGTTCCAGCACGGTGCGGTCCATCTCGCCTTCGGCGTTGCCGACGACGAACTCCACCTGTTTGCCCAGTTCGCTGGCCACCTGCCGCACGATACGGCGCAGACGCGGCACCAGGCGGTCGAAGGGCACCATGCGGGTGCGCATCAGGCCTTCCTGCAGCTCGGTATTCACCCGCGCCTGTTGCAGCAGCAGGGTTTCCGCGTCGCGGTTCTTCGCCGCGAGGGTTTCCTTCAGGTCCAGCAAGTCGGAGGCGGATTCGAACAGTGCCCGCGACAGCTGTTGCAGCTGGGAATGGCGGTCCATTTCCAGGGGGTCGAAGTCCTCGTAGCCCGCGCGCTCGGCCTCGGCCTGGTAGCGGCTGAGGATCTGCGCCTGGGTTTCGGTGTCGAGGCGGCGCAGTTGGTCCCGCACCCGCTCGATGGTGGCTTCCATTTCACTCAGGGTGAAGCTGACGTCGCTGACCTGCTGCTCCACGCGGCCACGGAAGATGGAGGTCTCACCGGCGAGGTTGACCAGACCTTCCAACAGCTCCGCCGGCACCTTCACCAGTTCCTGGGGGGCGCGACGCGCCGCAGCATCCTGGGCGGCTTCCTGGGCACGCCGGACGAAAGGCAGCACGCGCTCTTCGCTGACGACCAAGGGCTGCACGCTGGCGGCCACGATCGGGCTGCTCAGTTGGGGCGCTTCCGGTGCATTCGGCACCGGGGCGTGGGCCGGTGCCGGCAGGTCTTCAGCCAGGCTCCGATTCAATTGCTGGCGCAGCTCTTCCAGCTCCGCCTGCAGGCCCTCATAGCCGGACTGCACATCGAGGAACAGGCTTTCCGGCCAGGGCGCGCCCTGTTGCTGGGCCTCGATCAGGTGTTGTTCCAGGTCATGGGTGAGGTCGCCCAGACGCTTCTGCCCGGCCAGTCGCGCACCGCCCTTGAGGGTATGCAGGACTCGCAGCAGTTCTTCGAGATGGGCGCCATCCTCGCGCGCCTCTTCCCAGCGGCCGATGGCGGTTTCCATGGCCTCCAGCAGGTCGTCGGCCTCTTCCAGGAAGATGTCGAGAATGTCGGCCTCGGCCACCGTATCCAGGTCGTCTTCCACCGCCGGCTGCAAGTGCACGCTGGTGGGCACGCTCAGTTGCTCGTCGGGGTTGGTCCGCCAGCGCTGGATGGCCTCGATCAGCGACCGGCCTTCCGGCAGCGGACGGCGCGCGCGCACCGCGTCGAGCATTTCGCTCAAGCGGTCCTGACAGGACTGGAGCAGGCCGAACAGTGCCGGGCTGGCGCGCAGGCGGCCACCGCAGAGGCCTTCGTAGAGGAATTCCAGTTCATGGGCGAGGTCGCCGATGGGGCCGATTTCGGCCATCCGCGCACCGCCCTTGAGGGTGTGCAGGTCCCGCTGCAGGGCCTCGACTTCGAGGCTGTTGTCCGGGTCCTCGATCCAGCGCTGCAAGGAAGCGCCGGCACTGTCGAGGATGTCGAAACCCTCCTCAAGGAAGATTTCCACCAGCTCCGGGTCTTGCTCGCTGCCGAAAACCTGAAGTTCGGGCGCGCTGTGGGCGGCCGGTTCTGCGGCGGTCTTCAGTGGCAGCGGTTCGTCGAGGGCGACTTCGGCATCGGGCTGCTCCAGCAGGCCGGACGCGATGTCATCCAGCTCGTCATTGGCGGCATCCAGCGGCTCGTGGAGATCGATGAGGTCTTCGCCCTCGGCCTCTTCGTCGTCGAAGGCTTCGAAGTCGGGCATCGGCTGCACCACGGCCGCCGACAGGCTCTGGGCGCCACCCTGGCGGTAGCCACGGATGTCCTGGATCAGTTGCAGCGGATCGGTGAGGGCGCGACGGGCCTGGAGCTGATCCAGCAACGCGGCCAGGCAGTCGTGGCTGCTTTGCAGCAGGCCGGCGAGGCGCGGCGATGGGCTGTAGCGGCGGTCTACCAGGCCTTCGTAAAGGGACTCCAGCTCATGGGCGAGGTCGCCGATGGGACGGATCTCGGCCATGCGGGCGCCACCCTTGAGGGTGTGCAGGTCCCGTTGCAGGGCCTGCAGGGCCGGCTTGTTGTCCGGCTCGCCGAGCCAGCGCTCCAGGGCCTTGCCGGCGCTGTCGAGGATGTCCACCGCCTCTTCGAGGAAGATGTCCACCATCTCTTCGTCCAGCGCCGCCGGCACGTCATCCAGGGGCACGGTGGCGGACTCGTCTGTCGGATCGAAGGCGGCCAGCTCCGGCACGGTGACTTCGCGCAGCGCCACGGGTTCTTCCGCCAACTCCGGCAGCGGCGGGGTGGCTTCGGCAGGCGCCCAGTCGGCCAGGGCGCCATCCAGCTCCTCGACGTCCAGCGCGGGCGCGGCATCGGGTTCCAGCAGCGCCAGCGCCGCCGGGTCCACCACGTCCTGCAGGAGGTCACGCAGGGCCTGGGCCCGTTCGGGCTGGGGGGTAACCTCAAGGGCTGCGGCCACCTGATCCATCATGCCGATCAGGGCTTCATGGGCAGCCTCGGCCTCACTGAAGAAGCGCTCGCTGACCGGCAGGCTGCCTTCGTCCACGGCGCCATAGATATCCAGCAGGGCCTCGCAGAGTTCTTCGATCTGCGGCAGTTCGGCCATCTCGGCACCCCGGCCGAGGGTAGCCAGTTCTTCCAGCAGCGCGCCCAGCTCCTGGCGCTCCGCCGGATGCTCGCGCCAGCGGCGCAGCAGGTCTTCGGCATCCAGCAGAATGTCCATGCCCTCGGCGAGGAACAGGGAAATCATCTGCGGATCGCGGGATTCTCCCTTGTCGTCGCGACGGCTGGCGGCAGCGGCCTCCAGGCGGTTCTGGTGCAGCTGGCGCACACGGTCCAGCAGGGCCTCGGTACCGGGGACGGTCACCAGCGGCGTGCTCTCCAGCTGGGCCACACCCTGGCGCAACAGGCCCAGGGCCTCGCGCAGCAGTTCGGCCTCGGAGAGGTCGACGCTGAGCAGGTTGGTCTTGAACTCCTTGGCCATTTTTTCCAGCGGCGTGGCGATCTCGGCGATGGGCAGGATGCCCGCCATGTGCGCGCTGCCCTTGAGGGTGTGCAGGGCGCGCTGGAGGTCGTCACTCACCGGCTGGGGCAGTTCCTGGTCGCAGGCTTTGAGGAAGCCGGCGAGGGTGTCCAGGTGCAGCTCGGCCTCGTTGCGGAAGATTTCCAGCAACTGCGGGTCCAGCGCTTCGCCACTTTCGGTGATGACAGGAGCATGCAGCTCGCCCGCGGGCTCGACGGCCTGCTCTGAACCCGGGGCGTCAGATTTTGGGAGGCTCTGCCCCTTGGCCAGGGCGTGAGCCGTGGCGGCCAGCAAGTCGACATCGTCACGCTGGCGTTGGGCCTTGGCGGCGTATTCCTCGACCAGTTCCGGCAGCAGGTCGACCACGTCCTGAACCACCTGTTGCACCGGTTCATCGGCACCGATGCTGCGGTCGAGCACGCGGTTCAGCAGGTTTTCCACCGACCAGCAAAGCTCGCCGATGATCAGGGCGCGCACCATCCGGCCACTGCCCTTGAGGGTGTGGAAGGCGCGGCGCACTTCGCCCAGGGCATCGCGGTCGTTGCTGTCGGCACGCCAGCGCGGCAGGTACTCGGCGAGGGTTTCCAGCACCTCGCCGGCCTCCTCGATGAAGACTTCCTGCAGCTCGTCTTCAATCGGCTCTTCGTCGGCGGGCGGCGGCAGCAGGCTGGGCGGCACGTCACGGGCGGGCGGGTTGAACGCCGGCACCGGCACGGCCATCACCTCAGCCAGGGACAGCGGACGCTCGGCGGCGGGTTCTTCCGCCACGGGCCCTTCCGGCGCAGCGGGTAGTTCCACCTCGGGCAGGCCGAGTTCGGCAAGGGCGGCCTCATCCCACTCCAGGGGCGCCGGGAGCTCTTCCAGGCTCAGGGAATCCAGTTCGGCGATCGGTTCGCCACCGGCCAGGGCATCCAGCTCGTCGAAGTCCAGGCTCGGCAAGGCGTCGGCGGCTTGCGCCGGCATGTCGAGGCCGGGCTGGTCACCCGGCAGCGCCGGCGGCAGCTCTTCCAGATCGGCCAGGTCGAAGCTGGGCAGCGGCTGGCCGTCCTCGAAATCCAGCGGGGTTTCGAGGCTCAAGTCGAGCAATTCGCCCTCCTCCGCCTCCGGCACTTCTGCCTCGGCGGGCAGGCTGTCCAGCTCGGCCAGGTCGAGGCTCGGCAAGGCATCGCCGTCGCCCAGCTCAAGGGCGGGCTCCAGTGCCAGCACCGACTCGCCGTCCAGTTCCAGCGGCGCGTCCAGGCTGAAGTCGATGCTTTCCGCCTGGGGTCCGGTAACCAGTTCGCCCAGGCTCCAGTTGTCGTCGGAGACCAACAGCTCGCCGTCGACGGCCGGCTGCGGCGTGGCTTCAGCCAGTTCCAGGGGAGCGTCGAGGCTGAGATCAATAGTTTCGGCCTGGAGTCCGGTATCCAGCTCGCCCAGGCTCCAGTTGTCGTCAGAGACCAGCAGCTCGCCGTCGACGGCCGGCTGCGGCGTGGCTTCAGCCAGTTCCAGGGGAGCGTCGAGGCTGAGATCAATAGTTTCGGCCTGGGGTCCGGTAACCAGTTCGCCCAGGCTCCAGTTGTCGTCAGAGACCAGCAGCTCGCCGTCGGCGGCCGGCTGCGGCGTGGCTTCAGCCAGCTCCAGCGGCGCGTCGAGGCTCAGATCAATGTTTTCCGCCTGCGGCTCGGCTTCCAGTTCGCCCAGGCTCCAGCTGTCGTCGGAAACCAGCAGCTCGCCGTCGGCGGCCGGCTGCGGCGCGGCTTCGGCCAGCTCCAGAGGAGCATCAAGGCTCAGGTCGATGCTTTCCGCCTGCGGCTCAGCTTCCAGTTCGCCCAGGCTCCAGTTGTCGTCGGAAACCAGCAGCTCGCTGTCGGCGGCTGGTTCCAGCGGCGCCTCCAGGCTGAGCTCGGCGCTTTCAGCAACCTGTGTTTCTTCCGCAGCAATGTGCGTGACGGGCTCGAAGGGCAGCACCTCGGCGAGGGATGCCTCCGGCATGGCGGCTTCCGGCTGGTCTTCCGGGTCCAGATGCTGGCTGAGTTCCGACTCTTCGGCGGCCAGCACTTCGATTTCCTGCACCGGGTCGGCCAGGGGCGCCAGGGGCTCTTCCTCTTCCACCTGGTCGAGGATGGAGGGCTTCTCCTGCACCGGATAGCCCAGGGCGGTCAGGCTTTCCTCGGCCACGTCGAGGATCAGGTCGCCTTGGGCGGCATGGTCCTCGGACAGGCGTTCGAGGTAATACTCGACGCTGGTGATGGCGTCGGCGAGGGTGTCCAGGCTCTGCCAGTTGGGCACGGCCTTGCGCGCCAGGAGCTGTTCCTGGATGTAGCGGTTGCAGGCTGCCAGCAGGGCGGCGGCGCGGGGCAGCGGGATCATCGCCAGGCCGCCACGGGCCTGAGTCAGCAGCTCTGGCACCCGGGCCAGGTGTTCGTGGTTCCACTGGGAAGCGATGAACTCGATGATCGCGTCCTTGGCCTGTTCCAGGCCGTTGCGCGCTTCCTTGATCACCAGTTGGTGGATCTGCGCCACGTCGGTGGTGGGCAGGTGGCTCTCTTCCGCCGCGCCCTCTTCCGCCGGGCCGACCATGCCGGCCAGGGTCGCTTCGACGTAGAGCAGCGCGCCGGCCACATCCATCAGCACGGCATCACTGGGCTCGCGCTGGCCGAGGGAGAGGCCGTGGATCACGTCGATCTGGTCGAGGATCACCTTGCGCGGCTGGCCGAAGCCCAGCACGGCCAAGGTGTCGGCGATCTGTTTCAGGGGCGGCAGCAGCGAATCCAGCTCGGTGACGCCGCTGCGGTCGCTGCGCACGAAGAGGTCGAGGCTGTCCTTGACCCGCACCAGCTCCTCGCAGAGGGCGGTGACCACCGAACGCATGGCGTCGCGGTCGGGGCCGGCGAGGCGAGCACGTTCCTCGTCCACCACGGCGGTGTCCGGCAGGGCGTCGTCGAGGCGGTAGCGCTCCTTGAGGGCGCGGATGCGCGGCGACTGGGCCGGGGCCTTGGCGACGTAGAACAGCAGGTTCTTCACCAGCTCTTCAGGCGCGGCCTGGTTGAAGCCATCGGCGCCCTGGTCGAGCAGGCGCTTGAGTTCCTTGTCCACCTGGCGCAGCAGGTTGCGCACCGAGGAACCGTTGACCACGGAACCGTTGGCCAGGCCTTCCACCAGGCCGGAAGCGATTTGCCAGAGTGCGCCGAGGGGGGCGTCCTGACAGAGGGATTCGAGGCGGGCGAAGACCCGCGCCATGTAGCCGAGGTTGGCGGCCAGGTCCTGATTGCGGATTACGCCCACCAGGGCGGTCTGCAACATCTGCCGCAGTTTGCGCAGCAGCACCGGCAGCTCGGCGGTGCGCATGCGTGCCAGGCTGTCCATGGACAGTGCCGGCATCACGCTGGACAGGTCCGGGGCGAACAGGCTGGTTTCCGACAGCAGGTTGTCACCGCGGGCGGCGCGCAGGTCGTTGAGCAGCGGCAGCAGGACCATGGGCAGGTCGCGGCGGGCGCTCTGGATGCGGTCCAGGTAGGGCGGCAGTTGCAGGATGGCCTGCATCAGCACTTCCAGGGCCTCGCCACGGTTGGCCGTGCGGCCTTCCATCAGGGCGTGGGCCAGGCGTTCCATTTCCTCGGCAAGCAGGGCCGCGCCGTAGAACTCGACCATCTGCAGCGTGCCCTGGACCTGATGGATATAGGTCAGGCAGAAACGCATGCGCGTCGGGTCCTGCGGGTTTTCGACGAAAGCCTCAAGGGCATGTCGTGCCTGCTTCAGGGTTTCCGCGATCTCGCCCTTTACCCACTCGAGGGCGACGTAGTCGTGCCGATCAGTCATAGCCGTCTGCTATCCCTTCCGGGTGAATGCCAGAACCTGTTCATTGGGCACCGGTTCGAGGTCCGAGTGCTGCCAACCCATCACTTCGCCGACGCCCAGCACCAACAGGCCTCCCGGCGCCAGGCGCTCGGCCAGGCGATTGAGGATGTCCCGGCGACGCCAGCGGCGGAAGTAGATCAACAGGTTCTGACAGAAAATTACGTCCATGCCGGACATTGGCGCCTTGGCCAGTTCCAGCACATTGAGCCTGGCGCAGCACACCCGTGCTGCCAGGCTCGGCACAATCTTGTAACGGCCATTGGCCTGGGCCTGGAAATAGCGCTCGACGAGCCCCGTCTCCAATTGCTCCAGGCGCCGCGCGCCGTACGCCCCTTCGCGGGCCTTGCCCAGCGCGCTGAGGCTGATGTCGGTGCCGGTCACGCCGAAATAGTCCGGATGCCCGCTCCCGGCGAGGGCCTCGGCGGCCACCATGGCCAGGGAATAAGGCTCTTCACCGCTGGAGCAACCAACGCTCCAGATTTCCAGGGGCCGTTCAAGGCCCGCCTCGACACGCCCGCGCAGGTAGCCGGCAAGCAGTTCGAAGGAGGGCCCGTGGCGGAAGAAACGGGTTTCCTGCACCGTCAGGCGATCCAGCAGGTTGGACCACTCCACTGCCCCGCGAGGTCCATCGGTGACCTGGCGGTAATAGCTGGCGTAGTCCTGCACCCCCAGCTCGCGCATGCGCGCGGTGAGGTTGGCCTGGAGGAAGGAGCGGCGTTGCTCGCTGACCACCACGCCAGTGCGTTCCTCGAGCAGCGATTGCCAGTCGTGGAACTCCGCTGTCGTCATATCGGCCAGGGGTTTCAAGGCCCAGACGCCGCCTGTCTGCATGCTGTCGTGCCCTTGATTCATGGCCGTCGTGCCGCGGCCTCAGGCCGCGGCGCCTCTCCTGGTCAGGCTATGTCCTGGGTTTCCGGCAGCTTGAAGCCGGAAACCGACTTGCGCATCTCACTGGCCATCTTCGCCAGGTTACCGATGCTCTTCGCGGTGGCGGTGGTACCGGCGGAGGTCTGCGAGGTGATCTCCTGGATCACGTTCATGGTGTTGGAGATGTGGCCGGCGGAGGACGCTTGCTGACGAGCGGCGTTGGAGATGTTCTGGATCAGCGCCGCGAGGGTCTTGGATACCTTCTCGATCTCCTCCAGGGCCACACCGGCGTCCTGGGCCAGGCGGGCACCACGGACCACTTCGGAGGTGGTCTGCTCCATGGAGATCACCGCCTCGTTGGTGTCGGTCTGAATGGTCTTCACCAGGGCCTCGATCTGCTTGGTCGCAGCGGAGGAGCGTTCCGCGAGGCGCTGTACTTCGTCCGCTACCACGGCGAAGCCGCGGCCCGCGTCGCCCGCCATGGACGCCTGGATCGCGGCGTTCAGGGCGAGGATGTTGGTCTGGTCGGCAATGTCGTTAATCAGGCTCACGATGTCACCGATCTCCTGGGACGATTCACCCAGGCGCTTGATTCGCTTGGAGGTGTCCTGGATCTGCTCGCGGATGTTGTCCATGCCGGTGATGGTGTTGTGCACCACTTCGTTGCCCTTGTTGGCGATGGCCACGGAACGTTCCGCTACCGCCGAGGACTCGGAGGCGTTCGCCGATACCTGGTCAATGGACACGGCCATTTCGTTGATCGCGGCGGAGGCGCCGGCGATTTCCTGGGCCTGGTGCTCGGAAGCCTCGGCCAGGTGCATGGCGGTGGCTTGGGTTTCCTGGGCGGCGGCGGCCACCTGCACGGCAGTCAGGTTGATGGTTTCAACCAGTTCGCGGAGCTGGTCGATGGAGTAGTTGATGGAGTCCGCGATGGCGCCGGTGAAGTCCTCGGTCACGGTCGCGGCCACGGTCAGGTCACCGTCGGCGAGGTCGGCGATTTCGTCGAGCAGGCGCAGAATCGCGGCCTGGTTACGTTCGTTCTTCGCCGCGGTTTCCGCCAGTCGGCTGCGGGTGCTCTGCACCATTACCAGGCCGATGAGGATGATCGCGCCCAGGGCGATGGCGCCCAGGAAGTAGCCGGCCAGGGTGTTCATGCCACGGCCAGCGGCCAGGTTCTCGAAGCCGTTGGTCAGGCTGGAGGCCTTGTCCAGCATCGTCTGGGAGCCGGTGAAGATGGTGTTGGCGGATTCACGGACCTGGAACAGTTCGGGGGAGGTTTCGAGGATCTCGTCCACGGAGCCGGATACGAATTCGAACAGCTCGGAAATCTCCTGCAGGCGCTCCAGCGCCTCGGTGTTGGTCACCTTGGAGATGTCCATCGCCGCGTTGCCTTCCAGCATGGCGCTCAGTACGCGGCCGAAGAGGCTGGCGTCGCGGCCGAACATGTCGGCGGCCTGGACCGAGTCTTCGTCACCGGCCAGCACCTTGTTCACCGAGCCGAGGATACGTTCGGCCAGCAGCGACTGGCGCTGGGCCACGGAAACCTGGCTGGCGGGTGCGCCGCTTTCGAGGAGGATGTCCACGACTTCCTCGTACTCGACCTGCAGCTGCGGGATGGTTTCGGCCAGGGTGGCGGCTACCTGGTGCAGGGAGAGTACGGTCTGTTCGCTGGCCAGGATGGCGTCGGCGTTCTTGCGCAGGCTGTCCCAGTCCTTCTGCACGGCGTCCATTTCCACCTTCACCGCGGCCGGTGCGGCCGGCAGGTCGCTGACCTCGTCGCCTTTGAGGAGGACGTTCCAGCGCTTGTCGAAGTCGTTGCGCGCGTCCTTCAACAGGGCGAAGGCCTCGGCCTTGCCCGCGGCGGCTTCGCTGGAGTTCTTGGCGATACGCTGGGAGAGCACACGCAGCTCACCGGCGTGGCTGATGTACTCCTTGTCGTAGTTCGCCTGGGTGTTGAGGTACGCGAAGTTCGCGAACAGCAGCACGATGGAGATGACCAGGACCACGAAGAGTCCGGCGATCAGCGACGTGCTGCGCACCCCGGAAAACAGATTGCCTGTGTTCAGTATTTTCATTATCGGGCCCCCGCCTGGACCAACCACTTGTTCCCATGTAACGCCAAAGGGCCGGCAATGCCGGCCCAACCTTGAAGCCTGGGCCCCGGGAGCTCTGTCCCGATAGCCAGTGCGGAGCGCCAGGCGCCCCGCGTCGAACCTAGACCGCCACCTCGAGGAACGCCTGGTGCTGCGCCAGCGCATGCGGGCTGAATACCAGCCAGGGCTGCTCGCGGTTGAAGACACCGTGGATGAAGGGCTGGATGCTGGCCTCCAGCGGAGGCAGTTCCTCGCTGAAGGCATCCACCAGGAAATGCTGCATGCCGAAGACTTCGTCGACGATCAGCCCGGCGAAGATTTCCTGATGGTCCACTACCAGTACCCGGCGCTGTTTGCGCAGGGGTGACAGTTCACTGCCAAAGAAACCGCACAGGTCCATGATCGGGAGCAGGCGGCCACGGACGTTTGAGACGCCCTTGACCCAGCCTTTCACTCCCGGCAGCGAGGTGTAGCGCGGCTCATGGAGCACTTCGCTGACCTCGCCCATGGGCGCCACGAACCGGCGCTCACCCATGCGAAAGCCGATGCCGCTCCAGCTCTGCACCACCTGCTGTTGCGCAGGCAGCCCCGCGGCCAGCGCGCGACAGCGCTGGTCGATTCCGAAGAGGAGCTGGAAAGGTGTCTGCGAATCCGACATGGCGACCGGCCTTGGCCTGTTTCTAATAGTTATGTTTCAGGGACCGGCGCGGCAATCAGCCGGCCAGTACCGTGTTCAGGGTCTTGATCAGGGTGTCTTCTTCGATCGGTTTGGTCAGGTAGTCCTTGGCGCCTTGGCGCTTGCCCCAGACCTTGTCGGTTTCCTGATCCTTGGTGGTGACGATGATCACCGGGATATGGCTGGTTTCAGCGTCCTTGGTCAGCTGACGGGTCGCCTGGAAACCGTTGAGGCCGGGCATGACGATGTCCATCAGGACGGCGTCCGGCTTCTCCTGGCGGGCAAGGGCCACGCCATCGGCGCCATTTTCGGCCTTGAGTACCTGGTGACCGTGCTTCTCGAGCATCGCGGTCAGCTTGTACATCTCGGTCGGCGAGTCATCAACAATCAGAATACGAGCCATGGTGTTCCCCATACGGAAAGGCTTCACCGGCCTTCAGGCCGGACTTCAGGAGGCTTGCTCCACCGGGGTGAAATCGGGGACGTGAGTCTTGATCGCGCCGAGCAGCTCTTCCTTGCTGAAGGGCTTGGTGAGGTACTGGTCGGAACCGACGATGCGACCCTTGGCCTTGTCGAACAGGCCGTCCTTGGAGGACAGCATGATCACCGGGGTGGACTTGAAAGCGCTGTTGTTCTTGATCAGGGCGCAGGTCTGATAACCGTCCAGGCGAGGCATCATGATGTCGACGAAGATGATGTTCGGGTGGGAATCGGCGATCTTGGCCAAGGCATCGAAACCATCGACCGCGGTGATGACCTCGCACCCCACTTTCTTGAGCAGAGTCTCGGCGGTCCGACGAATCGTCTTCGAATCGTCGATCACCATGACCTTCAAACCCTCGGAATGCTGTTCCATGTTCGCCCTACCATCGCCTCGGTGAGTCGTTATTCTGCTTTATATATGTGCCTGAGGCCCTGAAATCGACGGGCTGCAACCCAATCGTCGGGCCTTTTTAGCACAGTCTCCAGACGCAAGCTACACGGCCCCCGCATCTGCGATTCTTCCCTATTTAGGGAAGGATTTTTCCTTGACCGCAATCAACACCGGCGCCACCCTGAGCGCCTTATCCAACCGGCCCGCCAGCTTCGGCGCGCCCCTTGAAACCTGTTGCGGAGACACCCCATGAGCGTTCGCGTCGGGATCGTCATGGACCCCATTGCGCAAATCTCCTTCAAGAAGGACAGCTCGCTGGCCATGCTGCTGGCTGCCCAGGAGCGTGGCTGGTCGCTGTTCTATATGGAACAGCAGGACCTATACCAGAAAAACGGTGAAGCTCGCGCGCGCATGCGCCCCCTGAAGGTATTCCTCGACCCGGATCACTGGTTCGAACTGGAAGCCGAGGCCGATACCCCGCTGGCCGAACTGGACGTGATCCTCATGCGCAAGGACCCGCCGTTCGACAACGAGTTCGTCTACTCCACGTACCTGCTGGAACAGGCCGAACGCGCCGGCGTGCTGGTGGTGAACCGCCCGCAGAGCCTTCGCGACTGCAACGAGAAGTTCTTCGCCACACTGTTTCCCCAGTGCACGCCGCCGACCGTGGTCAGTCGACGAGCGGACATTCTGCGTGAGTTTGCCGAAGAACAGCGTGACATCATTCTCAAACCCCTTGATGGCATGGGCGGCTCGTCGATCTTCCGCCATCGCGTCGGCGACCCGAACCTCTCGGTGATCCTCGAAACCCTGACCGACCACGGTCGCCAGCAGATCATGGCGCAGCGCTACCTGCCGGCCATCAAGGACGGCGACAAGCGCATCCTGATGATCAACGGCGAACCGGTGCCCTACTGCCTGGCGCGTATCCCCGCCCAGGGCGAAACCCGTGGCAACCTGGCCGCCGGCGGTCGCGGCGAAGCCCGCCCGCTGACCGAGCGCGACCGCGAGATCGCCGCCATCGTCGGCCCGACCCTGCGAGAAAAAGGCCTGCTGTTCGTCGGATTGGACGTGATCGGCGAGCACCTCACCGAGATCAACGTCACCAGCCCCACCTGCATCCGCGAGATCGACAAGGCCTACGACACCCGCATCGGTGAGCGGCTGATGGACGCCATCGCCGCCAAGCTGAAAGCCACCGCGTGAAGCGTGAAGCTTGACGCAGCTAACAGCTTTCGGCTTGCAGCCGCCGGCTTCCCTTCGGCAGACTGCGCGGCTATCTGAAGCAAGCTGACTGGCGATGAACGCAGCCGTAAATACTCCCGCCCAACTGTCCGCCAGCGTCCGCCCGGCGGATCGGCTGGGCTTTACCCTGTTCCTCGCCGCCGTGCTGCATGTGGCGCTGATCCTCGGGGTCGGCTTCACCATTGGCGACCCGCAGCAGATCAGCAAGACCCTGGAAATCACCCTGGCCACCTTCAAGAGCGAGGAGAAGCCGAAGAAGGCCGACTTCCTCGCCCAGGCCAACCAGCAGGGCAGCGGCACCCTGGAACACAAGGCCACGCCCAAGACCACCGAGCAGGCACCGTTCCAGGACAAGGAAATCCGCAAGACCACCCCGCCTGCCGCGCCGCCCCAGGCGCCGAAGAAGGAAGCCCCCAAGGCTGCCGTGGCCACCAAGAGCCCGCAACCGCAGAAGACCACGGTCAAGCGCGAGCAGACCAAGCCCCAGCCCGAGAGCACGCCGGCGCCCACGTTCGACAGCTCGCAACTGTCCTCCGAAATCGCCAGCCTCGAGGCCGAACTGGACAAGGAGCGCCAGCTCTACGCCAAACGCCCGCGCATCCACCGCCTCAACGCCGCCTCGACCATGCGCGACAAGGGCGCCTGGTACAAAGAAGAGTGGCGCAAGAAGATCGAGCGCATCGGCAACCTCAACTACCCCGAAGAAGCCCGCCGCCAACGCATCTACGGCAATTTGCGACTGCTGGTATCGATCAACCGCGACGGCACCCTCTACGAGGTGCAGGTGCTCGAATCCTCCGGCCAGGCCGTGCTGGACCAGGGCGCCATGCGCATCGTCCGCCTCGCCGCGCCCTTCGCCCCCTTCACCGGCGACCTGGCGGACATCGACCGTCTGGAAATCATTCGCACCTGGCGCTTCGAGCGCGGCGACCGCCTGTCGAGCAACTGACGGCAGCAGACCGGTATAGGCTCTAGGCTTCAATCAGGACCTGGGCATCGGCGGCCATGCCGCTTGAAGCCTGCCGCCTTAAGCCTGAAACTAGCCGACATGAAAAGCGCACCGAGCTACCTCAAGCACCACTTCCTGATCGCCATGCCACACATGGCGGATCCCAATTTCGCCCAGACCGTCACCTACCTGGTGGAGCACAACGAGCAGGGCGCCATGGGCCTGGTGATCAACCGTCCCAATGGCCTCAGCCTGAGCGACGTGCTGGAGCAGCTGCGCCCGGAAATCACCCCGCCCGCGCGCTGCCAGGGCCTGCCCATTTACTCCGGCGGCCCGGTGCAGACGGATCGCGGCTTTGTCCTGCACCCCACCGGCCATTCCTTCCAGGCCACCCTGGAACTGGGCGAACTGGCCCTGTCCACCTCCCAGGACGTGCTCTTCGCCATTGCCGACGGCGGCGGTCCGCAGAAGAGCCTGGTAGCCCTCGGCTATGCCGGCTGGGATGCCGGACAACTGGAAGCCGAGCTGAGCGACAACGCCTGGCTGACCTGCCCGGCGGACCTGGCCATTCTCTTCGACACCCCCTCCGAGCAGCGCCTCGCCGCAGCCGCCGCGCGCCTGGGCGTGAACCTCAGCCTGCTCACCGCCCAGGCCGGGCACGCCTGATGGCAGACCCCAAGCCCCTGCGCCTGCTGCTCGGCTTCGATTACGGCACCAGACAGATCGGCGTCGCCGTGGGCCAGGCAGTGACCGGCCAGGCCCGCGAACTCAAAGTACTGAAGGCCCAGAACGGCGTGCCGGACTGGCAGCAGGTCGAAGCCCTGATCCGCGAATGGCAGCCCGACGCCATTGTCGTGGGCCTGCCGCTGAACATGGACGGCACCCCCAGCGAGATGAGCGCCCGCGCGGAAAAATTCGCCCGACGCCTGAATGGCCGCTTCAATCTGCCGGTGTTCACCCACGACGAACGCCTGACCACCTTCGAGGCCAAGGGCCAACGCCTGGCCCAGGGCCAGCGCGATGGCTACCGCGAGCGCCCCGTCGATGCACTGGCCGCCGCCCTGCTGCTGGAAGGCTGGCTGGCTGAGAATTGCGCAACTTCCTGACTCCAGAAAGCGAGGACCGCCGATGACCCTGCCCAACCCCGCCGAATTGCTGCCGCGGATGGCCAGCGACCTGCAAGCCCACCTCAAGGCCCGCTCCATCACCGAGCCGCGCTTCATCGGCATTCGCACCGGCGGCGTCTGGGTTGCCCAGGCCCTCCTGGCGCAACTGGGCGAGTCCGGCCCGCTGGGCACCCTGGACGTGTCCTTCTACCGCGACGACTTCACCCAGAGCGGCCTGCACCCGCAGGTACGCCCCTCCGTGCTGCCCTTCGAGATCGAGGGCCAGCACCTGGTCCTGATCGATGACGTGCTGATGAGCGGACGCACCGTGCGCGCGGCCCTCAACGAGCTGTTCGACTACGGCCGCCCCGCCAGCGTGACCCTGGTCTGCCTGCTGGACCTCAACGCCCGCGAGCTGCCGATCCGCCCCGACGTGGTGGGCGCAACCCTGTCCCTGGGCGCCACGGAACGAGTAAAATTGCTCGGCCCCGCGCCGCTCACCCTAGAGCGTCAGGACCTCGCATCACCCGCCTGACCTTCCCGATTCTTCGTAACCTTTCAGGGCCTGCCCCATGCCGACAGACGCCAAGCGCCCGCTGCAGCTCAACGACCAGGGCCAGCTGCGCCACTTCCTCTCGCTCGACGGTCTGCCCCGCGAGCTGCTGACGGAAATCCTCGACACCGCCGACTCCTTCCTCGAAGTCGGCGCCCGCGCGGTGAAGAAAGTCCCGCTGCTGCGCGGCCGGACGGTGTGCAACGTGTTCTTCGAGAACTCCACCCGCACCCGCACCACCTTCGAGCTGGCGGCCCAGCGCCTGTCCGCCGACGTCATCACCCTCAACGTCTCCACCTCCTCCACCAGCAAGGGTGAGACCCTGTTCGACACTCTGCGCAACCTGGAGGCGATGGCCGCCGACATGTTCGTGGTGCGCCATGCCGACTCCGGCGCCGCCCACTTCATCGCCGAGCACGTGTGCCCGGACGTAGCCATCATCAACGGCGGCGACGGCCGCCACGCGCACCCGACCCAGGGCATGCTCGACATGCTCACCATCCGCCGTCACAAGGGCAGTTTCGAAAACCTCTCGGTGGCCATCGTCGGCGACATCCTGCATTCCCGGGTCGCCCGCTCCAACATGCTCGCCCTGCGCACCCTGGGCTGCCCGGACATCCGCGTGATCGGGCCCAAGACCCTGATTCCGGTAGGCGTCGAGCAATACGGCGTGAAGGTCTACACCGACCTCGCCGAAGGCCTGAAGGATGTCGACGTGGTCATCATGCTGCGCCTTC
Source organism: Pseudomonas sp. LFM046 (assembly GCF_000949385.2). Classification (NCBI taxonomy): domain Bacteria; kingdom Pseudomonadati; phylum Pseudomonadota; class Gammaproteobacteria; order Pseudomonadales; family Pseudomonadaceae; genus Pseudomonas; species Pseudomonas sp. LFM046. The sequence continues at coordinate 185,170 of NZ_JYKO02000001.1, read as the reverse complement.
AGCGCGAGCGCATGCAGGGCGGCCTGCTGCCCAGCGAGGGCGAGTTCTACAAGCTCTACGGCCTGAACACCCAGCGCCTTGCGCTGGCCAAGCCGGACGCCATCGTCATGCACCCGGGCCCGATCAACCGCGGCGTGGAGATCGAATCCGCCGTGGCCGACGGCGCCCAGTCCGTCATCCTCAACCAGGTCACCTACGGCATCGCCGTGCGCATGGCCGTGCTGTCCATGGCCATGAGCGGCCAGGCCGCGCAACGTCAACTGAACCAGGAAGCCGAGGAGCTGAACTGATGCGTATTCATATCCTCGGTGCCCGCCTGATCGACCCGGCCTCAGGCCACGACCAGGTCACCGACCTCTTCCTCGAAGGCGGCAAGGTGGCAGCCATCGGCCAGGCCCCGGCGGGCTTCCAGGCCGACAAGACCCTCGACGCCAAGGGCCTGGTCGCCGCGCCCGGCCTGGTGGACCTGTCCGTCGCCCTGCGCGAGCCGGGCTACAGCCGCAAGGGCAATATCGCCAGCGAAACCCTGGCCGCCGTCACCGGTGGCGTCACCAGCCTCTGCTGCCCGCCCCTGACCCGCCCGGTGCTGGATACCCCGGCCGTGGCCGAGATGATCCTCGACCGCGCCCAGGAAGCCGGCCACGCCAAGGTCTTCCCCATCGGCGCCCTGACCAAGGGTCTGGCCGGCGAACAGCTGTCCGAACTGGTGGCCCTGCGTGACGTCGGCTGCGTGGCCTTCGGCAACGGCCTGGCCACCTTCGCCAGCAACCGAGTCCAGCGCCGCGCCCTGGAATACGCCGCCACCTTCGATCTGACGGTGGTCTTCCACTCCCAGGACGCTTCCCTCGCCGAAGGCGGCCTCGCCCACGAGGGCCCCACCGCCAGCTTCCTCGGCCTTGCCGGCATCCCGGAGACCGCCGAGACCGTGGCGCTCGCCCGCGACCTGCTGCTGGTGGAGCAGAGCGGCGTGCGCGCCCACTTCAGCCAGATCACCAGCGCCCGTGGCGCCGAGATGATCGGGGAGGCCCAGGCACGCGGCCTGCCGGTGACCGCGGACGTGGCGATGTACCAGCTGATCCTCACTGACGAGGCGCTGATCGACTTCTCCAGCCTCTACCACGTGCAACCGCCGCTGCGCACCCGCGCTGACCGCGACGGCCTGCGTGAAGCGGTGAAGAACGGCGTGATCTCCGCCATCGCCAGCCATCATCAGCCCCACGAGCCGGACGCCAAGCTCGCGCCCTTCGGTGCCACCGAGCCCGGCATGAGCAGCGTGGAACTGCTGCTGCCGCTGGCCATGACCCTGGTACAGGACGGCCTGCTGGACCTGCCCACCCTGCTCGCCCGCCTCACCGCCGGCCCGGCGCGCGCCCTGCGCCTGCCCGCCGGCCGCCTGGCCCTGGGTGCACCGGCAGACGTGGTGCTGTTCGACCCGCAGGCCTCCACCCTGGCCGGCGAAACCTGGAAATCCAAGGGCGACAACTGCCCCTTCATCGGCCATTGCCTGCCGGGCAAGGTGCGCTACACCCTGGTGGACGGCCGGATCATCTTCGAAGGCTGATCCGCGCGCCCATGAAAAAGCCCGCCATCCGGCGGGCTTTTTCGTTCCAGCGAACGACCTGGCAGGGTGCGCCGCGCGCTCCAGTGCCTGGGCGTCAGGCCGACTCGATGCAGTTGCGCCGCAGCTTGGCGCGGTAGAGGCCATCGTCGAGGCGTTTGAGCAAGGACTCGATGCCTTCGCCCGGCTGCATCGTAGCCACCGAGAAGCTGGCGGTGAGCCCCTGGGGAAGGCCGGGATCGGCCTGGCTCACCTGTAACCGCAAGCGCTCGGCCAGCAGCAGCGCCGAGGCCAGTTCGGTATCCGGCAGCAGGGCGATGAATTCCTCACCGCCCCAACGGGCGAAGCAATCTTCCTCCCGCAAGGCGGCACGCACCGTGCGGCTGACCGCCACCAGGGCGCGGTCGCCGATCTGGTGGCCGTGGTTGTCGTTGATGCGCTTGAAGTGGTCCAGATCGAACATCAGCAACGATGTCTTGTGCCCGTGGCGCTGGAAGCGTTGCCACTCGCTGTGCAGGGAGCGCTCGAAGTGACGGCGGTTGGAGACCTGGGTCAGCGGATCGGTCTCACTCAGGCGCATGGCGGCGGCCACCTGCTGGGCGAGGGCCTCGTTGGCCTTGCGCAGGGCCTCGGTGCGAGCCTCCACCAGTTCTTCGAGCTGGCGATTGAGGGTGAGCAGTTCCTCGTTCTTCCGTTGCAGCTCCAGGGTGGCCATCTTGCGCCTGTGGATATTGCGATGGGCGCCGATCATGCGCGTGGCCTTGCCGGCTTCGTCAAACTCGACAAAACGACCGTGATCGCTGACCCACAGGTAGCTGCCGTCGCGGCAGCGGCAACGGTAATCCTCGGCGTAGATCAGGCTTTCGCCATCCAGGTACGCCTGGAAGTTGCGCATCACCCGCTCGAAATCACCGGGATGGATCACCGATTTCCAGGTGTCCACGTCCTCCGGAAGGCTGTCCGACGGATAGCCGAGCATGGAGTACCAGCCAGGGCTGCGCTTGACGTGATTGGTGCGGATATTCCAGTCCCAGATGCCGTCGCTGACGATATCCAGGGCGAAGCGGAGCGTCCGCTCGATCTCTTCGCGAGTGGTGCCGTAGCAATGGTCAAGGGGCTCGTCCATAAGCTTCCTGCGGGTGGGCGCCACCCGATTGGGACTCTGTGCTTGAGCAAAGCACATGCGCGGCAAAACTGCCGCCCGGCACCTCAGGCCTGGATGGTCGCCGCCGGGTTGATCACTCGGCCAAGACCCAGGTTACGCAGGGCCAGATGCAGTGAACTATGGATGACCTGCGGGTTGTCGATGGCCAGCAACTGGTCCAGCAGCTCCTTGGCCTTGGTCATGGTGACCTGGCGCAGCAGCCACTTCACCTTGGGCAGGTTGGTGGCGTTCATCGACAGGCTGTCGAAGCCCATTGCCAGCAGCAGCACAGCGGCGGCCGGGTCGCCCGCCATCTCGCCGCAGATGCTCACCGGCTTGCCTTCAGCGTGGGCGTCGTCCACCACTTTCTTCAGGGCCTGGAGCACCGCCGGGTGCAGGTAGTCGTAGAGATCCGCCACGCGCGGGTTGTTGCGGTCCACCGCGAGCAGGTACTGGGTAAGGTCGTTGGAACCCACCGAGAGGAAGTCCACCTGACGCGACAGCTCCTTGGTCTGGTAGACCGCGGCGGGGATCTCGATCATCACACCCACCGGCGGCATGGGGATATCCACACCTTCGTCGCGCACTTCGCCCCAGGCCCGGTGGATCAGGTGCAGGGCCTCCTCCAGCTCATGGGTGCCGGAGATCATCGGCAGCAGGATGCGCAGGTTGTCCAGGCCCTCGCTGGCCTTGAGCATGGCGCGCACCTGGACGAGGAAGATTTCCGGGTGGTCGAGGGTGACGCGGATACCGCGCCAGCCGAGGAACGGGTTGCTTTCCTTGATCGGGAAATAGGACAGCGCCTTGTCGCCGCCGATGTCCAGGGTACGCATGGTCACCGGCAGCGGGTGGAAGGCGGCGAGCTGCTCTCGGTAGATGGCGAGCTGTTCCTTCTCGCTGGGGAAGCGCTCGTTGATCATGAACGGCACTTCGGTGCGGTACAGGCCCACGCCCTCGGCGCCACGCTCCTGGGCGCGAGTCACGTCGGCCAGCAGGCCGGTGTTCACCCAGAGCGGCATGCGCTGGCCGTCGAGGGTCTCGCAGGGCAGGCTGCGCAGGGCATCCAGGCCCTTGACCAGTTGGCGCTCCTCCTCCACCACTTCGCTGTACTGCTTGCGCAGTTCGGGCGACGGGTTGGTGAAGACTTCGCCGTGGTAGCCGTCGACGATCAATTCGATGCCGTCGACCTTGGAATACGGCAGGTCGACCGCCCCCATCACAGTGGGGATGCCCATGGCGCGGGCGAGGATGGCGACGTGGGAGTTGCCCGAGCCCTGTACCGAGACCAGGCCCACCAGCTTGCCCTCGGGCACTTCGCCGAGCATCGCCGGGGACAACTCCTCGCTGACCAGGATGGTGTTTTCCTGGTAGACCAGGTTCTGCTTGCGTTCTTCCTGCAGGTAGGCGAGCAGGCGGCGGCCGAGGTCCTTGACGTCGGAGGCGCGCTCGCGCAGGTAGGCGTCGTCCATCAGCTCGAAGCGGGTGACGTGCTCCATCACCACCTGGCGCAGGGCACCCTGGGCCCACTGGCCGGTGCGAATCACGCGCTTGACCTCCATGCCGATGGAGGCGTCGTCGAGCATCATCAGGTACACATCGAACAGCGCGCGCTCTTCGGGGCGGAGCTGGGTTTCCAGCTTGCTGGAGAGCCGGCGCATGTCTTCGCGCACCGCTTCCAGGGCCTGCTTGAAGCGTTCGACCTCGGCTTCGATGTCATCGACGGTGCGATCGGGCACCACCTCGAGATCGGCCGGCGGCAGCACCACCACAGCGGTGCCCACGGCGGCACCCGGAGCGCCCGCGACGCCGACGAACTTGGCCTCCTGGGTGCCCTTGCCCTGACGGCCCAGGCCACGGATGGAGCCGGTGGCCTCGGCATGGGCGATAACGCCGGCGAGCTGCGCGCTCATGGTGACGAGGAACGCTTCCTCGCCCTCGTCGAACTGACGGCGCTCCTTTTGCTGCACCACCAGTACGCCCATCACCCGACGGTGGTGGATGATCGGGGCACCGAGGAAGGAGGCGAAGCGTTCTTCACCGGTCTCGGCGAAGTAGCGGTAGCGGGGGTGATCGGCGGCGTGCTCGAGGTTCAGCGGCTCTTCGCGGGTGCCCACGAGGCCCACGAGGCCTTCGTTGGGAGCCATGCTGACCTTGCCGATGGAGCGCTTGTTCAGGCCTTCGGTGGCCATGAGCACGAAGCGGTTGGACTCGGGGTCCATCAGGTAGACCGAGCAGACCTGGCTACCCATGGCCTCCTTGACCCGTTGCACGATGATCGCCAACGCCGCCTTCAGATCCTTGGCGGCGTTCACTTCCTGGACGATCTTGCGCAGCGTGTTGAGCATGGCTAGGCAGCCTTTCTCCGGGTCAGTCTTGCGCCAGCAGGCGCGGTGCTAGTTCCTTGAGGGCGCGGCGATAGACTTCACGCTTGAAGGTCACCACCTGGCCCAATGGGTACCAGTAACTGACCCAGCGCCAGCCGTCGAACTCGGGCTTGCCGGTCAGGTCCATCCGTACCTTGTTTTCGTCCGACTGCAAACGCAGCAGGAACCACTTCTGTTTCTGGCCGATGCACAACGGTTGGCTGTTGGTACGCACCAGACGCTGGGGCAGACGATAGCGCAACCAGCCACGGGTGCAGGCAAGAATCTTCACATCCTGCTCTTCCAGGCCGACTTCTTCGTTCAATTCCCGGAAAAGAGCCTCTTCTGGCGTTTCCCGCGGATTGATCCCGCCTTGTGGGAACTGCCAGGCATCCTGATTGATACGCCGTGCCCAAAGTACCTGCCCGACATCATTGGCGAGAATGATGCCGACATTCGGGCGGAAACCATCGGAATCAATCACGGCACTCAACCTCGCAAACGCATGTTCCGGCATTGTTCCATAAAGCCCGTAAATGCAGCAATGCGAGCCTTCAGCGCAATGTGCAGCCTCGGCGAAAGCCGCTATTCTGGCCGCCCTTCGAAGATCCGATGCAAGGAAAAACGACGTGCGCCTCGCTCTTTTCGACCTCGACAACACCCTGCTGGCTGGCGACAGCGACCACGCCTGGGGCGACTACCTGTGCGAACGCGGCATCCTCGACGGGATTGCCTACAAGGCACGCAATGACGAGTTCTACCAGGACTACCTGGCCGGTCGTCTGAATATCCGGGATTACCTGAATTTCAGCCTGGAAATCCTCGGCCGCACCGAAATGGCGCAGCTTGACCAGTGGCACCGCGAGTTCATGCGTGACTGCATCGAACCCATCATCCTGCCCAAGGGCGAAGCCCTGCTGGCCGAACACCGCGCCGCGGGCGACAAGCTGCTGATCATCACGGCCACCAACCGCTTCGTCACCGCCCCAATCGTCGCGCGCCTGGGCGTCGAGACCCTCCTGGCCACCGAGTGTGAGATGGCCGACGGCCGCTACACCGGCCGCACCACGGACGTACCCTGCTTCCGCGAAGGCAAGGTGACCCGCCTCGCCCGCTGGCTGGACGAGACCGGCCACAGCCTGGAAGACAGCAGCTTCTACAGCGATTCGATGAACGACCTGCCCCTGCTGGAGCAGGTGACCCGCCCGGTGGCGGTGGACCCGGACCCGAACCTGCGGGCCGAAGCGGAAAAGCGCAGCTGGCCGGTGATCTCGCTGCGGTAGGAACAGATGGAAGGCTGCGCCATACCGGTGATTCGGTGGGCGCAGCGAATCCTGCGCTCTACCGAGGCGCTCAGGGGTCAGAGTGGCTTGACCACCATCAGCCCATAGACCGCCACCAGTAACAGCAGGGCCAGCACCGCCAGCCGAAAGCGCCAGGCCATCTGGCCCGCCAACGCCACGATCCGCCCCTCCCGCAGGGCGCGGCGCGCCTCGTTGCGGATACGCACCTGCAACCAGAGCAGCGGCAGCCAGCAGAGCGCCGCCGCCAGGTAGAGCCCGAAACTCCAGATCAGCCACAACTGCCCCAGGGGCCAGCCCCCCACCTTGGCGAGAGCAAGGCCGCTCACCGGAAGCAGAATGGCGGAGCTACCGATGAACCAGAGCTCCAGACGCACCAGCGACGCATAGGTAGCGGCGATCTGTCCGGCATCGCCGCTCCTGGCGGCGCGACTGGCAAAGAACAGCCCGCCCAGCGCCGTGCCGAACAGCACGGCGGCCAGCAGGCCGTGGACGGTCTTGAGCAGGAAATAAAGCGTCATGCCGGATGCGGACGCCGCCTCAGAGCGGCTTGGCCAGCATCAGCGCCAGCACGGAAATGAACAGCACCAGCCCGACGAGTCCGTACGCGGCACTGACCTTGAGGCTACGGCGCACCTGGGCCGAGCCTGGCCCGCCTTCTGCCATGGCCTGCTCCCGCAGGCGCGAGACGCGGCCGAACAGCAGCAGCCAGCCGATGCAGCCGAAGAGATAGAGGATGGCCCCGCCCAGCAACCAGGTCTGGCCCAGCGGAAGTCCCGCCAGGTTCACCATCCACCAGCCGCTGATGGGCAGGGAAACGGCAGCGAGGATCAGCAGCGGCACGCCAATGAGCAGGATACGCCGCAGGCTCGGGCCGATCCGCGCGGCATCGCCGGAACGGAAGTTGCGCCAGCCATACCAGACCAGCCCGGCCAGCCCGCCGAAGAACAGCAGGGTGGCCACGCCGTGGAGGATGCGAAACAGCAGGTAGTTTTCCATGGAACGAGTCCTTGTCAGCGAGAGCGGCTGAGTCGAAGCCTAGCAGCCGCCCACTCCAGCGCCTCGACCTGTGTCAGCCCAGGAAGAGCTGATACGCGGGGTTTTCGCTCTCGTCCCAGTAGGGGTAGCCGATCTCGTCCAGCGCGGCGTGCACCAGGGCGCGCTCTTCGACCGGCACCTGCAGGCCGGCCACCACGCGACCGTCGGCGGCGCCGTGGTTGCGGTAGTGGAACATGGTGATGTTCCAGCGGCCGCCCAGCTTGCTGAGGAAATTGAACAGTGCACCGGGTCGCTCGGGGAACTCGAAGCGGAACACCAGCTCGTCGCTGATGCGCGCCGCATGGCCACCCACCATGTGGCGGATGTGCAGCTTGGCCAACTCGTTATCGGTCAGGTCCAGCACCGGGAAGCCCTGGCCACGCAGGTTCTCGACCAGCGCCGCGCGAGGATCGGTTTCCGGATGGGTCTGCACGCCGACGAAGATGTGCGCTTCGGCGTCGGTGTTGTAGCGGTAGTTGAATTCGGTGATCTGGCGCTTGCCGATGGCCTCGCAGAAGGCCTTGAAGCTGCCAGGCCGCTCCGGAATGGTGACGGCGATGATCGCCTCACGCTTCTCGCCCAGTTCGGCGCGCTCGGCCACATGGCGCAGGCGGTCGAAGTTGATGTTGGCACCGGAGTCGATGGCCACCAGGGTCTGGTCGCGCACGCCTTCGCGCTCGACGTACTTCTTGATGCCCGCAACGGCCAGGGCGCCAGCGGGCTCGGTGATAGAGCGGGTGTCGTCGTAGATGTCCTTGATCGCCGCACAGATCTCGTCGGTACTGACGGTGATCACTTCGTCCACGTACTGCTTGCAGATATCGAAGGTGTGCTGGCCGATCTGCGCCACGGCGACGCCATCGGCGAACAGGCCCACCTGGCCGAGCACCACGCGCTCACCGGCGGCCATGGCCGCCTGCAGGCAGTTGGAGTCATCCGGCTCGACGCCGATCACCTTCACCTCGGGGCGCAGGTATTTGACGAAGGCGGCGATACCCGCCACCAGGCCACCACCGCCCACCGGGACGAAGATGGCGTCCAGGCGTCCCGGATGCTGACGCAGGATTTCCATGGCCACGGTGCCCTGGCCGGCGATCACTTCCGGGTCGTCATAGGGGTGGATGTAGACGTAGCCCTTCTCCTCCACCAGCTTCAGCGAGTGGGCCAGGGCCTCGGGGAAGGCGTCCCCATGCAGCACCACCTTGCCACCGCGCGCACGCACGCCCTGCACTTTCAACTCCGGGGTGGTGCGCGGCATCACGATGGTGGCCTTGATGCCCAGCTCGCGGGCCGCCAGGGCCACACCCTGAGCGTGGTTGCCGGCGGAGGCGGTGACCACGCCGCGATCCAGCTCCTCGCGGGTCAGCTGGGCGATCTTGTTGTAGGCTCCGCGAATCTTGAAGGAATAGACCGGCTGCAGGTCCTCGCGCTTGAGGAGAATCTGGTTGCCCAGGCGCTCGGTGAGCTGGCGAGCGGGCTGCAGAGGCGTTTCCACGGCGACGTCGTAGACGCGCGAGGTCAGGGTCTTCTTCACGTATTCTTCGAGCATCGCGGCTTCACTGGGGGCTTTCCTAGGATGGGCGGAGTCTACCGCAGGGATTCGTCGGGCGACCACAGAGAATGCGGGGTTTTGCCCCGCCGACCGGCTATAATCCGCGCCCTCGACACTCCTCCATTCGGACCCCACAGCATGACCCAGGACCAGCTCAAGCAGGCCGTCGCCCAGGCCGCCATCGACTTCATCCTCCCCAAGCTCGATGAGAAGAGCATCATCGGTGTCGGCACCGGCTCCACCGCCAACTTCTTCATCGACCTGCTGGCCAAGCACAAGATGGCCTTCGACGGCGCCGTGGCCAGTTCCGAAGCCACCGCCCAGCGCCTGAAGGCCCACGGCATCCCGGTCTATGACCTGAACAGCACCAGCGAGCTCGAGTTCTACGTCGACGGCGCCGACGAGAGCAACGAGCGTCTCGAACTGATCAAGGGCGGCGGCGCGGCCCTGACCCGCGAGAAGATCGTCGCCGCCGTGGCCAAGACCTTCATCTGCATCGCCGACGAGAGCAAGCTGGTTCCGCTGCTGGGCGCCTTCCCGCTGCCGGTGGAAGTCATCCCCATGGCTCGCAGCCATGTCGCCCGCCAACTGGTGAAGCTGGGCGGCGATCCGGTCTATCGCGAGGGTGTGCTGACCGACAACGGCAACATCATCCTCGACGTGCACAACATGCGCATCGACAGCCCGGCTCAGCTGGAAGAGCAGATCAACAACATCGTCGGCGTGGTCACCAACGGCCTGTTCGCCGCCCGCCCGGCGGACCTGCTGCTGCTCGGCACCAAGGACGGCGTGAAGAGCATCACGGCCTGACGCCGTTTCCCGGCCTGCGGGATCTGGCAAACCGACTAGATTTGATGGCTACGGCGCCGGAAGGCGCCGTCCAATGCCACTGATCCAGGAGGTGCTCCCCATGGCCGGGAAATTTCATCTGAAGAAGGCCAGTGATGGCCAATTCCACTTCAACCTGAACGCCGGCAACGGCGAAACCATCCTCACCAGCGAGCTGTACAAGGCCAAGGATTCCGCCTTGAACGGTATCGATTCCGTGCGCAAGAACGCCGTTCGCGACGGCGCCTTCGAAAGCAAGACCGCCAGCAACGGCAAATTCTATTTCGTGCTCAAGGCCACCAACGGCCAGGTCATCGGCCAGAGCCAGATGTACGCCAGCGCCGCCAGCGCCAGCGGGGGCATCGAGTCGGTGAAGAGCAACGCCCCGGGCGCCACCCTCAACGACGAAAGCTGATCAGTCGCGAGCCTGCTTGCGGAACACGTAGAACAGGTTCGGCTCGCTCACCAGATAGAGGTTGCCTTCGTTGTCCATGGCCACCCCTTCGGCCTGCGGCACCCCACGCTGCAGGCCGTGCATACCCCGCAGCAGCGACAGGCTGCTGATGGGCCGACCATCCGCGTTCAACTCCAGCACCAGCCGCGATTCGTCCGACAGCGCCAGCAGGTGGCCACTGCGGTCGTCGTACTGCAGGCTGGACAGGTCGCGGACAAAGAGCCGCGCATCGCGTTTCGGGTCGTCCACCACGTGCACGGCGAAGGGCTTGTCCGGGCGCGTATGGGGGAACCCATGGATCTCATAGATGCGCACCGGATCGCGCTCCTTGGCGACGAACAAGCGCTGGCCGGCCGGATCATAGGCCAGCCCCTCGAACCCCTTGTTGCCGGACAGGCCGATGGCCAGGGACAACTGCTGGGACTGGCTGGCATCGATGGACGTGGTGTTTTCGTCCACGCGCACCTTGATCAGACGCTGCTCCCGCTCGTCCGTAATGACGTAGATACCCTTGCTGATGTACTCGATGGCCTCGGGATCGCCAAAGCCCACCAAGGGGATGCGCCGGATCAGGTGGCCGTCGAGGGACAGCTCGATGAGCTCCGGGCGCTGGTTGGTGACGGTGAACAGACTGTGGCGGTCGGGATCGTAGGTCAGGGCGGACACATCGTCCGTCAGGCCCTCGATGGGCTTGGCCTCGATGCTGACGCGGAAGTCCGGCAGCCAGATGGAGCGATCCTTCCATTCGGCGGCGTGGCGCCATTCTTGCAAAACGAACAGGCCCCGCTCGAAGAGCCGGAACTGCTGGGCGGCAATGCCAAGCAGCATCAGCACCAGAAGCAAAAGCGTGGCGGCCAGGCGCCGCGGGGTCAGGAAGGAACGCATCAGCAAGGGCTCGGGAGTTCAGGACGCGGCGCAGGATACAGAGCGCACCGGGTTACTGCCTGAATTCAAGCTTAATGCCCGGCAATCGGGCACCAGGGGCGTTACAAAAAGGGACGGACATGACCACTTCACTGCTACCGGAAGAGCGCGCACTCACCACCCTGCACACCATCGCCCTGGCAGTGGCGACCCTGGCCAGCAGCGGCATTCCCCGCCAGCGCCTGCTGGAGGGCAGCGGCGTCGCCTGCGCCGACCTCGACACCCCCGCGAAACTCATCACCCACGCCCAGGAACTGCGCGTCTTCGCCAATGCCCTGGCCTGCACCCGCGACCCAGCCCTCGGCGTGTCCCTCGGGCTGCGCATGCACGTTTCAGCCTACGGCATCCTCGGCTACACCATGCTCGCCAGCCGCACCCTGCGGGACGCCCTGACCCTCGCCCTTGGCCATCCAGCGCTGCTCGGCACCTACTTCAAGCTGAGCCTGGAGGAAGACGGGGACGAAGCCCGCCTGGTCGCTGGTGGTTACCGCTACGCGCCGGAGCTGACGGTGTTCAACACCGAGCTGTGCCTGACCTCGCTCCTCACCGTGCTGCAGGACCTGCTGGGTACCGGCATCCACCCGACGCGGGTCCGGCTGTCCTACCGGCCGCCCCTGCATGCCGCCGCCTATGAACAGAGGCTCGGCTGCCCGGTGGAGTTCGGCGCCCCGTGCAATGCCCTTTGCTTCGAGGCCGCCCTGCTGGACCGCCACCTGCCCCTGGCCGATCCGGTGACCTGCCACTACGGCCTGCAGCAATGCCAGAAGCTGGACGCCCAGCTCGACAGCCGCCACGACGTCCTCGACCAGATTCGCCAACACCTGGCCGGCAACCTGCGCGAAGCCTGCGACCTGGACAGCGTGGCGCGCCAGCTGCACCGCTCCGAACGCACCCTGCGCCGCCACCTGCAACGGCTGAACACCAGCTTCCAGCGCCTGCTGGACGAAGTGCGCTACGACAAGGCGCGGGAGTTGCTGGTGCAGACCGACCTGCCCATCTACCTGATCGCCGAACAACTGGGCTACAGCGAGACCGCCAGCTTCCGCCATGCCTTCCAGCGCTGGAGCGGGCAGTCGCCGAGTCTGTACCGGCGATAGCGTCGAAAGCCGCCCTTTGCCCCTCATCACAGCCCACAACTTGGCCGGAAATATCCCCTTTTGACCTGATCTATCGTTCTTCAGCAAACCGGGCTGCTGACAGAATCGGACCACACGAGGGCGGCTTCACCAGCAGAAAAAGAAAAGCCCGATAAGAAAAACAATCAGAGCGTGTGATCAGCATGACTAGCGCGATCAGCGTCGACCGTGTGTGTATGGAGTTCGGGGATCCAGGGCAGGGCGTGAAGGCCCTCGACGACGTGTCCCTGGAAATCCGCGCCAACGAGTTCTTCACCCTCCTCGGCCCTTCCGGCTGCGGCAAGACCACCCTCCTGCGGCTCATCGCCGGCTTCGAGCAGCCCAGCTCCGGCGCCATTCGCCTCTACGGCGAGCCCATGCAGGGCCTTCCCCCCTTCCGACGTCCCGTCAACACCGTATTCCAGAGCTACGCCCTGTTCCCCCACATGACGGTGGCGCAGAACATCGGCTTCGGCCTGGAAATGCGCGGTCTCGGCCGTGACGAGATCGACGCCACGGTGCAGCGCATGCTGGAACTGGTGAAGCTGCCGGACGTGGGCAAGCGCCGCGCCGACCAGCTTTCCGGCGGCCAGCAGCAGCGCATCGCCCTGGCCCGGGCGCTGGCGAACAAGCCGAAGGTGCTGCTGCTGGACGAATCCCTGTCGGCGCTGGACCAGAAGCTGCGCAAGGAAATGCAGATCGAACTCAAGCGCCTGCAGCACGAAACCGGCATTACCTTCATCTTCGTCACCCACGACCAGGAAGAAGCCCTGACCATGTCCGACCGCATTGCGGTGATGAGCAAGGGGCGCATCCTCCAAGTGGGCACGCCCACGGACATCTACGAAGCCCCGGTCAACCGCACCGTGGCGGACTTCATCGGCGAGACCAACTTCCTCGAAGGCGAAGCCCTGGAGCGCGGCGTGCTGCTGTCCGACGGCCAACTGCTCTCCGCCTACAGTCCCCGCCGCGGCGCGGTGACCCTGGCCATCCGCCCGGAACGCACCAGCCTCGACGAGCGCGGCAATCTCGCCGGCGAGATCGAGAACGTCGTCTATGTCGGCACTGACACCGTCTACCACCTCAACATCGCGGGGCAGAGCGGTTTCCGCGTGCGCCAGCAGAACCGCAACGGTGCGCTGACCGCCTACGCCACGGGCGAAAAGGTGCGGGTGCAGGTGCCCAGCGAAGCCATTCGGGTGCTGGTGGAATGAGCACCCTGCGCGCCCAGGCCGAGCGCCGCCAGCTGCGTCGGCGACTGCTGCTCACCAGCCCGGCCATGCTGGCCCTGCTGGTGTTTCTGGTACTGCCGCTGGGGATCATGTTCCTGGTGTCGGTCCTGGTCCCCGGCGACTACGGCGGCGTGAAGTGGAACCAGTATTCCCTGGAGGCCTACGTCAACTTCCTCTACGAGCGCGACCTGGACGACAGCCTGGTGTTCAACACCGACTACCTGCAGATCTTCCAGCGTTCGTTCTGGCTCTCGGTGCTGACCACGATCGGCTGCCTGCTGATCGGTTTTCCCACCGCGCTTTACCTGGCGCTGCAGAGCGAGCGGCGGCGCAACCTGTTGCTGTTCCTGGTCACGGTGCCCTTCTGGACCAACCTGCTGGTGCGGGTCTACGCCTGGATCCTGCTGCTGCGCAATGGCGGCCTGATCGACAGCGGTCTCGGTGTATTCGGCCTGTCCGATGGCGCGCTTGGCCTGCTCTACACCGATGTGGCGGTGGTGATCGGCCTGCTCTACACCTTCCTGCCCTTCATGGTGCTGCCCATCTACACCAGCCTGGAAAAGCTCGACTGGCGCCTGGTGGAAGCAGCCTTCGACCTCGGCGCCAACCGCTTCCAAGCCCTGCGTCGGGTGATCGTGCCGCTGGCCATGCCGGGCATCGTCGCCGGGGCGATCCTGGTGTTCATCCCATCGCTGGGCAACTACATCATTCCCGAGCTGCTGGGGGGCGGTAAGTCGCTGATGATCGGCAACCTGATCCAGTTGCAGTTCGGCGCATCCCACAACTGGCCCCTCGGTGCGGCGCTGTCCTTCGCCCTGCTCGGCTTCGTGCTACTGGCGATGCTGCTCTACAGCCTGCGCTTCAAGCAGGCCGCCGGCGGAGGCCATCCATGAACATGCAGAACCCGCTCTGGCGCTTCACCGGCGTCCGGCCCACCGCCTGGCTGTTCTTCGCCTTCCTCTATGTGCCGATCCTGGTGCTGGTGGCCCTGAGCTTCAACGGCGGCCAGTCCGCCACCATCTGGGAGAGCTTCAGCCTGAAGTGGTACTCGGTGGTGGCCAATGACCCGGAAATCGTCCGCGCGGCGAAGAACTCGCTGATCGTCGCCACCTTCGCCACCCTGATTTCCACCTCGCTGGCCACCCTGGCGGCGCTGGGCATGCGTGGCCGCAGCTTCCGCGGTCAGACGATGATGAGCGGGGTGCTGGGCCTGCCGCTGCTGGTGCCGGAGATCGTCACCGCCGTCGCCACCCTGATGTTCTTCGCCTTCATCGGGCTGAAGCTGTCGCTCTTCACCATCCTCATCGCACACGTGGTGTTCTGCATTCCCTTCGCCTACCTGCCGATCCGCGCCCGCCTGGAGGGCATGGACCCGCGCCTGGCCGAGGCCGCCGCCGACCTCTATGCCTCGCCCTGGAAGGCCTTCTGGAAGGTGACCTTCCCGCTGCTGATGCCCGGCATCCTCTCCGGCGCCATGCTGGCGTTCATCATTTCCATGGACGACTTCGTCATCACCTACTTCGTCGCCGGGGCCGGCGCCACCACCCTGCCGGTGTACATCTTCAGCTCCATCAGGATGGGCATCTCGCCGAAGATCAACGCCATCTCCTCGATCATCCTCGTCATTTCCATCGCGTTCGTTGCATTGTCCTACTACGTCGGGCAGCGCAAGCGCTGACCCGCTTTCGACCAGCAAGGAGCTTGACCATGACCCGTCGTACCCCGCTCGCGCTCGCCGTTCTGCTCGCTACCGGCCTGGCCGGTTCCGCCCAGGCCGCCGGGACCCTGCACTTCGCCAACTGGTCGGACTATTACCCGCCGGAGCTGCTGAAGAAGTTCGAGAAGGACACCGGCATCACGGCCACCCTGGACGCCTACGACAGCAACGAGACCCTGCTGGCCAAACTCAAGGCCGGTGGCGGCGCCTATGACGTGGTGGTGCCGTCGGACAGCTTCATCCAGATCATGGTGCAGGACGACCTGCTGCAGAAATTCGACAAGAGCAAGCTGCCCAACCTGACCAACCTCAAGGCCAACTTCCAGACCCTCAGCTTCGACCCCGGCCACGACTACAGCGTGCCCTACCTCTGGGGCACCACCGGCTACAGCTACGACAGCAAGCAGGTGCCGGGGGGCAAGCTCGACGAGAGCTGGAAGCCCTTCTTCGAACCGTCGGCCGAATTGAAGGGCAAGGTGGTGGCGCTGAACTCCATCGAAGACCTCTACATCGCCGCGTCCCACTATCTGTCCATCGACCAGTGCACCGAGGACCCGAAGGACGCGAAGAAGATCCAGGACCTGCTGCTGGCGCAGAAGCCGCTGCTCGCCATGTACAACAGTGACGGCACCATCGAGCGCATGGCCGCGGGCGAAGTGGCCATGCACCAGCAGTGGAACGGCGCCTTCCATCGCGCCCACGCCCAGCGCGACAGCCTGGTCTACGTCTATCCGAAAGAAGGCATCCACGTCTTCATCGACAACCTGGTGATTCCGAAGGATGCGGTGAACGTGGAAGAGGCCCACGCCTTCATCAACTGGATGATGCTGCCGGAGAACATCGCCGCCGCCTCCAACTTCGCCAAGTACAACAACGCCATCGAGGGCTCGGACAAGTTCATGGAGAAGGAGCTGTTCGACGACCCGGCCATCAACACCCCGCAAGACAAACTGGACCGCCTGAAGACCTTCAAGCTCTGCTCGCCCAAGGCCCTGAACCTGCGCAGCAAGGTATGGACCAAGCTGAAGAAGTAAAGCGGGCCGTAGGATGGCGTGGAGCGAAGCGATACCCATCGGCGATGGTGATGGGTATCGCAAGCTCCACCCATCCTACGAACCGACCGGACCCGTACCGATCGGTTCGCGCGGAATTCCCGGTGCGCGAGGTGCACCCCACCCCATCAGCCGGCCATCAAGGTTGGCCACTTTGATCCCTTTTTGACCCTTTGCAGAGTTCTGCCCCCGGTATTCCACTGACAGAATCGAAGCGCATGCAACTAGCGGGCGCCCCACAGACGGGTGCCGATTCAACAAGAACAATGGCTAGAGAGATATGACGATGTCCCGTGCGCTTCCGATCCACACCGCTTTCCTTCCTTCCGCCCAGCGGATGCTTCGCCTCCACCCTTACTGACTGCCCGCGCACAGCCGGATGCGCAACGGACCCGGCCTTGCACACGCACGGATGGCTCGCCTTGCGACCCAGGCACCCCTCACGGGTGCGCAGTAAAACGGAGAGAAGAACAATGTCGACCCCTTCCGCCAGCCTCGCCAGCAATGCCGGCCTGCCCAACGATTTCACCCACAGCGCCCAGGGCACGGCCCTGCGCCGGATACTCGGGCTGCCCGCCCTGGTCTTCTTCGGCCTCGTCTACATGGTGCCGCTGACCATCTTCACCACCTACGGCGTGGTCACTGAAATGACCGGCGGGCGCACCGCCCTGGCCTATGTGGTGACCCTGCTGGCGATGATCTTCACCGCCCTGTCGTACAGCTACATGGTCCGCCGCTACCCCATCGCCGGTTCGGCCTACTCCTACACCAGCCTGAGCTTCGGCCCCGGCGTCGGCTTCCTCGCCGGCTGGTCGCTGCTGCTGGATTACCTGTTCCTGCCGATGATCAACTACCTGGTGATCGGCCTCTTCCTCAACATCGCCTTCCCCGAAGTGCCGGCCTGGGTCTTCGTGGTCAGCACCATCGCCCTGGTGACCGTGCTGAACATCCTCGGCATCAGCTCGGTGTCGGGCATGAGCAACCTGATCGTCACCGCCCAGCTGATTTTCGTCGTCGTGTTCCTGGCCATGACCGGCAAGAGCCTGATGACCGGCCCCATCGACTTCACCGCGCCCTTCGTCGGTGACGGCAGCCAGCCCGGACTGGCGCCGCTGATGGCCGGCGCGGCGGTGCTCTGCCTGTCCTTCCTCGGCTTCGACGCGGTGTCCACCCTGGCCGAGGAAGCCCGCGATCCGAAGCGCGACATTCCCCGCGCGATCATCATCACCACCCTCAGCGCCGGCGTGCTGTTCTTCCTGCTGTCGCTGCTCAGCCAGTTGGTGTTCCCCGGCAGCAGCTTCAAGGACGTCGACGCCGCCGCCAATGAAGTGATGCTGACGGCCGGCGGCCAGTTCCTCGCCGCCTTCTTCACCGCCACCTATGTCGCCGGCGCGGCGGGTTCCGCCCTGGCCTCCCAGGCCTCGGTGTCGCGCATCCTCTACAGCATGGGCCGCGACGGCATCCTGCCGCGCCGCCTGTTCGGCACGCTGTCGGAGCGCTTCCATACGCCGACCGTGGCTATCCTGATCGTCTCGGCCGTGTCGCTGCTGGCGGTGGTCATCGACCTCGCCACACTGGCGTCCATGATCAGTTTCGGCGCCCTGGTGGCCTTCTCCGCCGTGAACCTGGCGGTGATCCGCACCTACCTGTTCAGTGGCCGCCCGCGCCAGAGCGGCGATCTGTTGCGCTACGGCCTGGTCCCGGTGATCGGCTTCGCCCTGATCGCCTGGCTGTGGACCAGCCTGTCGGCCCTGACCCTGGCCATCGGCACCGGCTGGTTCGCCGTCGGCCTGGCCTACCTGGCGGTGCAGACCGGAGGCTTCCGCCGTCCGGCACCGCAGGTGCAGTTTTCCGAGTTCGAATGAGCCCACCCCAACGCTAGCCGCAAGGAGACGCTGATGCTGACGATCTATTCCGACGACCACCACCTGCACCACGGCAAGCACGAGCTGATCGGTGGCCAGTTCACCCCCTGCTTCGAGAAGCCGAGCCGCGCCGACATGGTGCTGGACCGCGCCAAGGCGGTGAAACTGGGCGCAATCCAGACGCCCGCCGACTTCGGCCTGTCGCCCATCCTGCGGGTACACAGCGAAGGCTTCGTCAACTTCCTGAAGAACGCCTGGAGCGACTGGCAGGCCAAGGGCCGCAGCCACGACATGCTGCCCATCGCCTGGCCGACCCGGCGCCTGCGCCAGGTGGAACCCACCGACATTGACGGCCGCCTCGGCTACTACTCCTTCGATGCCGGCGCCCCCATCACCGCTGGCACCTGGCAGGCCATCACCAGTTCGGCCAACGTCGCCCTCACCGGCCAGGCGGAGCTGCGCAAGGGCGCTCGCGGCATCTTTTCCCTGTGCCGCCCGCCGGGCCACCATGCCGCCGCGGACTACATGGGCGGCTACTGCTACCTGAACAACGCCGCCATCGCCGTGCAGGCCATGCTGGATGCCGGCGCCAAGCGCGTCGCGGTGCTGGATGTGGACTACCACCACGGCAACGGCACCCAGGACATCTTCTACGACCGTGCGGACGTGCTCTTCACCTCGATCCACGGCGACCCGCGTTTCGAGTACCCCTACTACCTGGGCTTCGCCGACGAGAAGGGCGTGGGCGCCGGGGCCGGATTCAATTTCAACTACCCCCTGGCCGAAGGCAGCGACTGGACCGTCTGGAGCCTCGCCCTGGCCGACGCCTGCCGGCAGATCGCCGAGTACGCGCCGGACGCACTGGTGGTGTCGCTGGGCGTGGATACCTTCAAGGAAGACCCCATCTCGCAGTTCAAGCTGGACAGCCCGGATTACCTGCGCATGGGCGAGATCATCGGCAAGCTCGGCTTGCAGACGCTCTTCGTGATGGAGGGGGGCTACGCGGTGGAAGAGATCGGCATCAACGCGATCAATGTGCTGCAGGGGTTCGAGAGCGTGGCCTAGGGCCCTATCGTTGTAGGGGCGAATTCATTCGCCAAGCAGGCCGAAGGTCTGCCCTTCGGCCGTTCAATTACCGGATACCCATGCGGACTGGGTTGATGGGTATCGCAAGCTCCACCCATCCTACGTCGCTCAATGAGTCGGCTGGACGACACAGCCCCTCTCCCGCAAGCGGGAGAGGGGCTGCATCGATCAATTCACCCGCTCAACGAACTCCACATCCACTTCGCGGCCAGTCAGGTCTCGGTCGACTTCGCCGGTCAGCTTGACGGTGTCCTTCTCGCCGATGGTCTGCGGCGGCCAGTCCTCGTCGTCGATTTCCACCTTCATGGTGCCGGTGGCGTCCTTGAACTCGTAGATATCGCCCTTGATGCGGCGGACGATCTGACCTTGCAGTACCACGGGGGCATCGTCGGCGGCTTCGAGGGCGGCAGCGACTGTATTGATCTGGGTGGCAGCGCCCGGGCCGGTGTAGCTGCTGGCCATGACGGCGGTGGAGAACAGCGGAGCGGCCAGCAGGGCGAGGTATTTGGCGTTCATGGAGGTGATCCCGTGTGTGTTTGGAAGACGGGATCAGGTTAGGAGCGCTAGCTGAATCGAGGCTTAAATGCACCTTAAGCGAAGCTTAACGGCGGGAGCGGCGCTGGAACCAACAGGGCACCCTACTGGAGCGACAAACCCTCGTCCTCGTCGGCGCTGGCCACCAGTTCCTTGCGGAACACGTAGAACAGGTTCGGCTCGCTGACGACATAGATATCGCCGCTCTCGTCCATGGCCACGCCTTCGGCGCGGGGAATCCGACTCTCCAGACCGTTCATGCCACCCAGCAGACTGATGAAGCTGACCGGCTCACCCTGGTCGTCCAGTTCCAGCAGCAGGTTGGACTGGGCCGAGAGCACCAGCAGGTGGCCGGTGCGCGGGTCGACACTGAGGGCGGAGAGATTGCGCATCCCCAAGCCGTAGCTGGGCAGCGGACGCAGCGCTTCGTCCAGGGTGTCGTTACCGTCACTGCCGAGACTGAACAGGGCAATGGGGCCCCGCTCCTTGCCGAGGATCAGACGGCCCTTGGCCGGGTCCCAGGCAATGCCTTCAAAACCCTTGTTGCCGGAATCCGGGAAGCCCAGGTCAAACTCCGGGGTGCTGCCCGCCGTCAGCTCGCGGGTTTCCGGGTTCAGTTCGAAGATAGTCAGGGTCCGGCGACGCTCGTCGGTCACCGCCACGTGTCCGCCTTCCAGCACCGCCACGCCTTCCGGGTTGGAGAAACCTTTCAACGGAATCTTGCGCAACACGTCGCCGTCGCGGCTCAGCTCCACCAGGGTCGGCGATTTGCCGGTGACGGTGAACAGGGTGCCGGTGACGGGGTTGTAGGCCAGATCAGAGGTTTCGTCGTTCTCGAGGCCGGCCAGGGGCTTGCCCTGCAGGACGGCCTTGTAGCCCGGCAGCCAGATGCTGTCGGCGCGCTGTTCCGCGGTCAGCTGATGCTCGCTGAGCCAGACCTGGGCGCGGTCGTCCCAGTGCATGAAGCGGACCAGCGCAGTGGCACCGGCGAGGGCAGCGACCAGTCCCAGCATCAGCCGGGGGCGGTGAATGCACTTCGGGAAGCGGAGTGACATTGGGTACGACTCGTCGATGGGGTCGGGTACAGATAGCCAGATGCCAGTGAAAGTTCCGTGAAATGCTTGCCGCCGCCGGTCGGCCGGATCAGAGGACCCGGCTTTCGAAGGCGCTGTGGCCCACCAGCTCCAGCACCAGTTGGTCGCCCGGATTCAACGGGCCGACGCCCACCGGCGTACCGGTGAGGATGACGTCGCCCGGCTGCAGGCTGAAGTGGCCGGCCATGTGCTGGATCAGCGGCAGGATCGGGTTGAGCATGTCGCGGCTGTTGCCGTCCTGGCAGACCTGGCCATTGATGGTCAGGCGGATGCCGATCTCGTCCAGGCGCTCCGGGGCATCGCCCGGCACGAAGGGCGCCAGCACGCAGGCACCGTCGAAGGACTTGGAGATTTCCCAGGGCAGGCCTTTCTCCTTGAGCCTGGCCTGCACGTCGCGCAGGGTCAGGTCCAGGGCCGGGGCGAAGCCGGAAATGGCGTCGCGCACTTCTTCCTCGTCAGGACGACGGGACAGCGGCTTGCCGATCAGCACGGCGATTTCCGCCTCGTAATGCACCGCGCCGCGGTCCTGCGGAATGCCGAAGCCGCCAACCAGCGGCACCACGCAGGAGCCCGGCTTGATGAACAGCAGCGGCTCGGTCGGCACGGGGTTGTTCAGTTCCTTGGCATGCTCGGCGTAGTTGCGGCCGACACAGACCACCTTGCCCAGGGAAAAGTGGATCGGGGTGCCATCGACGTACTGATGCTGGTAGCTCATTGACCGACTCCTGAAACGCTATCCATGCAAAACAGGCGGTGGATCGCTCCACCGCCTGTCTGCTCAATTGAAGATCTTGCCGGGGTTCATGATCCCGTTCGGATCGAACACCGCCTTGATCGCCTTCATCACCGCGATCTCCGGCTCCGAGCGGCTGTAGCCGAGGTAGTCCCGCTTGGTCATGCCCACGCCGTGTTCGGCGGAGATGGAGCCGTTGTACTTCTCGACGGTCTCGAACACCCACTTGTTCACGGTGGCGCACTTGGCGAAGAACTCGTCCTTGGACAGGTTGTCCGGCTTGAGGATGTTCAGGTGCAGGTTGCCGTCACCGATGTGGCCGAACCAGACCACTTCGAAGTCCGGGTAGTTGGCTTCGACGATGGCGTCGATGTCGTGCAGGAACGCCGGCACCTTGGAGACGGTGACGGAAATGTCGTTCTTGTACGGGGTCCAGTGAGAGATGGTCTCGGAGATGTACTCGCGCAGCTTCCACAGGTTCTGCAACTGCTGCTCGCTCTGGCTCATCACGCCGTCCAGCACCCAGCCCTGCTCGACGCAGTGCTCGAAGGTGGCCAGGGCGTCGTTGGCGATCTCTTCCGAGGCCGCTTCGAACTCCAGCAGGGCGTAGAAGGGGCACTCGGTTTCGAAGGGCGCCGGCACGTCGCCACGGGCCAGGACCTTGGCCATGGCCTTGTCGGAGAAGAATTCGAAAGCGGTCAGGTCCAGCTTGCTCTGGAAGGCATGCAGCACCGGCATGATGGAATCCAGGTCCGGCGAACCCAGCACCATGGCGGTGAGGTTCTTCGGCGCGCGATCCAGGCGCATGGTGGCCTCGACCACGAAGCCCAGGGTGCCCTCGGCGCCGATGAACAGCTGGCGCAGGTCGTAGCCAGTGGCGTTCTTGATCAGGTCCTTGTTCAGCTCCAGCACATCGCCAGCGCCGGTGACCACCTTGAGGCCAGCCACCCAGTTACGGGTCATGCCGTAGCGAATCACCTTGATCCCGCCGGCATTGGTGCCGATGTTGCCGCCAATCTGGCTGGAGCCGGCAGACGCGAAGTCCACCGGGTAGTACAGGCCCTTGTCCTCGGCGAAGTTCTGCAGCTGCTCGGTGACCACGCCCGGCTGGCAGACCACGGTGCGGTCGTACTCGTTGAAGTCGAGGATCTGGTTCATGTAGTCGAAGGCGACCACCACCTCGCCGCTGGCCGCCACGGCGGCAGCGGACAGGCCGGTACGGCCACCGGACGGTACCAGCGCGACCTTGTGCTGATTGGCCCAGCGGACGATGGCCTGCACCTGCTCGATGGTCTTGGGGAAGACGATGGCGCTGGGCGCCGGGGCGAAATGCTTGGTCCAGTCCTTGCCATAGGCATCCAGGGACGCGGCGTCGGTCAGGACCTTGCCGGGCTCAACCAGGGTCTTCAGCTCTTCGATCAGGGCAGCGTTGGTCATCAGCGGAACTCTCAAATCATTCATGGTCGCCCTGAGAACGATTCAGGTCGCAACCGAGCAAGGGAAAAGGAGATCATGCTAGCATACGCACCCCGTGAATCGTGCGCTCCAGCCGATCTTCCGGGTAGCAGCCAACTTCTCCCACGGCCCGCTTCTGTCATTTTTTACCGGGATACATAGGTACGCAGATGAGCAAGACCTCTCTCGAAAAGAGCAAGATCAAGTTCCTTCTCCTCGAAGGCGTCCACCAGAACGCCGTGGACACCCTGAAGGCCGCCGGTTACACCAACATCGAGTACCTCAAGGGCGCCCTCTCGGATGACGAACTGAAAGAGAAGATCGCCGACGCACACTTCATCGGCATCCGCTCGCGCACCCAGCTCACCGAAGAGGTGTTCGACTGCGCCAAGAAGCTCATCGCCGTCGGCTGCTTCTGCATCGGCACCAACCAGGTCAACCTGAACGCCGCCCGCGAACGCGGTATCGCCGTGTTCAACGCCCCCTATTCCAACACCCGTTCGGTCGCCGAACTGGTTCTGGCCGAAGCCATCCTGTTGCTGCGCGGAATCCCGGAGAAGAACGCCTCCTGCCACCGTGGCGGCTGGATCAAGTCCGCAGCCAACTCCTTCGAAATCCGCGGCAAGAAGCTGGGTATCGTCGGCTACGGCTCCATCGGCACCCAGCTTTCCGTGCTGGCCGAAGCCCTGGGCATGCAGGTGTTCTTCTATGACACCGTGACCAAGCTGCCGCTGGGCAACGCCACCCAGGTCGGCAACCTGCACGAGCTGCTGGGCATGTCCGACATCGTTTCCCTGCACGTGCCCGAGCTGCCGTCCACCCAGTGGATGATCGGTGAGCAGGAAATCCGCGCCATCAAGAAGGGCGGCATCCTGATCAACGCCGCGCGCGGCACCGTGGTGAAGCTGGACGCCCTGGCCGACGCCATCAAGGACGAGCACCTGATCGGCGCCGCCATCGACGTGTTCCCGGTCGAGCCCAAGTCCAACGACGAAGAGTTCGAAAGCCCGCTGCGTGGCCTGGACCGCGTGATCCTGACCCCGCACATCGGCGGCTCCACCGCCGAGGCCCAGGCCAACATCGGTCTGGAAGTGGCCGAGAAGCTGGTCAAGTACAGCGACAACGGTACCTCGGTGTCCTCCGTGAACTTCCCCGAAGTGGCCCTGCCGTCGCACCCGGGCAAGCACCGCCTGCTGCACATCCACCAGAACGTGCCGGGCGTGATGAGCGAGATCAACAAGGTGTTCGCCGACAACGGCATCAACATCTCCGGCCAGTACCTGCAGACCGACGAGAAGGTCGGCTACGTGGTGATCGACGTCGATGCCGACTACTCGGACCTCGCCCTCGAGAAGCTGCAGCAGGTCAACGGCACCATCCGCAGCCGCGTCCTGTTCTAAGGTTCGCGTGCTCATGAAAAAGGGAGGCCTGGGCCTCCCTTTTTCATGGCCCGGATTCAGCCGGGCAGGTGTCGGGTCACTTCACCGTGATGGTGATCTGGTCCGAAATCACCGGCGGGCTCAGCGGTACGTGGTTCCTGTCCCCCACCAGCAATTGCAGGGTGTGCTTGCCTGGTGGCAGGGTGACCTCGGTTTCCGTCTGGCCCTTGCCGAAGTGGCGGATGTTGTCGGTCATCGGCAGCGGCATATCCATCGCCGGTTGCTCATCCAGGTTGATCAGCAGATGGTGGTGGCCGGTGGCGGGCGCATCGACACCCGCCGGCGCGACGCCCATGCCCTTGAGGCCGAACTTGACGGTGAAGGTCTGGCCGACGGTGGCGCCATCAGCCGGCTCGATGACGTACACCTGCGCGCCTTCGGGCGCGGGGGTCAGCGGCATGGCCGCCTGGGAAGCGGTGGTAGCGCCAAGCAGCAGGGCGCCCAGGCTCAGGCAATACAGATTCCTCATGACACATCTCCATGTTTTTGTGAGCGAGACACCAGACCCCATGCAACCAGTTAGGTTCACTTGCTGTCCGAGCAAGGCGCTCCACCCGCGCCGGCCGAAAAACCATTAAAAATCGAGGAAGTCCCCCATGCGTCTGCTGTATTGCCTGCCCGCCCTGTTCGCCCTGCTGAGCCCCCTGGCCCAGGCCGAACTGCTCGACGACATCTGGGAACGCGGCAGCCTGCGCATCGCCCTGGACGAAAACAGCCCGCCCTATAGCTACCGTGAGGACGGCAAACTGACCGGTTTCGAAGTGGAGTTGGGCCGTGCCCTGGCGGCGGAGCTGAATGTCGATGCGGACTTCGTGGTAGCAGAAGATGGCAAGCTGCTGGAGGGCCTCCAGGCCGGCCGCTACGACATCGCCCTGGACCAACTGGGAGCCGCGCCCCAAGGCCAGGGCGCCCTGGAGTTCAGCGAGCCTTACGCGTTCCCCCTGGCCGAGGCCGAAGGCGACAACGGCGTGGTGCAGCCCATGGCGATCCCCTTTCAGAAGGGCAATCCGGCTTTCCGCGACACCCTTAACCGCGCCCTCGACAAGCTGAAGTCCGAAGGGCGGCTGGGAGAACTGTCGCAGCAGTGGCTGGGCAAGGACCTCAGCCAGCCGGCCGCGACCGCCCGCTGAGCCTCAGCCTGCCTCCAACTCAGCCAGGCGCGCCGCCGCTTCGGCCAATTCTTCCTCGCTGAACACCTCCACGCCGGCGCGGCGCAGGGCTGCGGCAGTCACCCCCTCGCCGGCGACACGGGTGCCGCTGAAGCTGCCGTCGTAGTTCTCGCGGTTGCCGCAGGACGGGCTGCGCGCCTTGAGCAGGGCGATGCGGATACCGTGGGCGGCCACCAGTTCCAGGGCGATACGCGCCCCGGCGACGAACTCGGCGGTCACGTCCTGGCCGTCGTCGGTGAGCACGGGCAACTCGCCGTCCAGCACCCCAGCCCCACGGCCGCCGGGAATCTCCGCCGGCGCCCGCGGCGTCGGCAGGCCGCCTGCCACCTCCGGGCAGAGCGGCACGATGCGGCCCTCCTCCTGCCAGCGAGCCAGCACGTCGAATGGCCCGTGGGCACCGCCGTCATAACGCACCGGCTGCCCGAGCAGGCAACGGCTGACCAGAATCTTCTGCATCTTCATCTCCAAAGGGGCGCCACTTACGGTCACCCCAGGTAACAGCTGTGGCGCCAGCGCGAGCCGGGCCCAGATCGAAGGTAGGGCCGCGAGCGGTCAACTGCCAAGCTGGTCACGGTGGAAGGCGATGAACTTCCCGATCCTTAGGCGGGAAACGCCGGACGCCACTGGCCGCCTCCCGCACCGCACCCCAGACTCTGCGCGCCAACCGCACAGGAGCGTGCCATGCCCAGAACGACCCACAGCCTACGCCTCGTCCTCGCCTGCGGCACCGCCCTGCTCAGCGGTGCCGGTCAGGCCGCCCTGGAATCCCTGGACAACCAGGCCCTCAGCCAGATCAGCGGCCAGGCCGGGATCAACCTTCGCCTGGACCTGATGACGCGCATCGACAGCCTCACCTGGACCGACGACGGCGGCAGCCTCTCCCTGCGCAACATCCGCATCGACAACGGCTGCGTCAAACCCGGCGACTGCCCCAACGGCGTCGGCGGCAGCTTCGCCCTCGGCCCGGCGCAATTGGGCCTGACCGTTCCGGCGCTGGGCGCCGACCAACCGACCCTCAAGCTCGACGTGGTGAAGAATGCCTCGGGCACCCAGCAGCTCCGCCTGGAGTTGCCCGACCTCACCACCATCAACGAACAGCTTCAGGCCAGCTTCATCCCGGCACAGCGCATCCGCGTGCGGGTCGCCGCCGACATGCATATCGGCGAGCGCCGCATCGGCAGCCTTGAGATCCGGGATATCACCGATCTGCGTGGGCAATTCCGCGTCTGGGGCCACTAGGCCCCTGGATCAGATCGAACCGCTGCCGCGACGACGGAACCACCCGGCCAGGGACAGGCGCTCGCGGCTGGCGGGCAGCACCTCGTGGGGCAATTCCGCGGAGAGGAAGACCACCAGGCTGCCGCCCTCGGGCTGCACGTCATGCTCGCCATCGGCGAGGTGCAGGCGCAGGGCGCCCCCCTGCTCCGGCTGCCAGTCGGCATTCAGGTAAGCCACCACCGATACCGCGCGGCGGTCATTGTCGCGGAAGCGATCCAGGTGTTTCTGGTAGAAGGCGCCGGGCGGATAGAGGGCGAAGTGGCATTCGAAATCCTCCAGCCCCAGGTAGAGCTCTCGATTGAGCTGCTGACGCAGCGCGTCCATCAGCGCCAGGTAGGCATCGCTGGCCGCCGACTGGCCAGGCTCCAGCCAGTGAATGCGGTCGCCGCGAATGCCTTCGCGGACCTGCTGGCCCTCGCCACGCCCCACGGACGCCGCAGCCAGGCTTCCGGCAGCGGCGCGAGCACGACACTCAGCCGCCAGGGCGGCGGTGAGTTCGGCGGACAGGACGAGGCGCTGGTGGGACCAGCCCTGGCTGGCCAGGTCGTCGATGATGGGTTCGAGCAGGGAGGATTCGGCAGGTGTCGTCATGATGGCGGGATTCTACCAGCGAGAAGGATTTCTCCTACATGACCTGGGGCAGTTTCCGACACCTCGACAATAAAGCCCGAGTCCGCAGAGAATAGCCGCACGCTCAACCCCCGCTCTGCCCACCCGCCACCGCCTTCCCCCGCCGAACCGATGCCGTACGAGTGGGTCCGATACGAACAGCGGACTGCGTCATCTAGGAGAATCCATGCGCCTGCTTTTCGCCGTCACCCTCCTGCTCCTCGGCCTGCCCGCGTTGGCTGACGATCACGCCAGCCTCTACCAGGCAGCCGGCTGGCCGGACCAGCGCGCACATTTCAACGACGCCCTCACGGCGGCCCAGCAGCGCTACCAGAAGACCCTGCCGCCGGCGGTCTACCAGGCACTGGTGGACAACAGCAATCGTCGGTTCCAGCCCCAGGCCATCGACCAGCGCGCTCAAGCGGCCCTGCGCGGCCAACTGAACGATCCGCGTCCGGCCCTGGCCTTCTTCCAGTCGCCGCTGGGGCGCAAGATCATCGCCGCTGAAACCCTGGCCACCCGCCGCGACCAACTGGCAAAGACCGCCAACGGTCTGCCGCGCATGGACGCCAGCGCCACCCGCCGGCTGCTGATCCGCCATCTGGCCGATGCCATCCCGGCTCGCGAAGCCGGCGCCGAAGTCAGCCTGGCCCTGGCCGGTGTCGCCGCCGACAGCCTGAGCCAGATGCTTCCCGGCCTGCTGGGCGGCGGCCAGGCCCAGGGCATGATCGACGGCCAGCGCCAGCGCCTGATGCAGCAGATCGGCAACGACCTGGACAACACCCTGCTCTATGTCTATCGCGACCTGTCCGATCCGGAGCTGGAAGAGTTCGTCACCTTCGCCGAATCCGCCGAAGGCAAGGCCTACTACCAGGCCGCCCTGGCCGCCGTACGCGCCGGCCTCGCCGTAGGCCAGGACGCCTCCAGCCTCGCCCCGGCACAGAAGGGCATCTGAGGGGCGGCTCTACACTTCGTAGGCCGGGTGGCGCTTGCGGTACCCATCAGTCCAGTCCGCATGGGTTTCGCTCCGCTCCACCCATCCTACGGGTCCTGCGCCCCCTGGCATTACCCCGAACTTTCCCGCCGTTCTTGTACGGACGAAATCCGGGCTACGTTGCTTGCTGGGTGAGGTTCGTAGGATGGGTGGAGCTTGCGATACCCATCAGCCTTGTCCGCATGGCTATCGCTCCGCTCGCGAAACGCCGCCCGCCCCATCCAACAGGTCCGCGGCGTTATTCCAACCGCTCCCGCAGAAACCCGAAATACCGCTCCCGATAGGCCGGTGATTCGTTCACCAGGTGGTGCCCGGCTCCTTCCAGCATCAGCACCTCGGGCTGGTCGAACTTCTCCGCCAGCACCCCGAGGTTGTGCTTCCAGTCCACCGTCATGTCGCCATCGCCCTGGATGACCAAGGGCCGGTGGCGGCTGCGCGGTGCCTTCTCGATACGCGGCACCCAGCGTGCCAGGGCGCCAACCCAGGCGGTGGGCAGGGTCTGGGGCTGCAGCGGGTCCTTGTGCTGGACGAATTCGATGAACTCGGCATCGCTGGAATTGACGCTGAAGCGGCGCGGGATGCCTTCAACGAAATGGCGCAGCAGCTGGTAGCTGAACTTCGACCAACCCCACGCGCGTGGTCGCACCAGCGGTGCGAAGAGCAGGGTTTCGCCCAGCTCCGGGCGTGGCGAGCCGGTCAGCAGATAATCCAGCAGGATGGCGCCGCCAGTGCTCTGACCAGCCAGGTGCCAGGGTTGCGGCAGGTTCAGGGCCGCAGCCTCGCCCAGCAGCGCCTGGAGGGTGGCCTGGTACTCGGAGAAGTCGCCGATGCTCGCCCGCGCGCCGCTGGACAGCCCGTGTCCCGGCAGGTCGCAGGCAATCACCGCGAAGCCCATGCTCAGCGCCCAGTCCACCAGATGCCCGTAAAGGCCCATGTGATCGTAATAGCCGTGCAGCATCACCAGGCTGGCGCGAGGTTCGGGCGGCAGCCAGAGCTGGGTGACCAGGTTGTGCCCGGCGGCCTCGACGCAGCCCAGGCGCGTGGACAGTCCCGGATAGCGCGCGGAGAAGTCCAGCCCGTAGAACGCGCGATAGCTCTGGGCCTGGCGCAGATCGGCGGCGCCTGCGGCCAAGGGTCGCAACAGCGAGCGCAGGAGATCGGGCTGGAAGTGGTCTGACATCGGGCTTTCCCTGGATGAAGCGAAGAGATCCACAGGACCGCCTGGGTCCCTGGCCGGCTGCCGATATTCTGCTGCCCGGCGCAACGTGGCAAGCTACGCGCCCTCTTCAAGCCCTGTCCCCACGCGCATGCCAAAGCCCAGAACCCTGCTGACCAGCCTGTTCGTCCTCGCCTGCGCGGCCGCCCTGGCCCTCGGCTACCGCTGGTACGAGTCCCGCTATATCCGCCCGTTCAACACCCAGCCCACGGTGTTCTCCGGCGAGCAACTGCGCCTGCCGGCCGAACTCGCCGGACCGGGGCCGATCCGGGTGGTGCACTTCTGGGACCCGGCCTGCCCCTGCAACGCCGGCAATCAGCAGCATCTGGCCGAACTGATCCAGCGTTTCGCGCCCCAGGGTGTGACCTTCCATGCCCTGCAAAAGCCCGGTAGCAAGGGCCAACTGCCCCCCGGCCTGGAAGCCCTGAAGCCGCTGGCGGGCATGCCCGGCGCCGAGCAGTTGCCGGCGGTGCCTGCGGTGGGCATCTGGGATCGTGATGGCCGCCTGGCCTACTTCGGTCCCTACAGCGAAGGGGCGGTGTGCAACTCGGCCAACAGCTTCATCGAGCCCATCCTCGAGGCGCTGCTCGACAACCGCCCGGTGAATGCCAGCAGTACCCTGGCCTCGGGCTGTTTCTGCGCCTGGCGAGCGCCGTCCTAAGCCGCCCCAAGACGCGCCCGGTATGCCTCTGGCGGCACGCCGTACCAACGGCGAAAGGCCCGGTAGAAGGGTGACAGCTCGGAAAAACCGCAAGCCCTGGCCACCTCCCGCAAGGCCTTGCCCTCCTGCAGCAGGTCCACGGCCCGGGTCCGCTGCACCGACTCGCGCAGCCGTCGCAGGTTGCTGCCCTGCTCCGTCAATGCCCGCTGCAGGGCGCCAGCCGAAAGGCCCAGCTCGGCGGCGCAGGCCTCCAGCGAGCAATCCGCACTCCCCAGCCGCACGCCCAGCAGGTAACGCAGACGGTTGAGCAGATCGTTGCCCTTCAAGGCCTCCAACTGCGACTCGGCGTGCTGCCAGAGCAGCGCATGCATCTCCGGGTTGGCGGTGCGCGACGGGCGCTTCAGCAGCGCCGCCGGGAACAACAGCACATCGTGCTCGCGACCGAACTCGGGGAGCAGTCCGAACAGCCGCTGGTGTTCGCTCACCCGAGCGGGCCGGGGATGCCGGAACTGCACGCCGTGGAGGCGGAACTCGCCGTCGGTGATGAAGCCCAGCAGCTTGGTGAACAGCAGCGCCAGGCATTCCATCTGCTGACGCAAGGACGAATAGCCCAGGTAGTTGAGATCGAGCACCAGCCGCGCCTGCCCACCCTGCTCCTGCAACTGGGCGACGAATCCACCGGAAAGGATGTGCTGGAAGCGCAGGAAACTCGCCAGCGCCTCCCCCAGGTCCCGGCTGGCCAGCAGCAGGTAGCCCACCACATCCAGCAAGCGCGGTTTCATGGCTTCCCCCAGGTGCAGGCCGATATCGGGGTCGCCGCACAGCGTGTCGGCGGAGGTCCAGAACTGCGGGGCATCGTCGTGGCGCAAACGGCCGTCCGCCGGAGGCGGCCCCCGGCGGCGGTGCTGGTTGACGCCCTGATAGACCTTCCCCGGGTCCAGCCCGAGGTCGGCCATGGCTTCGTAGAGCAGGCGGCGCAGGGTGGCAGAGTGGGTCAGGGGCGCAGTGGCGGTGAAATCGGTCTCGACGGCGGACATGGAGGGCTCCAGGCAATTGACCGAAGACTTTCAGCTCAAAAGTCGCCGGTCAATGCCCGCGAGACGGGGCTTGAGGAGAATGCGGCGACCATAACAAGGAGAACCGTCCATGAAACGCACCCTGACAGCCCTGGCCGTCATCGTCGCCGCGGCTGCCGCTGGCGCCGCCTGGTACAGCGAAAGCAAGAAGCCGCTGCGCGACGGCGAGCTGGCCCTGGCCCACCTGCAAGCCCCCGTGACGGTGCGCTACGACGAGCGCGGCGTGCCTCATATCCAGGCCGGCAACGAAGCCGACCTGTACCGCGCTCTCGGCTTCGTCCACGCCCAGGACCGCCTGTTCCAGATGGAAATGCTGCGCCGCCTGGCGCGCGGCGAACTGGCCGAAGTCCTCGGCGCGCGCCTGGTGGACACCGACCGCCTGTTCCGCACCCTGGGGATTCGCGCCCACGCTGACGAATACGCCCGCAAGATGGACAAAAGCAGCCCCGCCTACAAAGCACTGGCGGCGTACCTCGATGGCGTCAACCAATACCAGGACCGCCGCCCGGCGCCGGTGGAGTTCGACCTGCTGGGCATCGAGAAGCGCCCCTTCACCGTCGAAGACACCCTCTCCGTGGCCGGCTACATGGCCTACAGCTTCGCCGCCGCCTTCCGCACCGAACCGGTGATGACCTACGTGCGCGACGAGCTGGGCGCCGATTACCTGACGGTCTTCGATATCGACTGGCATCCCGAAGGCGTGATCCGCCAGCCCCTGGCCAGCGCCGACTGGCAAGGGCTCAACCGCCTCGCCTACCTCAGCCAGCAGGCTCTGATGGAAGCCGGCCTGCCGCAGTTCGAGGGCAGCAACGCCTGGGCGGTGTCGGGCAGCCGCACCGCCAGCGGCAAACCGCTGCTGGCAGGCGACCCCCATATCCGCTTCGCCGTACCGGCGGTCTGGTACGAAGCGCAACTGGCCTATCCGGGCTTCGAGCTCTATGGCCACCACCAGGCGCTGAACCCGGTTGCCTCGCTCGGCCACAACCGCCAGTTCGCCTGGAGCCTGACCATGTTCCAGAACGACGACCTGGACCTGATCGCCGAAAAGACCAATCCGAACAACCCGAACCAGGTCTGGTACCAGGGCAACTGGGTGGACATGGAAAGCCGCGAGGAGACCATCCGGGTCAAGGACGGCGATGCGGTGAAGCTGACCCTGCGCCGCTCGCCCCACGGTCCGATCATCAACGATGCGCTGGGCGTGGCCGGTGGCAAGACGCCGATCGCCATGTGGTGGGCCTTCCTCGAAACCGAGAACCCCATCCTCGACGCCTTCTACGAACTCAACCGCGCCGACAGCCTGGACAAGGCCCGCGCCGCCGCCGGAAAAATCCACGCCCCGGGCCTGAACGTGGTCTGGGCCGGCGCCAGCGGGGACATCGGCTGGTGGGCCTCGGCCAAGCTGCCGCAGCGCCCGGACGGCGTGAACCCCACCTTCATCCTCGACGGCAGCAAGGGAGAGGCGGACAAGCCGGGCTTCCTGCCCTTCAGCGCCAATCCGCATGAAGAGAATCCCGAGCGCGGTTACATCGTCTCGGCCAACTACCAGCCCTTGTCGCCCACGGGCGTGGCCATTCCTGGCTATTACAACCTGCCGGAGCGCGGCCAGCGCCTGGACCGCAAGCTGGCCCAGCCCGGGGTGAAGTGGGATGTGCAGAACAGCCAGGCGCTGCAACTGGACACCGGCAGCGGCTATCCGGCAAAGCTGCTGGCGCCCATTCTCGATGAGCTGCGCGCGGCGGCAGGCAACGAACAGGAACGTGCCCTGGTGGAACAGCTGGCCAACTGGGACGGTGACCACCGACTGGACTCGACAGCTGCCACCCTGCTCAACCAGCTCACCTTCGAACTGGCCAAGGCAGCGATGCACGACGAACTCGGCGACGCTTTCTTCGACAGCCTGCTGCAGACCCGCGTGCTGGATGCCGCACTGCCCCGCCTGACCGCCGATGCCACCTCGCCCTGGTGGGACAAGCGCGACACCCCGCAGAAGGAGAGCCGCGCGGAAGGGATCAAGGCCGCCTGGCAGGCCAGCCTCGCGCACCTGAAGAAAACCCTGGGTGAAGACAGCTCGAAATGGCTCTGGGGCAGCGCCCACACCCTGACCCACGGTCATCCCCTGGGCCAGCAGAAGCCGCTGAACCTGCTGTTCAACGTCGGTCCCTTCGCCGCTCCCGGTGGCCACGAGATCCCCAACAATCTGTCCCACCGCGTCGGCCCGGCGCCCTGGGAAGTGTTCCACGGCCCCTCCACCCGGCGCCTGGTGGACATGGCCGACGCCGAACACGCCCTGGGCATCAACCCGGTCGGCCAGAGCGGCGTACCGTTCGACGGTCATTACAAGGACCAGGCTGAGGCGTACATGCGTGGCGAGTACGTGCCGATGCACTTCGCCGAGGATGAGGTGGAGGCCAATAGCCGGGAGGTGTTGAAGCTGGTGCCTGGGAACTGAGGCGCGCGGTAGACCATCCTCAGGCATCCTACGAACTGCACCACCCCTCTCCCGGAGGGAGAGGGGGGAATACATCAGGCGCCGCTGTGCCTGCCCTGAATCACCTCAAACCCGCTCCAACGCCTGCGCCAAATCCGCGCGCAGGTCGTCGACGTCCTCCACCCCCACCGACAACCGCACCAGCGAGTCCCCGATACCGATCTCGGCGCGCGTTTCTGCCGGGATGCTGGCGTGGGTCATGATCGCCGGGTGCTCGATCAGGCTCTCCACGCCGCCCAGGCTCTCCGCCAGGGTGAAGACACGCACGGCTTCGAGGAAGCGCTTGGTGCCGGCCAGGTCGCTGCGCAGGTCAAGGGAGATCATGCCGCCGTAGCCATGCATCTGCCGTCGGGCCAAGGCGTGCTGCGGGTGGGACTGCAGGCCAGGGTAGTAGACGCGCGCCACTTGCGGCTGGTGTTCGAGCCAGTAGGCCAGCTCCAGCGCATTGCTGCAGTGCCGCTCCATGCGCAGGGCCAGGGTCTTCACGCCGCGCAGGGTGAGGAAGGCGTCGAACGGACCGGCGATGGCGCCCACCGCGTTCTGCAGGAACCCCAGGCGCTCGCGCAGCAGGTCGCAACGGCTGTCGGCCGAGACGACGGCGATGCCGCCGATCACGTCGGAGTGGCCATTGAGGTACTTGGTCGAGGAATGCACCACCACATCGAAGCCCAGCTCCAGCGGGCGCTGGGTCCAGGGACTGGCGAAGGTGTTGTCGGCCACCAGGATGATGCCGCTCCCCTGGCAGAGCTCCGCGATGGCCTCCAGGTCGGCCAGGCGCAGCAACGGGTTGCTCGGGGTCTCCACCCAGAGCATCCGCGTGTCGTCCTGGATGGCCGCCTCGATGGCGGCGATGTCACTGAAGTCGACGAAGCTGAAGCGGTGCCCGGCGCTACGCTGGCGCACCTTGTCGAAGAGGCGGAAGGTCCCGCCGTAGAGATCGTTGCTGGAAAGAATGTGGGAGCCGCTTTCCAGCAGCTCCAGCACGGTGCCGATGGCAGCCAGTCCGGAGGCGAAGGCGAAGGCCTGGCTGCCGCCCTCCAGGTCCGCGACGCAGCGCTCCAGGGCCCAGCGGGTGGGGTTGTGGGAGCGGCCGTAATCCAGGCCCTTGTGCACGCCGGGGCTGGACTGGGCATAGGTGGAGTTGGCGTAGATCGGCGGCATGATGGCGCCGGTGGACGGGTCGGGAGTCTGCCCGGCGTGAATCACGCGCGTGGCGAAGGCTCGTTGGGGCGTGTCGTCCTGCTGGCTCATGCAAGGGTCCTCCGCAGGTGGTTGAGCAGGTCGGAGCGGGTGATCAGGCCGTGGAAGCCGGATGCATCGGCGATGATCGCCACCAGGCCGCGGTCGAGTTCTTCCTGCAGCTCGGCCAGGCTGGCGCCCGGCGCCAGGGTCTCCAGGCGCGTGGTCATGACGCTCGCCACCGGCTGACGGAAGTGTGTGGCGTCGGCGTATACACCGAGCAGGATGTCGGACTCGTCCACCACCCCCACCAGTTGCCCATCCCGGAGCACCGGCAGTTGCGAGACGTCCGCCAGGCGCATGCGCTGGAAGGCGGTGAGCAGGGTGTCGTCCGGCCCCACGCTGATCACCCGGCCGTCCTCGTAACGCCGCGCGACGATGTCGCGCAGGTCGCCGTAGCGCTTGCGCGCCAGCAGGCCCTGGTCGGTCATCCACTGGTCGTTGTAGACCTTGGACAGGTAGCGGGTGCCGGTATCGCAGACGAAACTGACCACGCGCTTGGGGGTCTTCTGCTCACGGCAGTAACGCAGCGCCGCCGCCAGCAGGGTGCCGGTGGAGGAGCCGCCGGGGATGCCCTCGGCGCGCAACAGTTCGCGGGCGTGGGCGAAGCTCTCCTCGTCGCTGATGGAGTACGCCTGGCGCACGCTGGACAGGTCGGCAATGCCGGGAATGAAGTCTTCGCCAATGCCTTCCACCGCCCAGGAGCCGACGGTGCCCAGGGTGCCGCTGCGCACGTACTCGGCCATCACCGAACCCACCGGGTCGGCCAGGACCATTTCCAGATCGGGCTGCACCCGACGGAAGTAGCGGGTCAGACCTGTGAGGGTGCCGGCGGAGCCGACGCCGACCACGATGGCGTCCACGTCCTGCCCGGTCTGCTGCCAGATCTCCGGGCCGGTGGTGCTTTCATGGGCCAGGGGGTTGGCCGGGTTGTTGAACTGATCGGCGAAGAAGGCGCCGGGAATCTGCGCCGCGAGGCGTCCGGCCAGGTCCTGGTAGTAATCCGGGTGGCCCTTGCCCACGTCGGAGCGGGTGATGTGCACTTCGGCGCCCATGGCCTTCAGGTGCAGCACCTTCTCGGTGGACATCTTGTCCGGCACCACCAGCACCACCCGGTAGCCCTTCGCGCGCCCCACCAGGGCCAGGCCCAGGCCGGTATTGCCGGCGGTGGCTTCGACAATGGTTCCGCCGGGCTTGAGGCGACCATCGCGCTCGGCACTGTTGATCATGGCAACGCCGATGCGGTCCTTGATGGAACCGCCGGGGTTCTGGGATTCAAGCTTGAGGAAGAGGGTGCAGCGACCGGTGTCGAAGCGGGTGACCCTCACCAATGGAGTGTTGCCAATCAGGTCGAGCACCGCGGGGCGGACATCTTTGACCCTGTTCATGGCGTCACCTCCTTGCGCGACCAGGCACGGGGCAAAGCGAGCGCCCCACGCTGGAACATAGGCCGCGCGGCGGGTGACCGCCATGGGTTCCGACGAAGGGGTCAGTGCATCAGGTGAGATGAGGCTGTGGGGGCGAATTCATTCGCCAAGGGGTGCGCAGCGCCCCCGCCGGACATCGCAGGTCGGACCTGTCGGTCCGATTAGCGAATGAATTCGCCCCCACAGGTGTTCAGCGGCCCACGAGGGGGAGTGGGCTCAGCGGGCGTTCAGCACCGACACCTGGGTGTTCAGCGTCCAGAAGTCGTAGAGCACGCCGAGCAGGAAGAAGCCGCCGGTGAGCAGGTAGAGGATGCCGCTGATCCACTTGCCCTGGTACATGCGGTGCACGCCGAAGACGCCGAGGAAGGTCAGCAGGATCCAGGCGACGTTGTAGTCGTACTGGCCGGGGTTGAAGCGCAGGGAAGCCTCGCGGTCCATGGAGGGGATCAGGAACAGGTCGATGATCCAGCCGATGAAGAACAGGCCCAGGGTGAAGAACCAAATGGTGCCGGTCACCGGCTTGCCGTAGTAGAAGCGGTGGGAACCGAGGAATCCGAAGATCCACAGCAGATAGCCGATGACCTTGCTGTGGGTGTCCTGACGGGTGTTCATGCTGCCTCCTGCAGGCTGTGGATGATGGGTCGGCCTTGCAACTTACATGAAGAAGCCCGCCTAGGCGGGCTTCTTCATGGGCGCGGCGCTTAACGGAAGCGGCGCCCCGGGTTTTCTTCGGAAACCTGCAGGGACAGGCCGTCGCTCATGTGCTGGAGGTGCTCACCATCGGTCTCCGAGCCCAGCTTGATCATCAGGCGAAGGTCGTTGGCCGAGTCGGCGTAGAGCAGCGCATCTTCGTAGGTGATCTCACCCTGGGAGTAAAGATTGAACAGGGCCTGGTCGAAGGTCTGCATGCCGTGCTCGGTTGAACGCTTCATCAGGGCCTTGAGCTCATGCACCTCGCCCTTGCGGATCAGATCGGCGGCCAGCGGCGTGTTGATCATCACTTCGATCACCGCGCGGCGGCCCTTGCCGTCCGGAGTCGGCACCAGTTGCTGGGCGACGATGGCCTTGAGGTTCAGCGACAGGTCCATCCAGACCTGTTGCTGCCGGTCGGCGGGGAAGAAGTTGATGATGCGGTCCAGCGCCTGGTTGGCGTTGTTGGCGTGCAGGGTGGCCAGGCACAGGTGGCCGGTTTCGGCGAACGCGACGGCGTGGTCCATGGTCTCGCGGGTCCGCACCTCGCCGATCAGGATCACGTCGGGCGCCTGGCGCAGGGTGTTCTTCAGGGCCACCTCGAAGGACTCGGTGTCGATGCCCACTTCACGTTGGGTGACGATGCAGTTCTGGTGCTGGTGGATGAATTCGATGGGGTCTTCGATGGAGATGATATGGCCGCTGCTGTTCTTGTTGCGGTGGCCGATCATCGCCGCCAGGGAGGTGGACTTACCGGTACCGGTGGCGCCGACGAAGAGCACCAGGCCGCGCTTGGTCAGCGACAGCTTCTTGAGGATTTCCGGCAGCTTGAGTTCGTCGATGGTCGGGATGTTGGTCTCGATCCGGCGCAGCACCATGCCAATCAGGTTGCGCTGGTAGAAGGCGCTGACGCGGAAGCGGCCGACGCCCCGCGCGCTGATGGCGAAGTTGCATTCGTGGTTTTCGGCGAACTCGCGGCGCTGCTGCTCGTTCATCACGCCGATCACGGTTTCCCGGGTCATTTCCGGGGACATGGCGTTCTTGGTCACCGGCATGATCTTGCCGTTGACCTTCATCGACGGCGGCACACCCGCCGTGATGAAGAGGTCGGAACCGCCTTTTTCCACCATCAGACGCAGCAGTTTCTCGAATTCCATGACGTTCTCGCAGTGAAGGTCCGGCGCCGGTCAGGCGGGTCAGAAGTTTTCCGGGCTCTTGGCCTTTTCCCGGGCGCTCTCGCGGCTCACCAGGCCCCTGGCCACCAGGCCCTTGAGGCACATGTCCAGGGTCTGCATGCCGAGGGAGCCGCCGGTCTGGATGGCGGAATACATCTGCGCCACCTTGTCCTCGCGGATCAGGTTACGAATGGCCGGGGTGCCGATCATGATCTCGTGGGCCGCCACGCGGCCGCCGCCGATCTTCTTCAGCAGGGTCTGGGAAATCACCGACTGGAGCGATTCGGAAAGCATGGAACGGACCATGGACTTCTCTTCGGCGGGGAACACGTCCACCACGCGGTCGATGGTCTTGGCGGCGGAGGTGGTGTGCAGGGTGCCGAATACCAGGTGGCCGGTTTCCGCGGCGGTCAGCGCCAGGCGGATGGTTTCCAGGTCCCGCATCTCGCCCACCAGGATGATGTCCGGGTCTTCACGAAGGGCCGAGCGCAGGGCCTCGTTGAAGCCCAGGGTGTCGCGGTGCACTTCCCGCTGGTTGATCAGGCACTTCTTCGACTCGTGGACGAATTCGATCGGGTCTTCCACGGTGAGGATGTGGTGGTACTTGGTGCTGTTCAGGTAGTCGAGCATGGCCGCCAGGGTGGTGGACTTGCCCGAGCCGGTCGGGCCGGTGACCAGCACCAGGCCGCGGGGTACGTCGGAGATCTTCTTGAAGATCTCGCCCATCCCCAGGTCTTCCATGGTCAGCACCTTGGAGGGAATGGTCCGGAACACGGCGCCGGCGCCGCGGTTCTGGTTGAAGGCGTTGACCCGGAAGCGCGCGACACCTGGCACTTCGAAGGAGAAGTCGGTCTCGAGGAACTCTTCATAATCCTTGCGCTGCTTGTCGTTCATGATGTCGTAGATCAGCGCGTGCACCTGCTTGTGATCCAGGGGCGGCAAGTTGATCCGGCGTACATCGCCGTCGACACGGATCATGGGTGGCAGGCCGGCAGAGAGATGCAGGTCCGAAGCGCCCTGCTTGGCGCTGAAGGCAAGCAGCTCAGTAATGTCCATGGGACTCCCCAATTCACATCAAGCGGTTAGAATGCCGCAGACCCCACTCAGGCCGGGCTGTAGAGCGCAGGTAATGTCCACGATAGCAGACAATATTGCAAAGGTTCGCGCGCGTATCCGTGAGGCGGCGCAAGCCTCTGGACGAGAATTTTCGAGCATCGGCCTGCTGGCCGTGAGCAAGACGAAACCCGCCGAAGCGATCCGTGAAGCCTTCGCCAGCGGTGTGGCCGATTTCGGCGAAAACTACCTTCAGGAAGCCCTGACCAAGCAGGCCGAGCTCACCGACCTGGCGCTGACCTGGCATTTCATCGGCCCCATCCAGTCGAACAAGACCAAACCCATTGCAGAACATTTCCACTGGGTGCACTCGGTGGACCGCCTGAAGATCGCCGAGCGCCTCTCCGCCCAGCGTCCGGCGCACCTCCCGCCGCTGAACATCTGCCTGCAGGTGAATGTCAGCGGCGAGGCGAGCAAGTCCGGCTGTGCCCCCGAGGAGCTGCCGGCACTGGCCGCCGCCGTGGCCGAGCTGCCGAACCTGCGCCTGCGCGGCCTGATGGCCATTCCCGAACCGACTGAAGACCTCACGGCCCAGCACGCCGCCTTCGCTCGCCTGCGCCAGTTGCAGGAAGCACTGAACCCCTCCCTGGACACCCTGTCCATGGGCATGAGCCATGACCTCGAAGCGGCCATCGCCGAAGGCGCCACCTGGGTGCGTATCGGCACCGCGCTGTTTGGCGCCCGCGACTACGGCCAGCCCTCGCATTAATAAAGGAAGCATTCATGAGCACTCCCCGCATCGCATTCATCGGCGCCGGCAACATGGCCGCCAGCCTGATCGGCGGCCTGCGCGCCCAGGGCGTCGCCGCTGACCACATCCGTGCCAGCGACCCGGGCGCCGAGCAGCGCGCCAAGATCGCCGCCGGGCACGGCATCGAGGTGGTGGAAAGCAACGCCGAGGCCGTGCAGGGCGCCGACGTGGTGGTCCTGGCCATCAAGCCCCAGGTCATGAAGAGCGTCTGCCAGGCCCTGGCCCCCAGCCTGAAAGACGGCCAGCTGGTGGTGTCCATCGCCGCCGGCATCACCTGCGCCAGCCTTGCCGCCTGGCTCGGCCCGCGCCCCATCGTGCGCTGCATGCCCAACACCCCGGCGCTGGTCGGCCAGGGCGCGAGCGGTCTTTATGCCAACGCCGAGGTCAGCACTGCCCAGCGCGAGCAGGCGGAGCAGCTGCTGTCCGCCGTGGGTATCGCCCTGTGGCTGGATGAGGAAAAACTGATCGACGCCGTGACCGCCGTGTCCGGTAGCGGCCCGGCCTACTTCTTCCTTCTCATGGAAGCCATGACCGCCGCTGGCGAGAAGCTCGGCCTGCCCCGCGCCACCGCCGAGCAGCTGACCCTGCAGACCGCCCTGGGCGCCGCGCGCATGGCGGTTTCCAGTGATGTGGACGCCGCTGAACTGCGTCGTCGCGTAACCTCGCCCAACGGCACCACCGAAGCGGCGATCAAAACCTTCCAGGCCGGCGGCTTCGAAGCCCTGGTGCAACAGGCCCTGAGCGCCGCCGACCGGCGCTCGGCCGAACTGGCCGAACAACTGGGCCAATAAGGAGCCTTTCTCGATGACCGGACTCAACACCGCCGCCATCTATGTGATCCAGACCCTCGGCAGCCTGTACCTGCTGATCGTCCTGCTGCGCTTCATCCTGCAACTGGTGCGCGCGGACTTCTACAACCCGCTCAGCCAGTTCGTGGTGCGCGCCACCAAGCCGCTGCTCAACCCGCTGCGCAAGATCATCCCCGGCTTCGGCGGACTGGACCTCGCCTCCCTGGTGCTGGCCATCCTGGTGCAGCTGCTGCTGATGATCGTCACCCTGACCCTGATGGGCTACGGCGTCGGCGGCTACCTGCTGCAACTGCTGATCTGGTCGATCATCGGCGTGACGTCGCTGTTCCTGAAGGTGTTCTTCTTCGCCCTGATCATCAGCGTGATCCTCTCCTGGGTCGCTCCGGGCAGCTACAACCCCGGCGCCCAGTTGGTGAACCAGATCTGCGAACCCTTGCTGATGCCCTTCCGCAAGCTGCTGCCGAACCTCGGCGGTCTGGATATTTCGCCGATCTTCGCCTTCATTGCACTGAAACTGCTGGACATGCTGGTGATCGGCAACCTCGCCGCCATGACCGGCATGCCGCAGATCCTCAGTCCCTTCCTCTGATGAGCTGGTACCGCTGGGCGGGCGAGGACCTGATCCTCGACTGCCATCTGCAGCCCAAGGCGAGCCGTGACGAGTTCGCCGGGCTGCACGGCGAGCGGCTGAAGATCCGCCTCACCGCGCCGCCGGTGGAAGGCAAGGCGAATGCCCATCTCATGGCGTTCCTGGCGGCGGCCTTCGGCGTCGCCAAGTCCCAGGTGAGCCTGGAAAGCGGCGAACTGAACCGCCAGAAGCGGGTGCGAATCCAGCGCCCGCGCATCCTTCCCGACCTGCCCGGACTAACCGCTCGGCAGTCCTGACCTACCTTAAGGCGGGCGTTGCCTCCAGGGCGATTGACGCCCGATACCCGAGGCGCATAATGCCGAGCAATGACAGGCTGGCACTCTGCCTTTACCCGCCCGGAGCAAGTCTCTGGATATTGTGGTGCGACCGCCAGCGTCGTCGACAACCCGAATCGATCTTCGTCCATCCCCGTACGCAGGAAGCGTGATCCCGAGGAGAGCCTGAATGAGCATGGAGCGTCTCAGTCAGCAAGTCGACGCCTACGTAGCCTGGAAGCGGGAGCTTTTGCGGGAGATCACCCGCTACAGAAGCTGGTTGGAACACAACCGGCTCAACTCCGACGCGCTCTCCGCCAAGCTGGAACGGGTCCAGCGCCTGCTCCGCACCGACCACATCACCCTGGCCTTCGTCGGCGAGTTCTCCCGCGGCAAGACCGAACTGATCAACAGCCTGTTCTTCTCCGAATTCGGCCAGCGCATGCTGCCGTCCCAGGCCGGGCGCACCACCATGTGCCCCACCGAGCTGTTCTACGACCCCCGCTCCGAGCGCTCCTACATCCGCCTGCTGCCCATCGAGTCGCGCACCGCCTCCG
Organism: Pseudomonas sp. LFM046; assembly: GCF_000949385.2. Lineage (NCBI taxonomy): Bacteria > Pseudomonadati > Pseudomonadota > Gammaproteobacteria > Pseudomonadales > Pseudomonadaceae > Pseudomonas > Pseudomonas sp. LFM046. The sequence goes on along the minus strand of NZ_JYKO02000001.1, from coordinate 142,528 downwards.
CCAGCGTGGCGCAGTTCAAGCGTGCGCCGCGGCACTGGGTGAACATTCCCCTGGACCCGAGTGACCCGGACAACATGATCCAGGCCTTCGCCCAGGTGGCGCGGACCAAGCCCATGCCCGTCGAGCAGGCCATCCAGCTGGGCTTCCACCCCGACATGCTGGACCCCACCGGCCGCCCCGGCGAAGTGCTGGTGCCGGCCTGGCGCCATGCCATGGTCAACTTCGACCACCCGCTGCTGCGCCAGGGCCTGCGGATCCTCGACACCCCCGGTCTGAACGCGCTGGGCAGTGAACCGGAGCTGACCCTGTCGATGCTGCCCAGCGCCCAGGCCATCGTCTTCCTGCTCTCCGCCGATACCGGCGTCACCGCCAGCGACATGAGCGTGTGGCAGCAGCACATCCGTCAGCTGGACGAGGACACCCAGGCCCATCTCTTCGCCGTGCTGAACAAGATCGACGTACTCTGGGACGACCTGGCCGGCGACACCTTCGTGCAGAACGCCATTCGCCGCATCCAGGAAACCACCGCCCGCCAGCTCGGCATCCGCAGCGATGAAGTGCTGCCGCTTTCGGCCAAGCAAGCGCTGCTGGCCAAGGTGCGCAAGGACGGCGACCTGCTCGCCCGCAGCCAGATCGGCACCCTCGAAGCGCTGCTCTGCGAGCGCATCGTCACCCAGAAGGAGCGGCTGATCGAAGACAACGTGGCCAACCAGATGATGGCCCTGCTGCAGAACAGCCTGCACGTGCTCAACCTGCGCCTGGAAAAGGTCCGCGAGCAGCAGTCGATGCTCGACAACCACCATCAGGACAACGGCCAGATGCTCTTCGAGCTGACCGCCCGAACGAAGGAAGACCACGCCCGGCATCACCGTCGCCTGCTCAGCCTGAAAACCAACCAGCGTCTGCTCAAGCGCCAGGGCGACATGCTGCGCAGCGCCTCGCGAGCGGAACGCCTGGACGAACACCTGGCGCGCCTGCGCCGCGAGCTCACCGGCAGCTGGACCACCCTGGGCATCAACCAGGGCATCCTGCATTTCTTCCGTGCAGTGGAATTCGACCTGCACAGCCTCGAACACGAGGCCGAGATGGCCAACAAGATGGTCTCGGCCATCTACCGCCGGCACAACGACGAGAACCCGCTGCACGGGGTCGATGCACCGCTGTTCCATGTGCAGCGCTACCTGCGTGAACTCTCCCAGCTACGTGCCAAGGCCGATCAGTTCCGCCGGCATCCCAAGACCCTGCTCACCGAGCAGCGTCAGCTCGGCAAGCGCTTCTTCGAGACCCTGGTGCAGGAAGTCATCCGTATGCACCAGCGCCTGCGCCAGGACGTCGCCCAATGGGCCAGCGACGCGCTGATGCCGCTGATGCAGCACACCCTGGAGCACAAGCAGCTGCTGGAAACCCACATGCTGCGGCTGAAGGCGCTGGCCCAGGAAACCCAGCTCACCCGCCAGCGCGGCCAGCAACTGGGGCGCTACACCGAGGAACTGGAGCAGCAGATCGCCCAGGCCAACGAGATGCTCCGCACCTTCCGCCTGCCCTCCCCCATGCAGCGCATGGGCAAGGTCGTCAACCTGCCGCTGGCGCCCCGCCGCCACCGTGGCGGCGAGTCCGCCTGAACCGGCCCCGAGCCTGATTATTCAACGCCTTAGCCGCCGCCCCACGCGCTTGCCGCTGGGGGCGGCGCTCTTTAGACTGGCGCCCTTCCCAAATCAAGAGCAGGGTCGCGATGCCCACCGCCATTCCCGCAGATTCCGTCGGACTGGTCAGTCCCCAGGTGCAGCGCTTCAGCGAGCCGCTGGCGCTGGCCTGCGGCCGCAGCCTGGCCGACTACGAACTGGTCTATGAAACCTATGGCGAACTGAACGGCGCCCGCAGCAATGCGGTGCTGATCTGCCATGCACTGTCCGGCCACCACCATGCCGCCGGCTACCACAGCATGGAAGACCGCAAGCCGGGCTGGTGGGACAGCTGCATCGGCCCGGGCAAGGCCATCGATACCAACCGATTCTTCGTCGTCAGCCTGAACAACCTCGGCGGCTGCAACGGCTCCACCGGTCCCTCCAGCATCAACCCGGCCACCGGCGCCCCCTTCGGTGCCGATTTCCCGGTGATGACGGTGGAAGACTGGGTCAACAGCCAGGCACGTCTGGCCGACACCCTCGGTATCCAGCAGTGGGCCGCGGTGGTGGGGGGCAGCCTCGGCGGCATGCAGGCCCTGCAGTGGACCATCAGCTACCCCGAGCGTGTGCGGCACTGCCTGGCCATTGCCTCGGCGCCCAAGCTCTCGGCGCAGAACATCGCCTTCAACGAGGTGGCCCGCCAGGCCATCCTCACCGACCCGGAATTCCACGGCGGGCATTTCCAGGAACAGGGCGTGATCCCCAAGCGCGGACTGATGCTGGCGCGCATGGTGGGCCACATCACCTACCTGTCGGACGACGCCATGGGCGAGAAATTCGGCCGCGGCCTGAAGACCGAGAAGCTCAACTACGACTTCCACAGCGTGGAGTTCCAGGTGGAAAGCTACCTGCGCTACCAGGGCGAGGAATTCTCCGGTCGCTTCGATGCCAACACCTACCTGCTGATGACCAAGGCGCTGGACTACTTCGATCCGGCGGCCGCCCATGACGGCGACCTGTCGCGCACCCTGGCGGTGGCCAAGGCGGACTTCTGCGTCATGTCCTTCACCACCGACTGGCGCTTCTCCCCGGCCCGGTCCCGCGAGATCGTCGACGCCCTGACAGCGGCGCGCAAGAACGTCAGCTACCTGGAGATCGATGCGCCCCAGGGCCACGACGCCTTCCTCATGCCGATCCCGCGCTACCTCCACGCCTTCAGCAGCTACATGAACAGGATTGCGGTGTAACCCATGCGTGCCGACCTCGAAATCATCCAGGACTGGATTCCCGCCGGCAGCCGGGTACTCGACCTCGGTTGCGGCCGCGGCGAACTGCTCGCCTCGCTGCGCGACACCAAGCAGGTCAGCGGCTACGGCCTGGAAATCGACCCGGAAAACATTGCCCATTGCATCGATCGCGGGGTGAACGTGATCGAACAGGACCTCGACAAGGGCCTGGGCAACTTCGCCAGCAACAGCTTCGATGTGGTGGTGATGACCCAGGCGCTGCAGGCCGTGCACTACCCGGACCGCATCCTCAAGGAAATGCTGCGGGTGGGCCGCGAGTGCATCATCACCTTCCCCAACTTCGGCCACTGGCGCTGCCGCTGGTACCTGGCGCGCTATGGGCGCATGCCGGTGTCGGAGTTCCTGCCCTACACCTGGTACAACACGCCAAACATCCACTTCTGCACCTTCAAGGACTTCGAGGCGCTGTGCCGCGAAATGCAGGTGAAGGTGCTCGACCGTCTGGCCGTGGACAACGAGCACAGGCACAACCTGCCCAGCCGGGTTTGGCCTAATCTGTTGGGTGAGATCGGCATCTATCGCGTCAGCGGCCCCGGCCTCGCCGACCACCGCGTCGCAGTCTGAACCCAAGGAGACCCAGCATGCGTCGTCTAGCCCTGTTCCTTTTCGCCCTCTGCCTGGCCCTGCCGGCAGCCGCCGAGCGCAAGCAGACCTTCGGCGATATGGATGTCCACTACAACGCCTTCAATTCCAGCTTCCTGCAGCCGGACATCGCGGCGGCCGTCGGCCTGACCCGCAGCAAGACCCAGGGCGTGGTCAACGTCGCCGTGCTCAAGGCCGGCAAGGCCAGCACCGCCAACGTCAGCGGCCAGGTGAAGAACCTGCTCGGCCAGGTCACCCCGCTGCAGTTCAAGCAGATCAACGAAGGCGAGGCCATCTACTACCTAGCGCAGTTCCCCTTCAACGAGCGTGAAGTGTTGAACTTCACCCTCAACGTCCAACGCGGAGACGAAGCGGCCCATAGCTTCAGCTTCGACCAGGAATTCTTCCCCGACCAATGATGCCCTTCAAAGAACTGGTGCTGGCCAGCCACAACGCCGGCAAACTCAAGGAACTCCAGGCCATGCTCGGCGACAGCGTGAAAGTGCGCTCCATCGCCGAGTTCAGCGAAGTCGAGCCGGAAGAGACCGGCCTGTCCTTCGTCGAAAACGCCATCCTCAAGGCCCGCAATGCGGCTCGGGTATCCGGCCTGCCGGCACTCGCCGACGACTCCGGGCTCGCGGTGGATTTCCTCGGCGGCGCTCCCGGCATCTATTCGGCGCGCTACGCCGATGGCAAGGGTGACGCGGCGAACAACGCCAAGCTGCTGGACGTCCTGCGCGACGTGCCCGAAGCCGAGCGCGGCGCACAGTTCATCTGCAGCCTGGCGCTGCTGCGGCACGCCGAAGATCCGCTGCCGATCCTCTGCGAAGGCATCTGGCGCGGCCACATCCTGTTCGAGGCCCGTGGCGAGCACGGCTTCGGCTACGACCCGCTGTTCTGGGTCCCCGAATGCGAATGCTCCAGCGCCGAACTCTCCCCCATCGACAAGAACCAGCTCAGCCACCGCGCCCGCGCCATGGCCCTGCTCAAGCAGCGGCTGGGGATATGAAAACCACAGGCACGCACCCGGAGGCTGGAAGCGAAACTCTCGGCTTCCAGCTCCCACCCCTGGCGCTCTACGTCCATATCCCCTGGTGCGTGCGCAAGTGCCCCTACTGCGACTTCAACTCCCACGCCGCGGGCGCCGAGCTGCCTGAAGAGGCCTACATCGACGCCCTGCTGGACGACCTCGACCAGGACCTCGGCCATGTCCACGGCCGCGAACTGACGTCGATCTTCTTCGGCGGCGGCACGCCCAGCCTGTTCAGCGCCAATGCCATCGGCCGCCTGCTGGATGGCGTGGAACAGCGGGTGCCGTTCTCCCGCGACATCGAGATCACCCTCGAAGCCAACCCCGGCACCTTCGAGCAGGCCAAGTTCGCCGCCTACCGTCAGCTCGGCATCAATCGCCTGTCGATCGGCGTGCAGAGCTTCCAGGAAGCCAAGCTCAAGGCGCTCGGGCGCATCCACAATGGCGACGAAGCCATCCGCGCCGCCGACATGGCGCGCAAGGCCGGCTTCGACAACTTCAACCTCGACCTGATGCACGGACTTCCGGAGCAATCCATCGAGGACGCCCTGGAAGACCTGCACACCGCCATCGCCCAGGCACCGACGCACCTGTCCTGGTACCAGCTGACCATGGAGCCGAACACGGTGTTTTGGAGCCAGCCGCCGGAACTGCCGGAGGACGACATCCTCTGGGACATCCAGGAAGCCGGCCAGGCACTGCTGGCCGAGCAGGGCTATGCGCAGTACGAGGTGTCCGCCTACGCCCGCAACGGCCTGCGCGCGCGGCACAACCTCAATTACTGGAGCTTCGGCGACTTCCTCGGCATCGGCGCCGGCGCCCATGCCAAGCTGAGCAGCCCGGACGGTCGCATCATCCGCAGCTGGAAAACCCGCCTGCCCAAGGACTACATGGACCCGGCCAAGCGCTTCCAGGCCGGCGAGCGCCACCTGGAACACGACGAGCTGCCCTTCGAATTCCTCATGAACGTGCTGCGCCTCACGGACGGCGTGCCCGCAGCATTGTTCACTCAGCGCACCGGCCTGCCGCTGGAGAGCCTGGCGGCAGCACGCCTCGAGGCCGAGACCCGTGGCCTGCTACTGAAGGACCCGCAACGCCTGGTGGCCACCACCGAAGGCCAGCTGTTCCTCAATGACCTGCTGCAGCACTTCCTGCCTTGACGGGCGGGCTGCGGATTTGGAATCGTCTGCCCCCGAACCCTACGCCAAGGACCCCTGGATGGAAGTCGTACTGGACCTGATCGCCACCCTGTCGCGCTGGAGCCGCGGCCACCTGCACGATATCGCCCTGGCCATCATGGCCACCGTACTGGTGCTCTTCGGGCCCGCCCTCAATGCCTGGCTGCAACAACGTATCGGCAGCCTCAACTTCCTCTTCCGCACCCTGCTCTTCGTGCTGCTCTGCGCGCTGGGCTACGGCCTGGCGATGATCTATCTCACGCCCTGGCTGGCCAAGGGGCTCGGCTACTTCAACAACTACACCCTGGCGCCCGTCCTGCTACTAGTCTTCTTCGTGATCGGCGTGATCGCCGATCGCAACTGAGGCCGACGGCTTCCCCGGCGGCCATTGGCCGCCAATCCAGGGAGCACGCCCATGAAGCCGATCAAGCACCTCTACCTGCATTTCCAGGACGGCCAGCGCCTGGCCTTGCGCTTCCCCCAGCAGTCCTCCAATCCCGTGGAGATTGCCCACGGTCTGCGCCGCCAGATGGAATCGCCCTTTCTCAGCATCGAGGTAGACGGCGACTTGCTGCTGATCCCCCGCGAAAGCATCAAGTACCTGCAGATCAGCCCCGCACCACCGGCGCTGCCGGAATCGACGCTGACGGGGGCAGAGCTGATCAACTGAACGGCATGACCCAAAAGGGCTCGGCGGTAGGGTGCGCCGTGCGCACCAGTTGGCTCGCGCAGATTTTCCGGTGCACATGGCGCACCCTACGGATTGCCGCCTGCCATAGAACGCGGCCCATTAAAAAGCCGCCCCTGGGGGCGGCTGGGTTGGCCAGGCAGGCCGGAATCAGTTGCCTTCGCGTCGCAGTGCCTGAGGCGTGAAGTCCCTCGGATAGAGCGATGCGTTGAAATCGTACATGGGCTCGTTGTTGTCCAGGCCATCCACGAAGTATCGGCTACCCACGAAATCGTAGATGGTTTCCAGCGTGCTGCCGAACATCGGTGCGTCGTAGTAGCTGATCGGGTGGCTTTCCTGCATGCCGCTCAGGTTGCCGTCCTTGTCGTAGAGGTCGACGGCCAGGATCTGCCAGCTGTCCTCATCCAGGTAGAAGCGGCGCTTGGCGTAAGGATGGCTGAAGCCCTTGCGCAGGGTCGCTTCCACCACCCAGACGCGGTGCTGCTCGTAGCGCAGCAGGTCGGGATTCACGAAGTTCGCCTTGAGGATCTGCTCGTAGGGGATGCCCTTCTGGTGGACGGCATAGCTGTTGTAGGGCACCAGCATTTCCTGCTTGCCCAGCAACTGCCACTCGTAGCGGTCCGGCGCACCGTTGTAGGAGTCCACCACATCGGCGGTGGCCAGGCCGTTGGTGTCGGGCTGCAGGGTGTCGTAGGCCAGCATGGGCAGGCGACGGACACGGCGCTCGCCACGGTTGAAGCGCCAGGCTTTGCGGATCGACAGCACCTGGTCGAGGGTTTCCTGGACCACCAGCGCCGAGCCGGACAGCTTGGACGGCGCCACCACGCGGTACTTGTAGAAGAACAGGGTGTTCTCCAGGTTCGCCGGGGTCATGCCGTCGCGACCGTAGACGAAGTAGATGTCCCGCTCCAGCTTCAGCAGGTTGTAGCTGCCGTTGGCGAGCACCGCGGCCTGGTTGGTGGTGAAGTGAACCTGTTCGCCGCGATAGCGCAGGATGTGGTTCCAGATGGCTTCCAGGCCGCTGGCCGGGATGGGGAAGGGAACGCCCGCAGCCACACCCTGGACACCGTTGCCACCCGCGATCAGCTCGCCGTTCTGCGCATTGAAGCGGGTGGCGTCGTAGATGCGCTGCGGCGCCGCGGCACTGCGGTGGGTCGGGAAGACCCGCAGCTTGTAGTCCGGATACTGCTGCAGGAGCGCCTTGTAGCCCGGCGTCAGCAGCTTGTCGTACTGGCTGATGTTGCGGCTGTCGACGACGAAGCGCAGGCCGTCTGCCGCATAGGGATCGGGGTGGTGCATGCCTGGCTGGTAGCCGGCGGGCGGCGTGGCGAGGCCACCATCCCAGGCCGGAATGGTGCCGTCGGCATTGCCGGCACGCTCGCCGCCGAGCGGGGTGAGGTCCTGCCCAAGACGGGCAGCCTGGGTAACGTCGACCTTGGCCTGGGCCTGCAGGGCGCAGCCGGCCAGGAGCAGATATCCGAAAGTTTTCAACAACACAGCCTTCTCCTCGCGACGCAGGTGGCGCCGCGTCGCTCTTATTCTTATTCCGCCTGCCGTCGGGCAGGCGTTGCTATCGTCGGATCAGGTGAGGTGCCGGGTGGTCCCGGTCTAGTCAGGTCTACCGGGGCGCCGCAGGGCGCCGGCCGGTCAATCGATGCGCTGGAACTTGAGGTCCCAGACGCCGTGGCCGAGGCGTTCGCCGCGGCGTTCGAACTTGGTCACCGGACGTTCGTCCGGGCGCGGGACGTAGCGACCGTCTTCCGCCAGGTTGCGGTAGCCCGGCGCCACGTTCATCACTTCCAGCATGTGCTCGGCGTAATGCTCCCAATCGGTGGCCATGTGCAGCACGCCACCGACCTTGAGCTTCTGGCGCACCAGCTCGGCGAAGGACGCCTGGACGATGCGACGCTTGTGGTGGCGGGACTTGTGCCAGGGATCGGGGAAGAACAGCAGGACGCGGTCCAGGCTGGCGTCGGCCACGCAGTCGCGCAGCACTTCCAGGGCGTCGCAGCTGTAGACGCGGATGTTGCTCAGGCCCTGGGTCATGGCGCCGTTCAACAGGGCGCCGACGCCGGGACGGTGCACCTCGACGCCGATGAAGTCCTGCTCCGGCGCGGCGGCGGCCATCTCCAGGGTGGCGTGGCCCATGCCGAAGCCGATCTCGAAGGTGCGCGGTGCAGTACGGCCGAACAGGGCGTCGAAGTCCTGCAGGCCATCGGCCAGCTCCAGGCCGAACTTCGGCCAGCCCTGGTCGAGGCCGCGCTGCTGGCCTTCGGTCATGCGCCCGGCACGCATCACGAAGCTTTTGATGGTGCGGTGATGGCGCGTTTCGTCGGCGGCGGCCGGCGAGCCCTGTTCTTCAATCATGCTTGCGAAACCTGTCAGTGGAATTCAGAACCTGCTCACGATCTTGCGAGCTAGAGCCATGCAAGGCAAAAACAGGTGAGGACGCGGAGTTTACGAGCGGTAAATGAGCATCCGAACCTGTTTTTAACGCCGCAGGGCCAACGCGCAGCTGATCGTGACCGGTTCTCAGCGAATCAGTCCGTCCAGCGGCGACGAAGCACTGGCGTAGAGCTTGCGCGGCATACGCCCGGCCAGGTAGGCGAGGCGGCCGGCGACGATGGCGTGCTTCATGGCCTCGGCCATCATCACGGGGTTCTGCGCGTGGGCGATGGCGGTGTTCATCAGCACGGCCTCGCAGCCCAGCTCCATGGCGATGGTGGCGTCAGAGGCGGTGCCCACGCCGGCATCCACCAGCACCGGAACCTTGGCTTCTTCGAGGATGATGCGCAGGTTCCAGGGGTTGCAGATGCCCATGCCCGAGCCGATCAGGCCGGCCAGCGGCATTACGGCGATGCAGCCGATCTCAGCCAGCTGGCGGGCGATGATGGGGTCGTCGCTGGTGTAAACCATGACGTCGAAGCCGTCCTTGACCAGCTGTTCAGCGGCCTTGATGGTCTCGACGACGTTGGGGAAGAGGGTCTTCTGGTCAGCCAGGACTTCCAGCTTGACCAGCTTGTGGCCATCCAGCAGCTCGCGGGCCAGGCGGCAGGTGCGCACCGCTTCTTCGGCGTTATAGCAGCCGGCGGTGTTCGGCAGGATGGTGTACTTGTCCGGGGAAATCACGTCCAGCAGATTGGGCTCGCCCGGGTTCTGGCCGATGTTGGTCCGGCGCACGGCCACGGTGACGATCTCGGCGCCGGAAGCCTCGATGGCGACACGGGTTTCCTCGAGGTCCTTGTACTTGCCGGTGCCCACCAGCAGACGCGACTGATAGGTACGGCCCGCGAGGGTGAAGGGCTTGTCGATCGGCGTGTGGCTCATGCTGGACTCCTGGCGGGCAGAGGGAAGGCGCGAAGCGCGAAACGGGGACTGCAGGTGGATGCGGCTGAGTGGGCGCGAGGCCCGCGACTAGCCGCCGCCTATGGCGTGGACCACCTCGATGCGATCGCCTTCGCGCAGGGCAGTGGCGGCGTGCTGGCTGCGCGGCACGATGTCGAGGTTGAGCTCGACTGCGACGCGGCGACCTGCCAGGTCCAGGCGGGCAATGAGGTCCGCGACAGTCTGGCCCTCAGGCAGCTCGAAGGGTTCGCCGTTCAACTGAATGCGCATGACGGGTCGGTCACAACTGGAAAAGGGGACGGCATTCTAGCCCGATAGCCGCGCGGCACCAAGGCAAAAGGACGCCATTCGTCCCGCAATTTGACGCCATGGTCAAGTTAGCGACTACTCAGATTCCAGGCCGCCAGCCCCAGGCACAACCACCCGGCGAGGAAGGCCAGGCCGCCGAAGGGTGTGATGATGCCGAGCTTGCCGATGCCCGACAGGGTCAGCAGGTAGAGACTGCCGGAGAACAGCAGGATACCGAGGGCGAAGAACCCCCCGGCCAGGGTCAGCAGACGGCTCGGCGCGTGCAGCGCCAGCAGGGCGACGCCGAACAGGGCCAGGGCGTGGATCAACTGGTAGTGGGTGCCGGTCTGGAACACCGCCAGGTGCTCGGGAGTCAGCCTGCTCTTGAGGCCATGGGCGGCGAAGGCGCCAAGGGCCACCCCGGTAAATCCGGTGAATGCGGAAAGCAGCAGGTACAGGCGCGCCATGGGGACTCCAGACTCGGGACGGACGGCCGCTATAATGGCGCGCAAATTTCCCCGGGCCAAGCCAGCATGCTCCGCACCATCCGCCGCCGATTGTTCACACTGCTGCTCTGGTTCGCGGCGGCGTCCGTGCTGCTGGTGATCCTGTTCCGCTGGGTCCCGCCACCGGGCACCATGCTGATGGTGGAGCGCAAGATCGAATCCTGGATCGACGGCAAACCCATCGACATCGAGCGCGACTGGGTGTCGTGGGACGAGCTGCCCGACGACCTGAAGATCGCAGTGGTCGCTGCGGAAGACCAGAAATTCGCCGAGCACTGGGGCTTCGACGTCCCCGCCATCCGCAAGGCCCTGGCCCACAACGAGCGCGGCGGTTCCATCCGAGGCGCCAGCACCCTCAGCCAGCAGGTGGCGAAGAACCTCTTCCTCTGGTCCGGGCGCAACTGGTTGCGCAAGGGGCTGGAGGTCTGGTTCACCGGCCTGATGGAGCTGTTCTGGCCCAAGCAACGGATCCTCGAGGTCTACCTGAACAGCGTGGAATGGGGCAACGGCGTCTTCGGCGCCGAAGCTGCGGCGCGCCATCACTTCGGCGTACCCGCCAAGCGTTTGTCGCGCCAGCAGGCGGCACTGCTGGCGGCGGTGCTGCCCAACCCCCGGGAGTGGAGCCCTACTCGCCCCGGCGCCTACGTTGCTCGTCGCGCCGGCTGGATCCGTCGGCAGATGAACCAGCTGGGCGGCGCCAATTACGTGCAACAACTCTGACGCATCGGGGCTCGTGTCTCAGTAGGCCAAGCCTCGAAAGCAGGGCTGAAGCCCACCCGCCAATGGACACGCCCTGGGATTCAGTGAGTTATCGACTCGCGCGGCACCAGATGCAGCAGCTGCAGCTTGCCGTCCACCAGGTGAGCGCTCAGCCCCTGCTGGGGATAGACCCAGGCCTCGCCGTCGCCCGTGCGCACGCGCAGTCGCGGCGGCCCGATGCTGGCGGCCAGGCGCGCCGCCGAGACTTCGGCCATGGGCACCATGTTCAACACGGCCACCCGGTGTCCGCCCAGTTGCTCCAGCATGTCCGCGCTGAGGGGCTGCTCGTCGGCACCCTTGCCCAGCGCCTTGCCCAGGCTGGTGTGCTCGCTGTCGCTGAGCTGCAGTTCCGCTTCCAGGCGCCAGGAGCCCTCCTCCCGGTCCTGCTCGGAGCGATAGACCAGGCGCGGCCCCTCGGGCCGTGGCTGCAGCCAGAGTTCGCCCGGCGCCAGTTCGGCCAGCTGTTCCAGGGTCAGGTCTTCCTCGGAAAGCGGTTCGATTACCGCCTCCTGCCAGTCCACCAGCCAGGGCAACGGTGCGGCATGGTCAGGCTGCCGACTCATCCACAACGCCATGGAAAAGAACAGCACGGCGACCGCGCCGAATAGCAACCAGTGACCGGAGCGCAAGGGCGGCATGGGCATGGTGATTTTCTCCGGACAGAAAAAAGCCGCACCGAAGTGCGGCTTTTCTGGGTTTCAGCATTACGCCTGAATGAAGCCCTTGAGCTTGTTCATGGCGTTCTTCTCCAGCTGGCGGATGCGCTCGGCGGAGACGTTGTACTTGGCCGCCAGGTCGTGCAGCGTCGCCTTCTCCTCGGCCAGCCAACGCTGGTAGAGGATGTCGCGGCTGCGTTCGTCCAGGCCGTCCAGCGCTTCGTGCAGGTTGGCGGTGGAGCTGTCGCTCCAGTCCGCTTCTTCCAACTGGCGCGCCGGGTCGTAGCGATGGTCTTCCAGGTAATGGGCCGGAGCCTGGAAAGCCGTGTCGTCGTCGGCATCGGCCGCCGGGTCGAAGGCCATGTCCTGGCCGGTTAGCCGGCTTTCCATCTCGCGCACTTCATGGGGCTCGACGCCAAGGGTGTCGGCCACCGCGTGGACTTCATCGTTGTTCAGCCAGGTCAGACGCTTCTTCTGGCTGCGCAGGTTGAAGAACAGCTTGCGCTGCGCCTTGGTGGTGGCGACTTTGACGATACGCCAGTTGCGCAGGATGAACTCGTGGATCTCGGCCTTGATCCAGTGCACCGCGAAGGACACCAGGCGTACACCCATCTCGGGGTTGAAGCGCTTGACGGCCTTCATCAGGCCCACGTTGCCTTCCTGGATGAGGTCGGCCTGGGCCAGGCCGTAGCCGGAATAACTCTTGGCGATATGCACGACGAAGCGCAGGTGCGCCAATACCATTTGCCGTGCCGCTTCCAGATCTTGTTCGTAGAAGAGGCGTTCGGCCAGTTCGCGCTCCTGCTCGACGGACAACAGCGGGATGCCGTTGACCGCATGCACGTACGCCTCCAGGTTCGCACCGGGGGCCAGGGCATAGACAGGTTGCAGGGAAGTGGTCATGCGAATCCTCCGATTCACTAAAGCTCGCGCAGTGTAGCACTGGCCTATCTGACTGCAAGGGGGTGTAAAAGTTTCCTTACACCCCGTTGCACAGACTGCGACAACCGGAGATTTCTAGCGGGGCGCCAGCTCGCTCAGATGGCGGGCAACGGCCAGCCAGGCGCCAATGTAGCCCAGCAGCACCGCCCCCACGAGCAGTGACAGTCCGTCGGCCAGCGGCACGCCCGCCAGGGCGAAATCGCTGCCATACAGACCGGCCAGCCGCACCACCGCGTCGTTCAGCCAATTCAGGCCATAGGCCAGCACCAGCCAGGCCAGCAGGCCCGCACCAGTGCCATAGAGTGCGCCCATATAGAGGAAGGGACGCCGCACGTAGCTGTCGGTCCCGCCCACCAGTTTGATCACCTCGATCTCGGTGCGGCGGTTCTCGATATGCAGACGAATGGTATTACCGATCACCAGCAGCAACGCCAGGATCAGCAACACAGCCAGGCCGAAGACGAACCGCTCGCCCAGCTTGAGGATCGCGGACAGGCGCTCGACCCAGACCAGGTCCAGCTGCGCCTGCTCGACGCCCGACTGTTCGGCAAGGCGCTGGCGCAGGGCTTCCAGGCCGGCCTTGTCGATTTCCTTCGGCGTCACCAGGACCACGCCCGGCAGCGGGTTCTGCGGGAGTTCCTTGAGGGCTTCGCCGAGGCCGGATTGTTGCTGCAGTTCGGCCAGGGCCTGTTCGCGGCTGATCCACTCGGCCTCGGCCACGTCCGGCATGCCGGCGATCTCGTCCCGCAGCTTCTGCCCCTGGGCTTCGCTGGCGTCCATCTTCATGAACAGGGAAATCTGCGCCGCGCGCTGCCAGGAACCGCCCAGGCGCTCGACGTTGCTGAGCAGCAGCGACAGGCCCATGGGCAGGCTGAGGGCGATGGCCATCACCAGGCAGGTGAAGAAGCTGCCGATGGGCTGGCGACCCAGGCGACGCAGGCTGTCCACCAGGCTGGTGCGGTGGCTCTCCAGCCAGGCGTGCAGCAGAGTGCGAAAATCCGGGCCTTCGTCGCCCTTCTCCGGGTTCTCGACATGACGCGGCGAGGCACCGACACGTTCGGCCGGCTTTGGCGGCGGCATCTGCTTGGCGCTCATCAGACAGCCTCCCCGTCACCGATCAGACGACCGCGTTGCAGGGTGAGCAGGCGGTGACGCATGCGCGCGATAAGCGCCAGGTCGTGACTGGCGATCAGCACTGTGGTGCCCAAGCGATTGATGTCCTCGAATACGCCCATGATCTCGGCGGCCAGGCGCGGGTCCAGGTTACCGGTGGGTTCGTCCGCCAGCAGCAGGGCCGGGCGGTGGACCACAGCGCGGGCAATGCCGACACGCTGCTGCTGACCGGTGGACAGGTCGGCCGGGTACAGCTCTGCCTTGTCCGCCAGGGAGACGCGCTCCAGGGCCACGCTGACCCGCTTGGCGATTTCCGCCTTGGACAGGCCATGGATCTGCAGCGGCAGGGCGACGTTGTCGAACACGCTTCGGTCGAACAGCAGCTGGTGATTCTGGAAGACGACGCCGATCTGGCGGCGCAGGAAGGGGATCTGCGAATTGGTGATGGTCGACAGGTCCTGCCCGGCCAGCAGCAGCTTTCCGCTGGTGGGGCGCTCCATCGCCAGCAGCAGGCGCAGCAGCGTGCTCTTGCCGGCGCCGGAGTGGCCAGTAACGAAGAGGAACTCGCCGCGGCGAACGCGGAAGCTCAGTTCGTGCAGGCCAACGTGACCATTGGGATAGCGCTTGCCGACCTGCTCGAATCGAATCATGCAGACTCCCGCTCAGCGAAGAGGGCCTTGACGAAGGCGTCGGCTTCGAAGGTGCGCAGGTCGTCGATGCCTTCGCCAACGCCGATGTAGCGGATCGGCAGACTGAACTGCTTGGCCAGGGCGAAGATCACCCCGCCCTTGGCGGTGCCGTCCAGTTTGGTCAGCGCCAGGCCGGACAGGCTGACCGCCTGGTGGAACTGCTTGGCCTGGTTGATGGCGTTCTGCCCGGTGCCGGCATCCAGCACCAGCAGCACTTCGTGGGGAGCCGACTCGTCCAGCTTGCCGATCACGCGGCGCACCTTCTTCAGCTCTTCCATCAGGTTGTCCTTGGTGTGCAGGCGGCCGGCGGTGTCGGCGATCAGCACATCAATGCCACGGGCCTTGGCGGCCTGCACGGCGTCGAAGATCACGGAGGCGGAATCGGCGCCGGTGTGCTGGGCGATCACCGCAATATTGTTGCGCTCGCCCCAGACCTGCAGCTGCTCCACGGCAGCGGCGCGGAAGGTATCGCCAGCGGCCAGCATCACCTTCTTGCCTTCCAGCTGCAGCTTCTTGGCCAGCTTGCCGATGGTGGTGGTCTTGCCGACGCCGTTCACGCCGACCACGAGGATCACGTAAGGCGCGCGGCCGCCGTCGATCTTCAGCGGCTGCTCCACCGGACGCAGCAGGGCGGCCAGTTCTTCCTGAAGGGCCTGATAGAGCGCGCCACTGTCGGCCAGCTGCTTGCGTGCGACCTTCTGGGTCAGGCTCTGGACGATGGCACTGGTGGCTTCCACGCCGACGTCGGCGGTGAGCAGACGGGTTTCGATTTCGTCCAGCAGGTCGTCGTCGATGGCCTTGCGCCCGAGGAACAGGCTGGCCATGCCTTCGCCGATACTTGCGCTGGTTTTCGACAGGCCCTGCTTGAGACGGGCGAAGAAACCGGCCTTGGCGGGCTCGGCCGCAGCCGCAACGGCCTGTGCGACCGGAGTCGGCGCAGCTGTCGGAACACTCTGATCCACGACTGGTGCAGGTGCAGCAGGCTCGACCGCTGCGGGAGTCTCGGCAATCACCGGAGCCGGGGTGGGCGCAGGCGCTGGCGCTTCAACCACGGGAGCGGCGGCTTCGACCACAACCGGCGCCACGACGGGCTCAGGAGCCGGAACAGGCGCGATCACAGGCGCTGGAGCGGGGGTCGAAACCGGCTCGACTGCGCGCTCGGCAACAGGAGCAACGGTGGCAGCAACCGGGGCAGTTTCGGGTGCGGGCGCAGGCGCGGCCGGCGCTTCAGCCTCGACAGGGGCCACCGGTTCCGTCGGAGCGACGGGAGCGGTTTCCTGGGGCTTCTTGCGCAGCCAGCCGAACAAGGATTTCTTTTCCCCGGCCTGCGCCGGAGCCTTCTTGTCGTCGTTGGAACCAAACATGAGTCGATTGCATCTCAAGGGAGCTGCAGTGCTGGCTCTATGCCGGCCAGCTTCGCCGCCCCGGGAAAGGATGGGGTATCCTAGCACCTCTTCGCCCGCAGGCGGTACGACCGCCGGGGCCGTCCGACAGGTCAAGAACATCAATGAAAGCCATTGCCCGACAAGCCGCCGGCTTGCTGTATTGCGCTCTCTGTCTGCCCGCTTTGGCCCTCGCTGCAGACAACCAGCCCACCCACGAGTTCACCCTGGACAACGGCCTGAAGGTCGTGGTCCGTGAAGACCATCGCGCGCCCGTGGTGGTGTCCCAGCTCTGGTACAAGGTCGGCTCCAGCTATGAGACGTCCGGCCAGACCGGCCTCTCCCACGCCCTGGAGCACATGATGTTCAAGGGCAGCCGCAAGCTCGGCCCCGGTGAAGCCTCGCGCATCCTGCGGGAGCTGGGCGCAGAGGAAAACGCGTTCACCAGCGACGACTACACCGCCTATTACCAGGTGCTGGCCCGCGACCGCCTGGGCGTCGCCTTCGAGCTGGAAGCCGACCGCCTGGAAAGCCTCAAGTTGCCCCCCGAGGAGTTCAAGCGCGAGATCGAGGTGATCAAGGAAGAACGCCGCCTGCGCACCGACGACAAGCCGACGGCCAAGGCCTTCGAACGCTTCAAGGCCATGGCCTACCCGGCCAGCGGTTACCACATCCCCACCATTGGCTGGATGGCCGACCTCAATCGCATGAAGGTGGAGGAACTGCGTCACTGGTACGAGTCCTGGTACGTGCCGAACAACGCCACGCTGGTGGTGGTGGGCGACGTCACCCCGGACGAGGTCAAGGGCCTGGCCGAACGCTACTTCGCCGGCATCCCGCGTCGCGACGTGCCGCCCACGAAGAAGCCCCTGGAACTGACCACGCCGGGTGAGCGCCGCCTGACCCTGCACGTTCGCACGCAATTGCCGAGCCTGCTGATGGGCTTCAACGTGCCGGGCCTCGCGACCGCCAAGGACGCCCGCCAGGTCCACGCCCTGCGCCTGCTCGCCACCCTGCTCGACGGCGGCTACAGCGCCCGCCTGCCGAGCCGCCTGGAGCGCGGCGAGGAACTGGTCAGCGGCGCGTCCGCCTGGTACGACGGTTTCCCCCGAGGCGACAGCCTGTTCGTCATCAGCGCCACCCCCAACGTGCAGAAGGGCAAGACCCTCGACCAGACCGAAGCCGGTATCTGGCGCCAACTGGAGGACCTGCAGAAGACGCCGCCCAGTGCCGAGGAACTCAAGCGCGTGCGCGCCCAGGTCATCGCCAACCTGGTCTATGAGCGCGACTCCATCACCAGCCAGGCCACCACCATCGGCCAGCTGGAAACTGTCGGCCTGTCCTGGAAACTGATGGACCAGGACCTCGCCGCCCTGGAAGCCGTGACCCCCGCCGATATCCAGGCTGCCGCCAAGACCTTCTTCACCCGCGATCGCCTGAGCGTCGCCCACATCCTGCCCGAGGAGGCCCCGCAATGAGTGAGCGCAACGGCCTGCGTTACGGCCTGCTCGGCCTGGCCCTGATCGCCCTGCTCGGCGTGCTCGGTTTCATCGTCAACCATCCTGACAGCACCGCCACCGCCGAAACCGCCGCCCCTGCCCAGGGTCTTCAGTCCCTGGCTGAACTGGACGGCAAGGCGCCCAGCCGCCGCAGTCTGGAAATCCAGAGCTGGAAGACCGCCGAAGGCGCCAAGGTATTGTTCGTCGCCGCGCCTGAGCTGCCGATGTTCGACCTGCGCCTGACCTTCGCCGCCGGCAGCAGCCAGGATGGCGACGCCCCCGGTCTCGCCACCCTGACCAACGCCATGCTCAACGAAGGCGTGGCCGGCAAGGATGTCACCGCCATCGCGGAAGGCTTCGAGGGCCTGGGCGCCGAGTTCGGCAATGGCGCCTACCGCGACATGGCCATCGCCAGCCTGCGCAGCCTCACCGCCCCCGAGCAGCGCGAGCCGGCCCTGCAGCTGTTCACCCAGGTGATCGGCGCCCCGACCTTCCCCGAGGACTCCCTGGCGCGGATCAAGAACCAGATGCTCGCCGGCTTCGAGTACCAGAAGCAGAACCCCGGCAAACTGGCCGGCCTGGAACTCTTCGACAAGCTCTACGGCAAGCACCCCTACGCCCACCCCAGCGACGGTGACGAGAAGTCCATTCCCGCGATCACCGTGGCCCAGCTGCGCGCCTTCCACCAGAAGGCCTACGCCGCCGGCAACGTGGTGATCGCCCTGGTGGGCAACCTGTCCCGCGCCGAGGCCGAGGCCATTGCCAACCAGGTATCGAAGGCCCTGCCGCAAGGCCCGGCGCTGCCCAAGCTGCCTGAACCCGAAACACCCAAGCCCGGCATCAGCCACATCGAGTTCCCGTCCAAGCAGACCCACCTGATGCTGGCCCAACTGGGCGTCGACCGTAACGATCCGGATTACGCTGCCCTTTATCTGGGCAACCAGATCCTCGGTGGCGGTGGCTTCGGCACCCGTCTGATGGACGAAGTGCGAGAAAAGCGCGGCCTGACCTACGGCGTCAGCTCCGGCTTCACCGCCATGCAGGTCAAGGGCCCGTTCATGATCGGCCTGCAGACCCGCGCCGAGATGAGCCAGGGCACCCTCAAGCTGATCCAGGACATCGTCCGCCAGTACCTCGCCGACGGCCCGACCCAGAAGGAGCTGGACGATGCCAAGCGCGAAATCGCCGGCAGCTTCCCGCTGTCCACCGCGAGCAATGCCGACATCGTCGGCCAGCTGGGTGCCATCGGCTTCTACGACCTGTCGATGACCTACCTGGAAGACTTCATGGCCAAGGTCCAGGCCCTGGACGTGTCGCAGGTGAAGGCCGCCATGGCCAAACACCTCTCCCCCGATCAGTTCGTCATCGTCACCGCCGGTCCGACCGTTGCCCAGAAGGACCTGCCGCCTCCCACCGACAAACCCGCCGAAATGCCCACCGGCGTACCGGAGCACTGATGCGCAAGCCAAACGCCAAACCCGCCAAGCCCAACCACGGCGGCCAGGGCCAGCTCCGCATCATCGGCGGCGAATGGCGCTCGCGGCGCTTCGCCTTCCCCGACGGCCCCGGCCTGCGCCCCACGCCGGACCGGGTGCGGGAGACGCTGTTCAACTGGCTGGCACCGTATGTCGAAGGCGCACGGGTACTGGACCCCTTTGCCGGCAGCGGCGCGCTCTACCTGGAGGCGCTGTCCCGCGGCGCCGCCGAAGGCCTGGCCCTGGACCTCAACCCCGACTCGGTGGCTGCCTTGCGCAGCCACCTGGACGTGCTGCGTTGCAGCCGGGGCCTGCTGCTGCAGAGCGACGCCCTGCGCTACCTGGAAACCCAGGCGCCCAGCGCCTTCGATCTGGTCTTCCTCGATCCGCCGTTCAACCAGGGCCTGCTGTCACCCGTTTGCGGCCTGCTGGAACAACGGGGCTGGCTAGCTCCCCGCGCCTGGGTCTATACCGAAAGCGAGACCCCGCCCTCCACGCTGGGCCTGCCGGGCAACTGGCGCCTGCACCGGGAGAAGAAAGCCGGACAGGTGTACTACGCCCTGTGGCAACGCTCGGTCGGAGAGCACCTAGACGCTTGAGCAACGGCAACACCGATGATCCCGTTCCACTCTCCGGGCACCGCCCCTGCCAGCTTCCAGCCCGCGTGGTGGCTGCCCGGCCCGCACCTGCAGACCCTCTGGTCGCCCTTCTGCCGCACGCCGCCGCACCTGGAACGCCAGCGCGAGCGGCTGTGGATGGATGATGGGGACTTTCTCGACCTCGACTGGCACGGTCCCCATGAAGCCAAGGCCCCGCTGGTGCTGGTTCTCCATGGGCTGACCGGCTCCTCCAGCTCCCTCTATGTGCTCGGCCTGCAGAAGGAAACGGCGGCGCGAGGCTGGTCCAGCGTGGCCATCAACTGGCGCGGCTGCTCCGGCGAGCCGAACCTGTTGCCTCGCGGCTACCACTCAGGGGTGAGCGAAGACCTGGCGACCGTGATCCGTCACCTGCGCGCCGCCCGCCCCCTGGCCCCGCTCTATGCGGTGGGCTATTCCCTGGGGGGCAACGTGCTGCTCAAGTACCTGGGGGAAACCGGCGACGACTGCGGCCTGGAAGGCGCGGTGGCGGTGTCGGTGCCCTATCGCCTGGACCAGTGCGCCGATCGCATCGCCCTGGGCTTCTCGCGGGTCTACCAGGCGCACTTCATGCGCGAGATGGTGGCCTATGTGAAGAGCAAGCAACGCTTGTTCGCCCACCAGGGCCAGGCAGATCACCTGTCCACCCTGGAACGCCTCGGCTCCCTCGAAGGGCTGCGCACCTTCTGGGACTTCGACGGCCGCATCACCGCCCCGCTGCACGGATTCAGTGACGCCCATGATTACTACCGCCGCGCCTCCAGCCGGTATTACCTGGGCGGCATCCGCGTTCCCACCCTGTTGATCCAGTCCGCCGACGATCCTTTCGTCTTCCGCCATAGCCTGCCGGAAGCCCACGAACTCTCGGTGAGCACCCGGATGGAGCTGCATGCGAACGGCGGCCACGTGGGCTTCATCGAGGGTTCGCCGCAGAAACCCGCCTACTACCTGGAACGGCGGATTCCCGACTGGCTGGACAGCTGCCGCTAGGCCGAGACCACCTGCTCCAGCGGCACGTACAGTTTCTCGTACAGCGCCTTGACTGCCGGCTGCACCTCGGGGGCCAGGTAGCCGCTTTCCAGCGCCAGCACCTGATAGATGCCGCGGCGCAGCAACTCCTGGCTGAGATCTCCGGCGTCGCCGCGGGTAGTGCAGAGGAAGCGCACCCAGGAGGTGACGATGATCCAGCTGTTGAGGGTCAGCGCCTCCACCTGGGCGGCGTTCATGCGCAGGATGCCGACGTTGACGAAGCCCCTATAGATCGCCTGGGCGTGGTCCAGGCAACGCTGGGCGAACAGGCGGTAGCGCGCGGCGAGATCGGCATCCGACTCCAGCAGGTGCTCCAGGTCACGGTGCAGGAAGCGGAAGTCCCACATGGCCGCCAGCAGGGACTCCAGGTAGTAGGTCTTGTCCTCCACCGTCACCTCGCGCCCTTCCGGCAGGCGCAGGAAGCTGTCCACCCGCTGTTCGTAGTGGCCGAACAGCTCGGCGATGATCTCCTGCTTGTTGCGGAAGTGGTAATAGAGGTTGCCCGGTGACATGCCCAGGTGCGCGGCGATGTGGTTGGTGGTCACGTTGCGCTCGCCCTGGGTGTTGAACAGCCCGAGGCTCTCC
The DNA here is from genome assembly GCF_000949385.2 of Pseudomonas sp. LFM046. Taxonomy (NCBI): domain Bacteria; kingdom Pseudomonadati; phylum Pseudomonadota; class Gammaproteobacteria; order Pseudomonadales; family Pseudomonadaceae; genus Pseudomonas; species Pseudomonas sp. LFM046. The sequence continues at coordinate 121,215 of NZ_JYKO02000001.1, read as the reverse complement.
AGAACGATGCGGTCGCGGGTCTTGGGTCGTGGGGACATCGGGCGGTACTTCCTGCAATCGGTGGGACGCTGCGTGCGCCAAAGGTACACCGCGCGAGCCTCGGGAAACACCCGGTGTTACCCGGAGCCGGTCCCTCCAGCTTTTCGATGGGCTGCCATCCGACGGACCGGCAGGCAAGCTATTTGACAGATTAGAGCAATTGCTCTAAAAATCCAGCGACACCACAACAACAGAGCCCTTCCGCATCCTTCACGGATACGGACAACGCTCCCGGAGCCTTCGAGGAACCGCGCCATGGTCGCCGACGTCGCCTACCTGCAACAGAGCCAGCAGCAGATCAGCCAGCTGGAGTCCCTCTTCCAGCGCCAGCGCGACGCCTCTCGCGCCAACCCCATGCCCAGCGCGGAACAACGCATCCAATGGCTCAAGTCCCTGCGCGAGCTGCTGTTCGCCGAGCAGGACGCCCTGGTCGCCGCCATTTCCCAGGACTTCAGCAACCGCTCCGCCGACGAGACCCTGCTGGCCGAGATCATGCCCAGCCTCCACGGCATCCATTACGCCACCAAGCGTGTGCGCAAGTGGATGAAGCCCTCCCGGCGTGGCGTCGGCATGGCCTTCCAGCCAGCCTCGGCCAAGGTGGTCTACCAGCCCTTGGGCGTAGTAGGCGTGATCGTGCCCTGGAACTACCCGCTGTTCCTCGCCATCGGCCCGCTGGTGGGCGCCCTGGCTGCCGGCAACCGGGTGATGATCAAGATGAGCGAATCCACCCCGGCGACCTCCCAGTTGGTGAAGGACCTGTTGGCGCGCATCTTCCCCGAAGATCTGGTGGCCGTGGCCCTGGGCGAGGCGGACGTTGGCGTGGCCTTTTCCCGCCTGCCCTTCGACCACTTGCTGTTCACCGGCGCCACCAGCATCGGCAAGCACGTGATGCGCGCCGCCGCCGAGAACCTGACCCCCGTGACCCTGGAGCTGGGTGGCAAGTCGCCGGCCATCGTTTCCGCCGACGTCCCCCTGGCCGACGCTGCCGAGCGCATCGCCTTCGGCAAGACCCTCAACGCCGGCCAGACCTGCGTGGCGCCGGACTATGTGCTGGTGCCGGAAAACCGTGTCGAAGGCTTCGTCGAGGCCTATCGCCAGGCGGTGCAGGGCTTCTTCCCACAGCTGGCCAACAACCCCGACTACACCGCCATCATCAACGAGCGCCAACTGGGCCGCCTCAAGGGCTACCTGACCGACGCCGAAGCCAAGGGCGCACGCGTGGTGCCGCTGTTCCCCGAGGCCCAGGGTCGCCGCCTGCCCCACACCCTGGTGCTGGACGCCACCGACGACATGAAGCTGATGCAGGATGAAATCTTCGGCCCCCTGCTGCCCGTGGTGCCCTATCGCCGCATCGACGACGCCTTCGCCTACATCAATGACCGCCCGCGCCCACTGGCCCTCTACTACTTCGGCTATGGCAAGGCCGAGCAGCAGCGCGTGCTCCACGAGACCCATTCCGGCGGCGTGTGCCTGAACGACACCCTCCTGCACGTGGCCCAGGACGACATGCCCTTCGGCGGCATCGGCCCCTCCGGCATGGGGCACTACCATGGCCACGAAGGGTTCCTCACCTTCAGCAAGGCCAAGGGCGTGTTCATCAAGCAGCGTTTCAATGCCGCGAAGATGATCTACCCGCCCTACGGCAAGGCCATCCAGAAGCTGATCTACAAATTCTTCGTCCGCTGAAGCGGGCGTTTCGCAGGCAGATAACAAGAATGAGCGAAACCACCCTCGACGCGCCGGGGCTTTCCCGGCGCAACCTGCTCAAGGTCGGCCTGTTCGGCTCGGCCTTCCTCGCCACCGCCGGGGTCACCGCCAGCCTCACCGGCTGCTCGGCCAGCGTGCCGGCCGGCGGCTTCGCGGTACTGCGTGACTCCGACATGCCCTTCCTCCGAGCCCTGGTGCCGGTGATGCTGGAAGCCGCCGTGCCCGCCGGGAAGATGGCCCAAGCGGTGGACGGCACCCTGCAGAGCCTCGACTACGCCCTGCACCGTCTGTCCCCGGAGATGCTCAAGCTGACGCTGCAGCTGTTCGACGTGCTCGCCCTGCCGATCACCCGTGGCCCGCTGACGGGTATCTGGGGTAGCTGGGAGAAGGCCAGTGCCCAGGACATCCGCGAATTCCTCGCGCGCTGGCAGAACAGCTCCATCGGCCTGCTGAAGATGGGCCACGCCTCCCTGCTGCAGCTGGTGATGATGGCCTGGTACGGACGGCCGGAGTCCTGGGCCCACTGCGGCTACCCCGGCCCGCCCACCGTTTGATGCAGTGTTCGGCCCGTCCGGACATAGCCGTGGAAAACAACAAGAACTCGCCCGAGACACCGACATGCCTGTACCCGATCTGTTCGCCGAAGGCCTGGCCCGCGGCTGGAAGACCCACAATGGCTCGCGCCTGGACCACGACCTGACCCTGGAAGCGGACGTCGCCATCGTCGGCAGCGGCGCCGGCGGTGGCACCACCGCGGAAATCCTCAGCACCGCCGGCCTCAAGGTGCTGCTGATCGAGGAAGGCCCGCTGAAGACCAGCTCCGACTTCAAGATGCAGGAAGCCGAGGCCTATCCCAGCCTCTATCAGGAAGGCATCGGCCGGATGACCAAGGACGGTGCCATCACCATCCTCCAGGGCCGCGCCGTGGGCGGCACCACCCTGGTGAACTGGACCTCCAGCTTCCGGACCCCGGACCCCACGCTTGAACACTGGGCCCGCGAGCACGGCGTGAAGGGCCTGTCGGTGGCCGAGATGGCCCCCTGGTTCGAGAAGATGGAACAACGTCTGGGCGTCGCGCCCTGGGCCATTCCGCCGAACCCGAACAACGACGTGATCCGCCTGGGCTGCGAGAAGCTCGGCCTTCACTGGAAAGTCATCCCGCGCAACGTGCGCGGTTGCTGGAACCTCGGTTACTGCGGCATGGGCTGCCCCACCAACGCCAAGCAGTCGATGCTGGTCACCACCATCCCCGCCACCCTCGAGAAGGGCGGCGAGCTGCTTTACCTGGCCCGCGCCGAGAAGCTGCTGATCGAGGGCGACAAGGTCACCGGCATCGAATGCCTGGGCCTGGACGAACGCTGCGTGGCGCCCAATGGCCGCAAGATCACCGTCAAGGCCCGCCACTACGTGCTGTCCGGCGGTGGCATCAACACCCCCGGCCTGCTCCTGCGTTCAGGAGCACCCGACCCGCACGGGCGCACTGGCAAGCGCACCTTCCTGCATGTGGTGAACTTCTCCGCCGCCCAGTTCGACCGGGTGATCAACCCCTTCTACGGGGCGCCCCAGTCCATCTATTCCGATCACTTCCAGTGGGACGACGGCGCCACCGGGCGCATGTCCTACAAGCTGGAAGTGCCGCCCCTGCAGCCGTCTCTCACCACCACCCTGCTGGGCCGCTTCGGCGTCGACAACGCCCTGCGCATGGAACAGCTGCCCCACACCAACGTGATGCTGGCGCTGATGCGCGACGGCTTCCACCCCGACAGCGCCGAAGGCAGCGTGGAACTGCGCGGCGATGGCAGTCCGGTTCTCGACTACCGCATGACCGACTACACCTGGGACGGCATTCGCCGGGCCTTCCACGTCATGGCCGAGATCCAGTTCGCCGCCGGCGCCCGCGCCGTGTTGCCGCTGCACAGCGACGCCGACTACGTGAAGACGCTGGACGACGCTCGCAAGCTGATCGACGGCCTGCCCCTTGAGCTCTACCGCGCCCGCCTGGGCAGCGCCCACGTCATGGGCGGCTGCGCCATGGGCGAGGACCCGAAGCAGGCGGTGACCGACAGCCTCGGCCAGCATCACCAGTTGGCCAACCTGTCGATCCACGACGGCTCGCTGTTCCCCACCAGCATCGGCGCCAACCCCCAGCTGTCGGTCTACGGCCTGACGGCTAAACTGGCTAGCGCCCTGGCCGAGCGGCTGGGCAAGGCGTGAACGGCTGTAGGCCCCGGCGTACAAATCTTGGCCGCAGGGGCCTGCTGCGCTACCATCCGATTCCCTTTCGGCCCCCTGCCAGGACGTCGCGATGAACCGAGTGTTGTATCCGGGCACCTTCGACCCCATCACCAAGGGTCACGGCGATCTGATCGAGCGCGCCGCGCGCCTGTTCGATACCGTGATCATCGCCGTAGCCGCCAGCCCGAAGAAGAATCCGCTGTTCAGCCTGGAGCAGCGCGTCGAGCTGGCCCGCGAGGTCACCAAGCACCTGCCCAACGTGGAAGTGGTGGGCTTCTCCGGCCTGCTGGCGCACTTCGTCAAGGAGCAGAACGCCAATGTGTTCCTGCGTGGACTGCGCGCGGTGTCCGACTTCGAGTACGAATTCCAACTGGCCAACATGAACCGCCAACTGGCGCCGGACGTGGAGAGCATGTTCCTCACGCCGTCGGAAAAGTACTCCTTCATCTCGTCCACCCTGGTACGCGAAATCGCGGCCCTGGGCGGTGATATCAGCAAGTTCGTGCATCCCGCCGTAGCCGCCGCCCTGGCTGAGCGCTTCAAGCGCTAACGACCGTCCCGCCGCGATCGACACGTGCGTCGATCGCGGCAATCCGGCACAATTCCGCTAATTTCTGTTGAAGGCCGCCGCTGCCTGGCGACGGTAGGAGTTGTTCCCATGTCCCTCAAGATCACCGACGACTGCATCAATTGCGACGTCTGCGAACCCGAGTGCCCGAACGGCGCGATTTCCCAGGGCGAAGAGATCTACGTGATCGACCCCAACCTGTGCACCGAGTGCGTCGGCCACTACGACGAGCCCCAGTGCCAGCAAGTCTGCCCCGTCGATTGCATTCCGCTCGACGAGAACAATGTCGAAAGCAAGGATGAGCTGATGCAGAAGTACCTGAAGCTCACCGGCAAGGCCTGATCCATGGGCCGCCCGGTACGCGGCTCGTTTCACCGTGGCGCGCTGCTCGCGACGCTGCTCCTGCTCTGCGCGAGTGCCCTGCAGGCGGCAGAGCCGGGCCGCGCGGCGGTCGCCACGCCTCATCCGTCAGCCACCGTAGCCGGGCTGGAAACCCTCGCCCAGGGCGGTAACGCCTTCGACGCCGCGGTGGCCATCAGCGCCGCTCTGGCGGTCGCCGAGCCCTATGGCTCGGGCCTGGGCGGTGGCGGTTTCTTCCTGTTGCGCCAGGGCGGCGACAAGCCGGTCTACCGCTTCCTCGATGCCCGCGAGCGCGCGCCGCTGGCCGCCCACCCACGCCTGTACGTGCGAGACGGCAAGGCCGACCCCGGCCTTTCCCTGGACGGCCCCCTCGCCGCCGCCATCCCCGGCCTGCCGGCGGCCTTGGCGGACCTCTCCGGCCACTACGGCCGACTGCCCCTGGCCGACAGCCTGGTCCCCGCCATCCGCCTGGCGCGCGACGGCATCTCCGTGGACCGCATCTACCGCGAGCGTGCCAGCTGGCGCCTGGCGGCCATGCGCGACGATCGCGAAACGGCGCGGCTGTTCCTCGACGCCAAGGGCGAGATCCCGGAAGAGTTCAGCCTGCTGCGCCAGCCGGAGCTGGCCGACACCCTGGAACGCATCGCCCGCTACGGCAAGGCGGGTTTCTACAACGGCCCCACTGCCGAGCGGCTGGTGGAGGGCGTGAACGCCGCTGGCGGCATCTGGAGCCTGCGGGACCTGGCCGACTACCGCACTGTGGAACGCCAGCCGATCCGCTTCCGCCTGGCCGAAGGCCGCGAACTGATCAGCGCGCCGCCACCCTCGGCCGGCGGCATCGCCCTGGCCCAGAGCCTGGCCATGCTGCAGGAGCTGCCCTGGCGCAAGGCCGACCGCATTCAGCGCACCCATTACGTGGTGGAAGTCCTGCGCCGCGCCTATCGCGACCGGGGCCTGCTGGGCGACCCGGACTTCGTCGCCGTGCCCCAGGCCAAGCTGCTGGACCCTGGCTATCTGAAACAGCTCGCCGCCGGCATCGACGCCCGCCGCGCCACCCCCAGCAGCAGCCTGCCGCCCTCGCCGCCCTGGCGTGAAGGCGACCACACCACTCACTTCGCGGTGATCGACAAGGACGGCAATGCCGTGGCGGCCACCCTGTCCATCAACCTGCCCTTCGGCGCCGCCTTCACCGTGCCCGGCACCGGCGTGCTGCTGAACGACGAGATGGACGACTTCGCCGCCAACCCGACGGGCTCCAATGCCTACGGGCTGACCGCCAGCCAGGCCAATGCCGTGGCGTCGGGCAAGCGCCCGCTGTCGTCGATGAGCCCCACCTTCATCGAGAGCGACCAGGAATTCGCCGCCTTCGGCACCCCCGGTGGCAGCCGGATTCCCAGCATGGTGCTGCTCTCGATCCTGGAGTATCTGGACGGTCAGCCCGTGAACCGCTGGCCCTCGGTGGCGCGCTATCACCATCAGTACCTGCCGGACCAGATCGAGCACGAACCGGGCGCATTCAGCAGCGCCGACAGCGCCGAACTGCGTGCCCGCGGCTACAGCCTCAAGCCCCTGGAGCGCAACTACGGCAACCAGCAGGTGCTCTACTGGAACAAGGCCAAGGGCAGCCTTGAAGCCGCCAGCGACCCACGCGGCGTGGGCCTGTCCGAAGTGCTCGAAGTCGAGAAGATGAAATCAGCGGCCCCGTAGGGTGGACCACGCTTCATCGGTCCACCATCCAAGTCCAGACGCAGGCACGGCCGGGGACAAAAACGCCGACGGCCCCGAATGGGGCCGTCGATGAGAAGACCTGACTGCGGCTCAGTAGCCTTCTTCGTCGTAGCCGCTGATGGTGCAGCCCAGGCAACGGACGAAGGCTTCTCGGCCCGGCTCTACCACCAGCGCGTTGGCCGCTTCCTTGACGTTACCGCCCATGGCCGAGAACGGCAGGCTGATGACGAACAGGCCGGCGCCAATCACCGTGGCACCGATGAGCAGCGGGCGGGCGATCAGGATGTCGCCAGCCATGCTGTAGCCGCTCGGGGCGTTGGCGGTGTACATGGGGTCGCCGCTGGTATTTTGCTGCTCGACCACTTCCGCGCAGGCCGGCAGCGCCAGCAGGCCAGTGGTCAGCGCCAGGACAGCAGCGGTGGTGCGGAACAGGTTCATGCGGGCGATCCTTCAGCAAGGTGAGTGCGAAAACTATACAGCGAGTGGCCGATTGACAGCGTGACGGCCTTCAATCGCCATTAAAAGCGTAGTCGGGTTTTTTCGGCACGTAGGGGCGGTAGAAGGCCAGCAATTGATGCAGGTCGGCCGACTCGTCGCCAGTGGGGTAGAAAGGCTGGCCGAACACCACCCGGCGGTTGGCGTAGTCCAGGGCCGCCGGGACGATGGGCACGTTGGCGCCACGAGCGATGTGGTAGAAGCCCATCTTCCAGCGCTCCACCCGCTTGCGGGTGCCTTCCGGCGAGATGATCAGCATGAACTCGCGGCTCTGGCGGAATTGCTCCACCGCCTGCTCCACCATGTTCAGCTTGAGGTGGCGATGGATCGGCACCCCGCCCCAACGCTTCAGAAGACCGCCGAAGGGCCGGCGGAACAGGGTGTGCTTGGCGAACCAATGACCATTCAGGCGCAGGATGAACTTCACCGCGAGGAAGATCACGAAATCCCAATTGGAGGTGTGGTGGGCGCCGATCACCACGAACTTGTCGAGGGCCGGCAGGCTTCCCTCGATGCGCCAGCCCATCAGGCGCAGGACGCCGTGTCCGACTGCCTCGGCAAACGGATTGCGGGGCAGGTAATTACCGTGCATGGAAACGTCTTCTTTCTTGTAATCGTCAGGCAAAGGATGGAAGGCGGGCGCCGAGTCTGACAACCCGGCGCGCATTCAGCGTTGGCAGCGCGGGCAGTAGACGCTGGCGCGCTGGCCGAGGCGGATTTCCCGCAGGGTGGAACCACACTGCTTGCAGAACTCGCCGCCACGGCCGTAGACGAACAATTCCTGCTGGAAATATCCCGGTTTGCCGTCGCCGCCCACAAAGTCCCGCAGGGTGGTGCCGCCGCATTCGATGGCCTGGGCGAGGATGCGTTTGATCTCCTCGGCCAGCTTCACGTAGCGCGCCCGGGAAATGGAGCCCGCCTCGCGGCGCGGGTCGATGCCAGCGGCGAACAGCGCCTCGCTGGCGTAGATGTTGCCCACCCCCACCACGACCGCGTTGTCCATGATGAATGGCTTGACCGCCATGCTGCGACTGCGGGACAGCTGGTAGAGACGCTCGCCGTCGAACAGGTCGGTCAGGGGCTCGGGACCCAGGTGGCGCAGCAGCTCATGGTTCAGCGGGTCGTCGCTCCAGAGCAGGGCGCCGAAGCGGCGCGGGTCGGTGTAGCGCAGGGCCATGCCCGACTCCAGCTCGATATCCACGTGCTCGTGCTTGGCGGCGGGCAGGCCGGCTTCCACAAGGCGCAGGCTGCCGGACATGCCCAGGTGGCTGATCAGGGTGCCGGCCTCGGCTTCCAGCAGCAGGTACTTGGCGCGGCGCTCCACCCGCAGGATGCGCTGGCCGGAGAGGCGCACATCCAGATCCTCGGGGATCGGCCAGCGCAGGCGGCGCTCGCGCACGATCACGCGACTGACGCGCTGGCCTTCGAGGAAGGGCGCGATGCCCCGGCGGGTGGTTTCGACTTCGGGTAGTTCAGGCATCTGGAACTCGGTATTCGGGAAGGCGGCTCAGCTTACGCCAAGCTCGCGAATGCTTTCCTTGAGGTTCTCGAAGTCGTACTCCGAGAGTCCCACGTAGTCCAGCACCTGCGCACGAATGCTCATCCACTCGTAGTCCTCGGCCTGGTTGCCCAGCACCAGATGGGAGGCGCAGACGTGCTCCGCCATCTTGAGGATCGCCAGGAGGGTCTTCAGCTGGGCGTCGCGGACGGAGTCGTCGGAGAAGATGGACAACGCGTTGTGATGGTTGGCGATGGCCTCGCAGAGGTGCTCCGGCAGGCGCCAGGAACGCGCGGTGAAATAGCCCACCACGGCGTGGTTGGTGTTCAGCAGACGGTTCTCGGTATCCACCACGCGGCGCTCGGGGCCGGCGCTGGCATAGGCCTCCTCCAGCACCGTCATGTAGTCCGGGAAACGCTTGAGCATCAGCGGGATGCCGCAGTTGTGGAACAGCCCGAGGGCGTAGGCCTCGTCGGCGGACTGGTAGCCGATGCGCTTGGCCAGGGTCAGGCAGGTCATGGCCACGTCCTGGGCGGTGTCCCAGAAACGATTCAGGGTGACGATGGTTTCATCGCTCATCTCGCCCTTGATGGACTGCGCGTTGATCAGGTTGATCACCGTGTTGCAGCCCAGCAGGTTCACCGCCTGCTGAATCGATGCGATCCGGTTGGTCAACCCGAAGAACGGCGAGTTGACGATCTTCAGCAGCGCGCCGGACAGGCCCGGGTCCTGGCTGATGAGGCGGGCGATGGACTTCAGGTCCGGGCTGGGCATGACCTGCTCGATTTGCAGGTCGACCATGATCTGTGGCTGCGGCGGCACACTGATGCCCTGCAGGACCTGGCGAATCTGATCTGCGGAAAGTTCTTGAGCCATGGGGGATGAGGAAGAGTCTGACCGAGGCGACAGTCTACCCGTTGGACCGGACGGTTGCGCGGCCTTTCGGGTGATTTCCGGCCCGCCCCGGACCCCGCCGGGCGGCCCCCGGAGCGGGCCTTGCCTAAGGTATAATCCCCGCCTTTTTTCCGGAGAGTGACACATGTCCCTGCCCAGCCTGCGCCTCAAAGCCAATGCCGATCGACGCCTGCGCGCCGGCCACCTGTGGGTCTACAGCAACGAAGTGGACGTGGTCGCCACTCCCCTGAACCTCTTCCAGCCGGGCGATCAGGCCATCCTCGAAGCCGCTGGCGGCAAGCCCCTGGGCGTGGTCGCCCTCTCCCCGAACAACCTGATCTGCGCCCGCCTCGTGTCCCGCGACGTCAAGCACGTGCTGGACAAGTCCCTGCTGGTACACCGTATCAACGTCGCCCTGAGCCTGCGTGAACGTCTATTCGACAAGCCGTTCTACCGCCTGGTCTACGGCGACTCCGACCTGCTCCCCGGCCTGGTGGTGGACCGCTTCGGCGACATCCTCGTGGTGCAGCTCGCCTCCGCCGCCATGGAACGCAACAAGGCCGCCGTGCTCGATGCCCTGGTGCAAGTGCTGAAACCCCGTGGTGTGCTCTGGAAGAACGACTCCAGCGCCCGCGAAGCGGAAGGCCTGGAGCGTTACGTGGACACCGCCTTCGGCGTGGTGCCCGAGTGGGTCGCCCTGGAAGAGAACGGTGTGAAATTCGAAGCCCCGGTGCTGGAAGGCCAGAAGACCGGCTGGTTCTACGACCACCGCATGAACCGCGCGCGCCTGGCGCCCTACGTGAAAGGCAAGCGTGTGCTCGACCTGTTCAGCTACATCGGTGGCTGGGGTGTGCAGGCTGCCGCCTTCGGCGCCAGCGAAGTGTTCTGCGTCGATGCCTCCGGCTTCGCCCTCGACGGCGTGGAGCGCAACGCCACCCTCAACGGCGTGGCTGAGCAGGTCACCTGCGTGGAAGGCGACGTGTTCGAAGCCCTGAAGGAGCTCAAGGCTGCCGAAGAACGCTTCGACGTGGTGGTCGCCGACCCGCCCGCCTTCATCAAGCGCAAGAAGGACCTGAAGAACGGTGAGGCTGCCTACCGCCGCCTCAACGAACAGGCCATGCGCCTGCTGAACAAGGACGGCATCCTGGTCAGCGCGTCCTGCTCCATGCACCTGCCGGAAGACGACCTGCAGAACATCCTGCTGAGCAGCGCTCGCCACCTGGACCGCAACATCCTCCTGCTGGAACGCGGCGGCCAGGGCCCGGACCATCCGGTGCACCCGGCCATCGCCGAAACCCGCTACATCAAGAGCCTGACCTGCCGCCTGCTGCCCAACAGCTGAGAACTGGTCGAAGTCTCGTAGGGTGGGCTGAAGCCCACCCTACGAGCTGACGGCCAGGCCTGTGTGGGGGCAAATCAATTCGCCCCCACAGGATTCAATGCAGGATCTGCGACAGGAACGCCTTCGCCCGCTCGCTCTTCGGCGCGTTGAAGAAGGTTTCCGGCGGGCTGTCTTCGACGATGCACCCGCCCTCCAGGAACAGCACCCGTTCCGCCACCTGCCGCGCGAAGCCCATCTCGTGGGTCACGCAGAGCATGGTCATGCCACTGCCGGCCAGCTTCACCATCACGTCCAGCACCTCGCCCACCATCTCCGGGTCCAGCGCCGACGTGGGCTCGTCGAAGAGCATGATCTTCGGCTCCATGCACAGTGCCCGGGCGATGGCCACGCGCTGCTGCTGGCCGCCGGAGAGCTGGCTCGGGTACTTGTGGGCGTGGCTTTCGATGCCCACCTTGCGCAGGTACTCGCGAGCCCGCTCTTCGGCCTGGGCACGGGTGAGGCCGCGCACCGACATGGGCGCCAGGATGCAGTTGTCCAGCACGCTCATGTGGGGGAACAGGTTGAAGTGCTGGAACACCATGCCCACGTCCCGCAGCACTTCCGCACCCCGGCGCGGATCGGCCATCAGGTCGCAGCCGTTGATCTGGATGCGTCCGCTGCTGGCGCCTTCCAGGCGGTTGATGCAGCGGATCAGCGTCGACTTGCCGGAGCCCGAGGGCCCGCAGAGCACGATGCGCTCCCCGGGCCGTACCACCAGGTCGATGCCCTTGAGCACGGCGAAATCGCCGTAGTGCTTTTCCAGGCCCTCGATCACCACCGCCGGCGTCTGGGGCACGGCGGCCAGGTGGGGGGTCTGCTGGGGGGCGGCTTTCATGCTCGATAACATTTTCTTGTCCTCATTGTTCCGTATCGGCAAGTCGGGGGCCCGGCGGCTCAGCGAAAGCGCTGGGCGCTGTAGGGCGTGGGGTCGGTGAAGGGCCGGTCGCCGGTCATCATCTCCGCCAGCAGGCGGCCACTGACCGGGCCCAGGGTCAGGCCGTGATGGGCATGACCGAAGTTGAACCAGAGGCCCGCGTGGTCCGGCGCGGCGCCAATCACCGGGCGCATGTCCGGCAGGCACGGGCGGCGTCCCAGCCAGGGCTCGGCATCCAGGCGCCGGCCCAGAGGGAACAGCTCGCGGGCGAGGCGTTCGGCGCGGCGCAGCTGGATTTCGTTGATCGGGTCTTCGGGGTCGGCGAACTCGATGCCGGTGGTCAGGCGGATACCCCGCGCCATGGGCGCCAGCACGTAGCCGCTCTGGGCATCACAGACGGAATGGCCCAGCTCGGCACCTTCGGCCGGGGCGTAGTGCATGTGATAGCCGCGCTTGATGGCCAGCGGAATGCGGTAGCCCAGGTTGCGGAACAGGTCGCCCGATTGCGGCCCCATGGCCACCACCACCTCGGGAGCGTGCAGCTCAACGCCGTCCACACTGAGGCTCCAGCTGCCGTTAAGCGGGCGCAGACCCTTGGCGTCGCCCTTGAGCAGACGGCCGCCACGGCGCACGAAGAGGTCGGCGTAACCGCGCACCAGGGCGCCGGGGTCGAGCACCGTCTTCGGGTCTTGCCAGTGGATGCCGCCAGCGGCGACGGCACCCAGGTGAGGTTCGCACTGGCGCAGGGTCGCCCCGTCCATTACCTCGAAGCGCAGGCCGAAGCGGCCGAGGGCGCGCGCCTCGGCGACGGCCTGGTCGAGGGCTTCGCGGCTGCGGTAGACGTCCATCCAGCCCCGGGCGCGGATCAGGTGCCCAAGACCCGCTTCCTCCACCAGCCGGTCATGCTCCTCCACACAACGCTCCACCAGCGGCAACATGGCGCGGGAGGCCTCCTCCAGCCGGCGTGCCGAGGAATGGTGCCAGTACGACGCCAGCCAGGGCGCGAGCTTCGGCAGGTAGGTCGGGCTGTAACGCACGTCCGGCTGCTGGTTCAGGCCATAGCGCAGCAGCGCCGCGAAACTGCGGGGAAAGGCGTAGGGCACCACGCTGGAACGCTCGATCAGGCCGGCATTGCCGTGACTGGTGCCGGTGCCGGGCTCGGCGCGGTCCACCAGGCACACGTCACGGCCGCGCGCCTGGAGGTGGAGGGCAGTGGAGACGCCGACAATGCCGGCGCCCAGGACAAGGATGTCGCAGTCCATGGAAAGGTCCTTCGGTGGGCACTCTGGTAGTGCTTCGATTTCGAGAGGGTTAGCGCAGGTGGCGGCCCAGACGTCCTTCGACCAGCAGCAGGCCGCGCCGGATCAGCTCCACCAGCACCAGGTAGAGGACCGCCGCCCAGAGGTAGAGCTGGAAGTCGAAGGTGCGGGAAAAACCGGCCTTGGCCACGCCCATCAGGTCGTGGATGGTCACCAGGGAGGCAATGGCGCTGGCCTTGATCATCAGGATCAGTTCATTGCCCAGCGGCGGGATGGCCACCAGCAGCGCCTGCGGCAGCACCACCTTGAAGAAGGTCGTGGCGCGGGACAGGCCCAGGGCCGAGCTGGCTTCGTACTGGCCGGGGGCGATGGCCAGCAGGCTGCCGCGAAAGATCTCCGCCTGGTAGGCGGCGGTGTTCAGGGTGAAGGCCAGCAGCGCGCAGCTCCAGGCGTCGCGGAAGAACCACCAGAGCCCGGCGTCCTGCCAGAACTCGCGGAAGGAGCCCACGCCGTAGTAGAGCAGGAACAACTGGGCCAGCAGCGGTGAGCCCCGGAACAGGTAGACGTAGCTGCCACTGAAGCCGCGCAGGAAACGGTTGCCGGAGTTGCGTGCCAGCGCCAGCAACAGCCCCAACAGCATGCCGAGGCTGAAGGAGATGGCCACCAGCTTGCCGGTCACCAGCAGGCCTTCCAGCAGGCGAAGGCCGTAGCGCTCGAACAGCTCGGGATCGACGAAGAAATGCAGGAACTCGCTCATGCGCGCTGACTCCTGTGGCCGAGGCTGTAGCGTTTCTCGGCGTAGCTGAACACGCGACCGGACAGGGCGGAGAAGAACAGGTAGATCAGGCAGGCGCAGCCGTAGAACAGCATCGGCTCCTTGGTGGCGCTGACCGCCAGGTTGGTCTGGCGCATCACGTCCACCAGGGAAATGGTGGAAACCAGCGACGTGTCCTTGAGCAGGCTCAGCCAGTTATTCGACAGGCCTGGCAGGGCGACACGGGTCAGCTGCGGCAGGATGACCTTGAAGAAGGCGGTGGCACGGGACAGGCCCAGCACCTGGGCGGCCTCGTACTGACCCTTGCCCACCACCTTGAACGCCCCCAGCCAGACCTGGCTGGAGAAGGCGGCGAACACCAGGCTGAACGCGACCATGGCAGCGAGGAACGCATTGATGGTGACTTCGGCGTGGTAACCGAAGTGGGCCAGCACCTTCTGCGCCCCGATCTGGCAACCGTAATAGACGATCAACAGCGTCAACAGCTCCGGCAGGCCACGGAACACCGTGGCGAAGGCCGAAGCCAGCGCACGCCGCCAGGGGCTCGGCGAACGGGCGCCGAGGGCGACGGCCAGCCCCAGCGCCAGTCCCGGCGGCACGCAGGCCAGCGCCAGGGACAAGGTGACCAGGGCGCCGGCAAGCAGGGCCATGCCCCAGCCGCCTTCCCCCAGGGAAAGGAGAGCCAACTGCTCGAACATGTTTCAGGCCTCGCATCGAGGTGCCCGGCTGGCGCCGGGCACGCGGCGATTGATCAGTAGATGTCGAAGGGGAAGTAACGGCTGGCGATCTGCTTGTAGGTGCCGTCGGCAATGATCTCGGCCAGGGCCTTGTTCAGCCGCTCGCGCAGGGCGTTGTCTTCCTGGCGCACGGCGATGGCCACTTCGTCATCGGTGCCCTGGATGTCGCCGAGCAGGGTGCAGCAGTCCTTGCCGTCCTTCGCCAGCCAGTCGAGCAGGGGGAATTTGTCGTGCACCAGGGCATCCAGGCGGCCGGTGTTGAGGTCGGCATTGGCCTCGTCCTGGGAGGGGTAGAGCTTCACCTCGGCCCCGGCGGCGCCGTAGATGTCCTCGGCGTACATGCCCTGGGTGGTGGAGGACTGGGCGCCCACCACCAGGCCCTTGAAGCTTTCCGGATTGGTGTCCTTCACCGTCGAGCCCTTGGCCACGGCCACGGCGAGGCGGGTGCGGTAATAGCGGTCGGTGAACGCTACCTTCTTCTGGCGCTCTTCGGTGATCACCATGGAGGCGACCACGGCGTCGTATTTCTTGGCCAGCAGCGCGGGGATGATGCCGTCCCAGTCCTGGGCCACCAGCGTGCACTCCGCCTGCATCTTCGCGCACAGGGCGTTGGCGATGTCCACGTCGAAACCGTGCAGCTGGTTGTTCGAATCCACATAGTTGAAGGGCGGGTAGGCCCCTTCGGTCGCGATGCGAATCGTCTCGGCCTGAGCGGTCGCGACGATGCCGCAGAGAGCCAGGGATGCCAATGCCAAGCGGGTGAGTCGTTTCATCGGTGCTGCCTCTTTCTTATTAGGGTTGTTCTAGCGGGGTGAACCGGGTGAGGAGGTGTAGCCAACAAACTCGTTGTGCAGGGCAGCGACGGACTCCAGACGCTGCTCGACATCTGGGCCGAGGCACTTGAACACGTCGTTGAGCAAGAGATTGACCAGGGAGAGCATCGGGCCGGTGGACTCCCAGAACAGGCCGAGGTCCGTGGGGACGCGGAAGACTTCGTCGGCATGCTGCTCCGCCCAGTCACAGTAATCGTCGGTGATGAGCGTCACCGGGATGCCCGCCTCCCGCGCATGGCGGCAGAGGCTCAGGGCATGACGCGAATAGCGGCGCGCCTCGAAGACCACCAGCGCGGCCTGACCGGGGGCGGACAGCAGCACGTCCCCGAAGTAGCCGGACGAGCCATCCACCAGTTGCACGCCGTCACGCAGGTACTGCAGCAGGTGGACGAAGGACACGGAGATGCCGCGCTCGGTCTGGAATCCGGCGGCGTAGACGCGCGGGACGCTCGCCAGTCGTTCGCAGACGGTGCGCCACTGGGGCGTGCGGTTGTGCTCGTAGACCCGCACCAGGGCCGCCATCTCGCGCTGCAGGCTGACCGACAGGGCATCCTCACCGGCCACTTCCTGCTGGCGGAATTCCTTGAGGCGATCGCCGATCAGCCAGGGGCTGTCCCCCAGGTCGTCCTTGAGATCGGCCTTCAATGCCTTGAAGTGCCCGTAGCCGAGGGCGCGACAGAAGCGCCCGACGGTGGACTCGCTGATACCGAGCTTGCCGGCGATGGCGGCGGAGGTCTCGAACGGCAGTTCCTGCAGGTTGGCCAGCATGTAATTGGCGATGGCCCGCGACGACGCGGTGCGGGCGGACAGGCTGGCTTCCAGGCGTTCTTTGAGTGATCGATTCATGGGACCTCCGGTGGCGAGGAAAATGATTGTTTTCTGTCATCAAGTCAATATTTGACAGATAACTTGCAAAACCTATGATGCGGAACCATTGCCCATTCACGAGAGCCCGCCCATGCAGAGCCACTCCAGCGACAAGGTCCAGGTGTCCTTCAATGAGCTGCGCGACCTGCTCGCCAGCATCTTCGAGCGCCACGGCACCTCGCCGCGGGTCGCCGCCATCCTCGCCGACAACTGCGCTTCGGCCCAGCGCGACGGCTCGGACAGCCACGGCGTGTTCCGCATTCCCGGCTACCTGTCGTCACTTGGCAGCGGCTGGGTGAATGGCCAGGCCGAACCCGACGTGGAAGACGTGGGACCGTCCTTCGTGCGGGTGGACGCGGGTGGCGGCTTCGCCCAGCCGGCGCTGGAAGCGGCTCGCGGGCTGGTGATGGAGAAGGTACGGACGAGCGGCATGGCGCTGCTGGCGACCCGCAACTCCCACCACTTCGCCGCGCTCTGGCCGGATGTGGAACCCTTCGCCCGCGAGGGGCTGGTGGCCCTGAGCTTCGTCAACAGCATGACCTGCGTGGTGCCCCACGGCGGCCACAGCGCCCTGTTCGGCACCAATCCCATCGCCTTCGCCGCACCCCGCAGCGGTGGCGACCCGCTGGTGTTCGACCTGGCCACCAGCGCCATCGCCCATGGCGACGTGCAGATCGCCGCCCGTGAAGGCAAGACGCTGCCGGAAGGCTACGGCGTGGATGCCCAGGGCCAGCCGACCCGCGATCCGAAGGCGATTCTCGACGGCGGCGCCCTGCTCTCCTTCGGCGGCTACAAGGGCTCGGCCCTGTCGATGATGGTGGAGCTGCTGGCGGCGGCGCTGACCGGCGGCAACTTCTCCTTCGAGTTCGACTGGTCCGGCCACCCCGGCGCGCAGACACCCTGGACCGGCCAGCTGCTGATTCTCATCGACCCGGATCGTGGCGCCACCCGGCCCTTCGCCGAACGTTGCGAAGCCCTGATCAGCCGCATGGTGGAAGTCGGCCAGGAACGCCAGCCAGGCGATCGCCGCTACCGCCAGCGCGAACGCGCCGAGCGCGAGGGCATCGTCCTGGACGCCGCCGAACTGGCCCGCCTGCGCGCCCTCGCCGACCGCTGAGCGGCGCGGCCCGGCGCCTTTCCAGTGCCGAGCGGCCGGGGTTAGAATCGGGCATCCCTCGCCAGCTACCCTTCGGCAGGCCGAACGAGCCCCCTGCCGGGGACGCGGAGACCCCGCTCCCCCGGCAATCCTGCAGACGCGACCATCACCACGCCTGCACGCGCACAGGGCTCCAATACGCACATGACTCTTACCAGCGGGTCGTGCAGGACTCGCAACCGTATCAGCCGCAGGAATCCCCATGCCCGACTATCGCTCGAAAACCTCCACCCACGGCCGCAACATGGCCGGCGCCCGCGCCCTCTGGCGCGCCACCGGGATGAAGGACGAAGACTTCAAGAAACCGATCATCGCCATCGCCAACTCCTTCACCCAGTTCGTGCCCGGCCACGTGCACCTGAAAGACCTGGGCCAACTGGTCGCCCGCGAGATCGAGAAGCACGGCGGTGTGGCCAAGGAGTTCAACACCATCGCCGTGGACGACGGCATCGCCATGGGCCACGACGGCATGCTCTATTCCCTGCCGAGCCGGGAGATCATCGCCGACTCCGTGGAATACATGGTCAACGCCCACTGCGCCGACGCCATCGTCTGCATTTCCAACTGCGACAAGATCACCCCCGGCATGCTGATGGCCGCCCTGCGCCTGAACATCCCGGTGGTCTTCGTTTCCGGCGGCCCGATGGAAGCCGGCAAGACCAAGCTGGCCAACCACGGCCTGGACCTGGTGGACGCCATGGTCGCCGCCGCCGACGACTCCTGCTCCGACGAGAAAGTCGCCGAGTACGAGCGCAGCGCCTGCCCCACCTGCGGGTCCTGCTCCGGCATGTTCACCGCCAACTCGATGAACTGCCTGACCGAGGCCCTGGGCCTGTCCCTGCCGGGCAATGGCTCCACCCTGGCCACCCACGCCGACCGCGAACAGCTGTTCCTGCGCGCCGGCCGGCTGGCCGTCGAGCTGTGCCAGCGCTACTACGGCGAAGGCGACGACAGCGTGCTGCCGCGCAACGTCGCCAACTTCAAGGCGTTCGAGAACGCCATGACCCTGGACATCGCCATGGGCGGTTCCACCAACACCATCCTGCACCTGCTGGCCGCCGCCCAGGAGGCGGAAATCGACTTCGACCTGCGCGACATCGATCGCCTGTCGCGTCGCGTGCCGCAGCTGTGCAAGGTGGCGCCGAACATCCAGAAGTACCACATGGAAGACGTGCACCGCGCCGGCGGCATCTTCAGCATCCTCGGCGAGCTGGCTCGCGGCGGCCTGCTGCACACCGATGTCGCCACCGTGCACAGCCCGAGCATGGCCGACGCCATTGCCCAGTGGGACATCACCCAGACCAACGACGAAGCCGTGCACACCTTCTTCAAGGCGGGCCCGGCCGGCATCCCCACCCAGGTCGCCTTCAGCCAGTCCACCCGCTGGCCGACCCTGGACCTGGACCGCGCCGAAGGCTGCATCCGCAGCGTCGAGCACGCCTATTCCCAGGAAGGCGGCCTGGCCGTGCTCTACGGCAACATCGCCCTGGACGGTTGCGTGGTGAAGACCGCCGGCGTGGATGAATCCATCCATGTGTTCGAAGGCACCGCGAAGATCTTCGAGAGCCAGGACGCCGCGGTGAAGGGCATCCTCGCCGACGAAGTGAAGGCCGGCGACGTGGTGATCATCCGCTACGAAGGCCCGAAGGGCGGCCCGGGCATGCAGGAAATGCTCTACCCCACCAGCTACCTGAAGTCCAAGGGCCTGGGCAAGCAATGCGCCCTGCTCACCGACGGTCGCTTCTCCGGTGGCACCTCGGGCCTGTCCATCGGCCACGCCTCGCCGGAAGCCGCTGCCGGCGGCGCCATCGGGCTGGTGGAAGACGGCGACAAGATCCACATCGACATCCACAACCGCAGCATCCAGTTGCTGGTCAGCGATGAGGAACTGTCCCACCGCCGCCACGCGCAGGACAAGAAAGGCTGGAAGCCCGCCGCACCCCGCGCCCGCCGTGTGACCACCGCCCTCAAGGCCTACGCCCTGCTGGCCACCAGCGCCGACAAGGGCGCGGTGCGCAACAAGGCAATGCTGGAAGACTGATCGCCGCCCTGACCAGAAAGCCCGGCCCTGCGCCGGGCTTTTTGCCTTTCCGTAGGGGCGATTTCAATCGCCAAGCAGGCCGAAGGCCTGCCGTGCGGAGTCCTGTGGGGCAGCTGTGCCGCCCTTGGCGAATGAATTCGCCCGTACAAATCCTGCACCACCCGCCCCGCGTGCCGCTCAGGTAGAATCGCCGCTTTTTTTCGCGGTCGATCGCCATGACTTCACTGGAAAAGCCCCCTGTCATCGAGGCTCGCAACGAGCTGCTCTACGGCCTGGACGACAAGCCGCGCCCGCTGGCCGCCGTGCTCGCCGCGCTGCAGCACCTGCTGGCCATCATCGTTCCGATCGTCACCCCCGGCCTGCTCATCTGCCAGGCGCTGGGCGTCTCTGCGCGGGACACCAACCTGATCGTCTCCATGTCCCTCGTGGTGTCCGGCATCGCCACTTATGTGCAGTGCAAGCGCTTCGGGCCATTCGGCGCCGGGCTGTTGATCGTCCAGGGCACCAGCTTCAACTTCGTTGGCCCGCTGATCGCCGGCGGCGCGCTGATGGTCAAGCAGGGCACTCCCGTGGAGGGGGTGATGGCGGCGATCTTCGGCGTGGTGATGGCCGGTGCTTTCGTCGAGATGGGCATTTCCCGCGTACTGCCCTTCATCAAGCGGCTGATCAACCCGCTGGTGACCGGCATCGTGGTGCTGATGATCGGCCTGACCCTGATCAAGGTGGGCCTGATCAGCATGGGCGGCGGCTTCGGCGCCATGGCCAACGGCACTTTCGCCAACGGTGAGAACCTGCTGCTGTCCGGCACGGTGCTGGCGGTGATCCTGCTGCTCAACCGCATCCCGGTGGTCTGGATGCGCAGCTGCGCCATCGTCATCGCCCTGCTGGTGGGCTACGCCCTGGCCGCCTGGCTCGGCCGCCTGAACTTCAGCGGCCTGCACGATGCGCCGCTGGTGCAGGTGCCGATGCCGCTGCACTTCGGCCTGGGCTTCTCCTGGTCGCTGTTCGTGCCGATGCTGGTGATCTACCTGGTCACCTCCCTGGAAGCCATCGGCGACGTCACCGCCACCAGCAAGGTCTCGCGCCAGCCGGTGGAAGGCCCGCTGTGGATGCAGCGGATCAAGGGCGGCGTGCTGGTGAACGGCGCCAACTCGCTGCTGGCCGGCCTGTTCAACACCTTCCCCAGCTCGGTCTTCGCACAGAACAACGGGGTGATTCAGCTGACCGGCATCGCCAGCCGCCATATCGGCCTGTGGATCGCCCTGATGCTGGTGCTGCTGGGCCTGTTCCCGGCGGTGGCCGGCGTGCTCCAGGCCATTCCAGAGCCGGTGCTGGGCGGCGCGGCCATGGTGATGTTCGGTGCCGTGGCCGCCTCGGGCATCAATATCCTCGCCGGCACCACCCTGGATCGCCGCGCCCTGCTGATCATCGCCGTGTCCCTGGCCTTGGGCCTGGGCGTGTCCCAGGTGCCGGAGTTCCTCGCCCACATGCCGGCCGCCCTGCGCAACATCCTCGAATCCGGCGTCGCCACCGGCGGCCTCTGCGCCCTGCTGCTGAACTGGTTCCTGCCGGAAGCTCCGGCGGAATCCCGCTAAGTGGCAGAATGGGCCTCGTCACCTGACGAGGCCCACTCCATGACCTCCCTGCGCATCGGCCTGATCTCCGACACCCACGGACTCCTCC
The DNA here is from genome assembly GCF_000949385.2 of Pseudomonas sp. LFM046. Classification (NCBI taxonomy): domain Bacteria; kingdom Pseudomonadati; phylum Pseudomonadota; class Gammaproteobacteria; order Pseudomonadales; family Pseudomonadaceae; genus Pseudomonas; species Pseudomonas sp. LFM046. The sequence goes on along the minus strand of NZ_JYKO02000001.1, from coordinate 100,085 downwards.
GTCCCCAGGCCCTGGCCGCGCTGCAAGGCTGCGACCACATCCTCCATGCCGGCGACATCGGCAAACCCGAAATCCTCGACGCCCTGGCCGAACTGGCGCCTCTCACCGCCGTGCGCGGCAACAACGACCGCGATGCCTGGGCGGACGCCGTGCAGGAAGTCGAAGAACTGTGGCTGGACGACGTGGGCATCTACCTGGTTCACGACCAGGCGGATATCCCGGATGACCTGGCCGAGCGCGGCTTCCGAGCGGTGGTCACCGGCCATTCCCACAAGCCGCTGATCACCGAGCGCGCCGGGCTGCTGCACGTGAATCCAGGCAGCGCCGGGCCACGCCGTTTCAAGCTGCCGGTGTCGGTAGGGTTTCTCGTGATAGGGGATGAGGTGCAAGCGGAGCTGCGGGAGCTGGACTTGTAGGGGCGAATTCATTCGCCCCTACAAGGTTTCGGCACGCGCCAGGCAAAGCCTCAACGCTTCTCCCACACCTCGAAGGCATAGGCGGGCGTGTCCGTCGTCGCCTCGTGCTCGATGCTGGAGGCCAGGCGCCAATCCTGCTGCGACACTTCAGGGAAGTGCGCGTCGCCTTCCGGTGCCAGCTCCACGCGTGTCAGGTAAAGGCGATCGGCCTGGGCCAGGCCCTGGGTATAGAGCTGGGCGCCGCCGATCAGCATGACCTCCTCGGCGTCCTCTTCGCGGGCCCAGACTTGCGCGCGCTCGATGGCGGCCTCCAGGCTCGGGAAGACTTCGGCGCCTTCCAGCTGCAAGCCTTCCTGGCGGCTGACCACCAGATTGAGGCGGCCGGGCAGCGGGCGCCCCAGGGAATCCCAGGTCTTGCGGCCCATGATGATCGGCTTGCCGAGGGTCATGGCCTTGAAATGCTTGAGGTCCGCCGGCAGGTGCCAGGGCAGTTGGTTGTCGCGGCCGATCACGCGGTTCTGCGCGAGGGCGGCAATCAGGCAGAGGGGCAGGGTCTTGTTCATGGCGGCGAGGATACCGACTGCCGCTCCCGAGAGAAAGCCAACGGACGTCGGGTGATCGCGGCACGGCCGCCGGTTCCTGGATTGAGGATCTTTGTGACACATGTACCGTTCGTCGCAATGCTTTTATTTGACCAATCAGTCAATATCAAATACCGAAGCATTTGCAGAAATTGAACAGCTTTACGCAGGAGTTTGGCGAAAAACGCCAGATGAAAAATTGTATACAAAACACTAGTCAATGGGGCACCTCATTGTCTACAGTTGCCAGCACAAGAACAAAAGCGAGAGGCAACCATGACAGTTCCATCCGCAAGTCCAGCTCAGACACAACGTCCGGAAGATGAAAACCTCGGCATCGGTGCAAACCTTGCCTACGGTTTGCAACATGTACTGACCATGTACGGCGGCATCGTCGCCGTGCCCCTGATCATCGGCCAGGCTGCCGGGCTGTCGCCCGCCGACATCGGCCTGCTGATCGCCGCTTCACTGTTTGCCGGTGGCCTGGCCACCCTGCTGCAAACCATCGGCCTGCCGTTCTTCGGCTGCCAACTGCCGCTGGTTCAGGGCGTTTCCTTCGCCGGCGTGGCGACCATGATCGCCATCATTGGCAGCGACGGCGCCGGCGGCATCCCCGCCGTACTGGGCGCGGTGATCGCGGCCTCGCTGATTGGCCTGCTGATCACCCCGGTGTTCTCGCGGATCACCAAGTTCTTCCCGCCTCTGGTGACCGGCATCGTCATCACCACCATCGGCCTCACCCTGATGCCGGTAGCAGCCCGCTGGGCGATGGGCGGCAACAGCCAGTCGCCGGAGTTCGGCAGCGTGGCCAACATCGGCCTGGCCGCCTTCACCCTGGGCACCGTGTTGCTGCTGAGCAAGCTGGGCAGCGCCAGCATCTCGCGCCTGTCGATCCTGCTGGCGATGGTGATCGGCACCCTGGTCGCGGTGTTCACCGGCATGGCCGATTTCTCCAAGGTGCTGGATGGCCCGCTGGTTGCCCTGCCGCAACCGCTGCACTTCGGCATGCCGGAGTTCCATGTGGCGGCGATCCTGTCGATGCTGATCGTGATCGTCGTCACCCTGGTGGAAACCTCGGCAGACATTCTCGCGGTGGGTGAAATCATCGGCACCAAGGTCGACTCCAAGCGTCTGGGCAACGGCCTGCGCGCTGACATGATCTCCAGCTCCCTGGCCCCGCTGTTCGGTTCCTTCACCCAGAGCGCGTTCGCCCAGAACGTCGGCCTGGTCGCCGTGACCGGCGTGAAGAGCCGCTACGTGGTGGCCACCGCCGGCCTGATCCTGGTGACCCTCGGCCTGCTGCCGGTGATGGGCCGCCTGATCGCCGCCGTCCCCACCTCGGTACTCGGTGGCGCCGGTATCGTGCTGTTCGGCACCGTGGCCGCCTCGGGTATCCGCACCCTGGCGCAGGTGGATTACCGCAACAACATGAACCTGATCATCGTCGCCACCTCCATCGGCTTCGGCATGATCCCGATCGCGGCGCCGACCTTCTACCACCACTTCCCCGCCTGGTTCGAAACCATCTTCCACTCCGGCATCAGCTCGGCCGCCATCATGGCCATCCTGCTGAACCTCATCTTCAACCACCTGAAGGCCGGTAACTCGGACCAGCAGTCGGTGTTCGTCGCCGCCAGCGAGCGCACTCTGCGCTACCAGGACATCGCCGCCCTGAACGAGGGTGACTACTTCCGCGACGGCAAGCTGTATGACTGCGACGGCAAGGAAGTGAAGGTGACCGACCAGGACGACCACCACCACGAAGCCACGGCGCCACGGGTCAAGGTGGCGGCCAGTTCCCACAGCCACTGACCAGAAAAGGCCGGCGCATTGCGCCGGCCTTCTGCTGATGATGGGCCTCGCCGCAGCGGTTATTCTCTGAGCTCACCCTTGGCCAAGAGGCCCTTCGTGAGCGAAGCCAATCCTGATCCCCTCTCCCCCCTCTCCCCCCTCGACCAGCTCTGGCTGACCGAGGCCATCCGACTGCGCGAAGAACACGCAGGCCCTCTGGACGACACCGAAGCCAACCGGCGGGCCAATGCCGCCGGTGGCGACCTGGCGCAACGCATCCAGGTCCGCGCCCTCTGGCTGGCCCAGCGCGACGGCCAGGTCCAGGCCCTGCAGCATTGGCGCCAAGGCGCGCGGCTCGCCGGCCTGTTGCTGGTGGTGCTGGCGCTGGTCAGCGGTGCCGGTCTTGCCCTGGCCGCCCTCGGCGACGGCCAGCGTCCGGTCAATCTGTTCTGGGCCCTCGGCAGCCTGCTCGGCCTGCACCTGCTGACGCTGCTGGGCTGGGCCCTGTCATTCAGCCTAGGCGGCAGCGCCAGTGCGGTTGGGCGCCTGTGGCTCTGGCTCAGCGGCAAGCTCGCCCGCGACGCCCAGGCCGCGCACCTGGCGCCCGCGCTGCTCCTGATGCTGCAACGCCAGCGTCTGACCCGCTGGGGCCTGGGCGCCCTGGTCCACGGCGCCTGGTTGCTGGCCCTGGGCAGTGCCCTGGTGGTTCTGCTCCTGCTGCTCGCCACCCGCCGCTACGGCTTCGTCTGGGAAACCACCATCCTCGGCAGCGACACCTTCGTCTTCCTGACCCAGGCCCTGGGCGCCCTGCCCGCCCTGCTCGGTTTCAGCCTGCCGGATGCGGAAACCATCCGCGCCAGCAGCAGCGCGCTGACAGAGGAGTCCGCGCGGCAGGCCTGGTCCGGCTGGCTGCTGGGAGTCACCTTCACCTATGGCCTGCTGCCGCGCCTGCTGCTAGGTCTGTTCTGCCTCTGGCGCTGGCTGCAAGGGCAGTCGCGCCTTGGCCTGGACCTCGGCCTGCCCGGCTACAGCCTGCTGCGGGAACGCCTGCAGCCGACCAGCGAGCGCCTGGGGGTCTGCGATGCCGCACCCGCCGAATTGACCCAGCCTCAGGGCGGCAACCTCCTTGGCGAAAGCCACGGCGCCCTGCTGGTGGCCATCGAACTGGACGACCGCCGCCCCTGGCCTCCGGCCCTGCCCAAGGGCGTGGGCGATGCCGGGGTACTGGACAGCCGTGAACAGCGCCAGCGCCTGCTGGACCAGCTCAGCCGCTTTCCGCCGGCCCGCCTGGCGGTCGCCTGCGACCCACGCCGCTCGCCGGACCGCGGCACCCTGGCGCTGATTGGCGAGCTGGCCCGCAGCGCTGCCCAAACCCGTGTCTGGCTGCTGCCCGCGCCGACCGGCGAAGCCCTGGACAGCCAGCGCCTGGACGACTGGCATCAGGCCCTGGCACGCCTGGACCTGCCCCACGCCCAAGGCGCCCCCATGAACTGGCTGGAGACCGGTCATGACTAAGCCGCTGAAGCTGGCCGTGGTTGGCCACACCAATGTGGGCAAGACCTCCCTGCTGCGTACCCTGCTGCGGGATCGCGACTTTGGCGAGATATCCCACCGCCCCAGCACCACCCGCCATGTGGAGGGCGCGCGGCTCTCGGTGGAGGGTCAGCCGCTGCTGGAGCTTTACGACACCCCCGGCCTGGAAGACGCCATCGCCCTGCTGGATCACCTGGAGCGTCTGGACCGCCCCGGCGAACGCCTGGACGGCCCGGCCCGCCTGGCCCGCTTCCTCGATGGCAGCGAGGCGCGCCAGCGTTTCGAACAGGAAGCCAAGGTGCTGCGCCAACTGCTGGTGTCGGACGCCGGACTCTATGTGATCGACGCCCGCGAGCCGGTGCTGGCCAAGTACCGGGACGAGTTGGCGGTGCTGGCGATGTGCGGCCGTCCGCTCCTGCCGGTGCTGAACTTCGTCGCCAGCGAAGGCCACCGCGAAGCGGACTGGCGCGAAGCCCTGGCCCGTCTTGGATTGCACGCCCTGGTGCGCTTCGACAGCGTGGCACCGCCGCTGGACGGCGAACAGCGCCTCTACGACAGCCTGGCCCTGCTGCTGGAACGGGCCCGGCCGCAATTGCAGCGGCTGGCGGAGGACCACCAGGCACAGCGGCGCCTGCGTCTGGAAGCCGGCAGCCGGTTGATCGCCGAACTCCTGCTGGATGTGTCTGCTTGCCGCCGCCTCGTACCCGCCCAGGACGCTGCCCTGCAAGCCGCCACGGGAACCCTGCGCCAGCAGGTGCGGGAGCGTGAGCAGCGCTGTGTGGAGGCCTTGCTGCGCCTCTACGCCTTCAGCCGGGAGGATGCTACCGCCAGCGATCTGCCTCTGCTGGGCGGCCGCTGGGGGGATGACCTGTTCAACCCGGAGACCCTGAAACAACTGGGAGTACGGCTGGGTGGCGGCATGGCGGCGGGCGCAGCCGCCGGCGCCGGCGTCGACCTGCTGGTGGGCGGCCTGACCCTGGGCGCCGCGGCGGCGCTCGGCGCCATCGCCGGCGGCGCCTGGCAGACCTTCGGCCATTACGGCGAACGCCTGCTGGGCAAACTCAAGGGGCAGCGGGAACTGACCGTGGACGACGCCATCCTGCGCCTGCTGGCCCTGCGTCAGCGGCAACTGCTCCAGGCACTGGACGCCCGTGGCCACGCGGCCTTCGAGGCGGTTCGCATCGATACCCCGGAAGAGAAGCAGTGGCGGGAAGGCAAGCTGCCAACCGTGCTGGCCAAGGCCCGAGCTCACCCGGAGTGGTCGTCGCTGAACGCCGAAGCGGAACTGGAACAGGCCGAACGCCAGGGGCACGTGGCAACGCTGGCCACGGGCCTGATGCCCTGACGAAGCGCCCGCCGCGAGGACTTACCGAACGCCTTCGGCTCCCGTAGGATTGGCCCGCCGCTCCAACAGGGCTGACCTCTGAATGCAGGGCGCCAGCAAGGGGCCCGTTGCCCCGCCCCCAGCGCCCGACACAAAAACAAGAACAGGGAGAGATGGATGATGCGCAAGTGGTTGTTGCTGTTCTGCCTGCTGAGCCCGCTGACCTGGGGTAGTGAGCAGGATGCCCGGAATCTGGGCGAGCTGAGTAGCCATAGCCGGCTGCTCTGCGCCAGCGCCATGGTCTACTTCAATCCTCAGGAGCGCGAACCCGACCCGCGCGCCCTGAGCGCCACCTTCTACCACCTCAACACCCTGAGCCGCCTCGTCGTCCAGCTCGGCAATCCTGAAGCGCTGCAGAGTCCGGTGCAGGCCATGGAAAAGCTGTTCAAGACACTCGACGGCCTGCCACGCGATCAGGCGTCCCGCTTTCCGGAGCTGGTCGGCCAGTTGCTGGAGCAGGAGCGGAGACTGGAGCACGCCGCCCAGGCTCTCTCCGCAGGCCTGAAGCAGGACCCGGCCGGCGACCCGGGCGCGCCGTTCAACGCCCAGAGCCAGGCGCTGGCCAGCCTGCTGCTGGACTATCAGCTGCGCGCCTACCCCCTGCCGAACAAGCTGGACTTCGCCCTGCCCGAAGCGCAGGCAGCGCGCCTGGATGCCGACATCGAGCAACGTTTCGACCAGTTGCTTGCTGACCATCCGGATCACGCAGACGTGCTGGGCAAAGCCAGGACCAATTACCGCTTCGTTCGTGCCCAGCTCCAGCAAGGCGGCGGTCGCACCCACGGTGGCGCCGAGTTCTACCTGAGCCGTGCGGTCGTCGATCTCGACGAGTTGGCCGTCAGCCTGAACTAGCCAGGGACCTGCACCAACCGGGCTGCGACGGGGCGTCCCCGGAGCAGCTCAGCCCCTCGGGATCAGCGGCCGCCCGCTTCGATCAGGATGCGATCGGCGCTGCACTCGCTGCGATCCTGCGAGCGGCTGGCGGCGAACTGACCGTCCACCACGCCCACCAGGCTGTCCGCCTGCTTCAATTCGCGGGGCAGGGAAACACGGATTTCCTGGAGGTACTTGCCGCTGCAGATGAGCAGGAAGTTGTTGGCGGCCGAAGCATTGCCGAACTCCTGCTCCACCTTCTGGTAAAAGGCGCGCCGGGAAATGGCGCCGCCGATATTGGCCACGATGTACTGCCCCGCCGCCGACGCGTCCAGCTGCCGCACCAGGTCCACCGCGCGGCGGAAGTAGACATCGTCGTCCATCTGCGTCTGGCAGACCCCGTGCTTGTCCCACTGGTAGCGGCCGAAGCTGGTGCCGTAACGGAAGTTCGGCATCCAGGGGCGGACGTAGGCCAGGGTATCGGCGCTGAGTTTCAGATCGGGCCCGACGCAATGGCCATAACTCTTGCCGCAGGACTGGCGATTGGGCCAGAGGCCGTGCAGCGTCAGGTGGGAGATCTGCAACTCGCCGGACTCCAGGCCCTCGCATTCGGGCTTACTGCCCTTGTAGGACGTGTGCTCGCAGAAACCCGGCTGCCAGGTGGCGGCCAGCACGTAGCCATCGTGCTGGTCCGGCCGGCTGCAGACATTCCCACCGCCCACTGGCTTGGCCGCCTGGCCCGAATTGAATGCCAGCCCTTCGACCGTCCCGCAGGAAGCGGACACCCAGCGCAGCGGCGTAGCGCTGTCCGGCACGCGGATGCGCAGCCAGTCGTAGTCGCGCTTGTTCACCTCCACCACTGCGTAGCGCTGGCCCGGCTGGACTTCGAGGTCGTCCGGGTTGGTCTGCTTGCGGATGGACTGGAAGGCCTCGCAGCGCTGGCTGGCGACGAAGCTGCCCTGGGCGGACTCGGCGGTGGCGAACAAAGGCGAGAGGCCGACAAGGCCCGCGAACAGGGCCGCGAGGGGGGCTTTCATGGTGACTCCTGTCAGCGGGCGGCCGGGGCGCGGGGCCCCGGCGCAGCGGGTCAGACGGCGACCGGGGCCTTGATGTGCGGGTGGGACTGGTAGCCCACCAGCTCGAAGTCCTCGAAGGTGAAGGCGAACAGGTCCTTCACGGCAGGATTGAGCTTCATGGTGGGCAGCGGCAGCGGCTCACGGGTGAGCTGCAGGTCGGTCTGCTCGATGTGGTTGGCGTAGAGGTGGCAGTCGCCGCCGGTCCAGATGAACTCGCCCGGCTCCAGGTCGCAGACCTGCGCCACCATCAGCGTCAGCAGGGCGTAGCTGGCGATGTTGAAGGGCACGCCGAGGAAGATGTCGGCCGAGCGCTGGTAGAGCTGGCAACTCAGCTTGCCGTTGGCCACGTAGAACTGGAACAAGGCGTGGCAGGGCGGCAGGGCCATCTCGTCCACCAGGGCCGGGTTCCAGGCGGAGACGATCAGCCGGCGCGAGTCCGGGTTCTTCTTGATCATCTCGACCACCTTGGTGATCTGGTCGATGGACTCGCCGTTGGGGGCCGGCCAGGAGCGCCACTGGTAGCCGTAGACCGGACCGAGGTTGCCCTCTTCGTCGGCCCATTCGTCCCAGATGGAGACGCCGTTGTCCTTCAGGTACTTGATGTTGGTGTCGCCCTGCAGGAACCACAGCAGTTCGTGGACGATGGACTTCAAGTGGCACTTCTTGGTGGTCACCAGGGGGAAGCCCTCAGCCAGGTCGAAGCGCATCTGGTGGCCGAACACGCTGTAAGTGCCGGTGCCGGTGCGGTCGCTCTTGAAGGTGCCAGATTCGCGCACCCGGCGCATCAGGTCGAGATACTGTTTCATCAGACGACTCCTTGGGTGGCGTGGCGGCGATGGGCCCAGATGATCAGGGCGATGCCGCCGATAATCATCGGCAGGCAGAGAACCTGGCCCATGGTCAGCCAGCCGAAGGCCAGGTAACCGAGCTGGGCGTCAGGGACGCGGACGAACTCCACCGTAAAGCGGAAAATGCCGTAAAAGAGCGCGAACATGCCGGAGACGGCCATGGTCGGGCGAGGTTTGCGCGAGTAGAACCAGAGAATGGCGAAGAGTGCCACGCCTTCCAGGGCGAACTGGTAGAGCTGCGACGGATGGCGGGGCAGCTGGGCCGGGTCGGTCGGGAAGATCATCGCCCAGGGCAGGTCCGTGGCCTTGCCCCAGAGTTCGGCGTTGATGAAGTTGCCGATGCGGCCGGCGCCCAGGCCGATGGGCACCAGGGGCGCGATGAAGTCCATGAGCTGGAAGAAGCTCTTGTTGTTGCGCTTGCCAAACCAGAGGGTCGCCAGCATCACGCCGATCAGCCCGCCGTGGAAGGACATGCCGCCCTTCCAGACTTCGAAGATCAGCAGCGGGTTGGCGAGGTAGGCAGACAGGTCGTAGAACAGCACGTAGCCAAGGCGGCCGCCGGCGATCACGCCGAGGGCGACCCAGAACACCAGGTCGGAAAGTTTTTCCCTGGTCCAGGTGGGGTCGAAATCCTTGAGGCGGCGCGAGGCCAGCCACCAGGCCCCACCGATGCCAATGAGGTACATCAGGCCGTACCAGTGGATTTTCAGCGGCCCGAGGGCGATGGCCACCGGGTCGATCTGGGGATAAGCCAGCATCACAACTCCTTAGATCAGGAAGTTCAGGCCCACTGACAGCAGCAGCAGGGCGAACAGGCGCTTCAGCAGGCGCGGCGACAATCGGTGAGCCAGGCGCGCGCCGAAGCGGGCGAAAAACATGCTGGTGAAGGCAATGCCCACCAGCGCCGGAAGGTAGACGAAGCCCACGCTGTAGGGCGGCAGGTGAGTTTCATTCCAGCCCAGGACCATGAAGGACAGCGCGCTGGCCAAGGCGATGGGCAGGCCGCAGGCCGATGACGTGGCCACTGCCTGCTGGATGGGCACGCTGCGCCAGGTCAGGAAGGGCACCGTCAGCGAGCCGCCGCCGATGCCAAAGATGGCCGAAGCCCAGCCGATCACGCCGCCCGCCAGGGTCAGTCCCGGCTTGCCTGGGACCGTGCCGCTGGCCTTGGGTTTCAGGTCCAGGGCCATCTGGATCGATATCAGTATGGCGAACACACCGATGATCTTCTGCAGCATCGGCCCCTGGATGGCGGCGGCGGTCAGGGAGCCGAGGCCGGAGCCGAGCAGGATGCCGAGGGTCATCCAGGCGAAGATCGGCCAGCGCACCGCGCCCTTGCGGTGATGCTCGCGCACCGAGTTGATCGAGGTGAAGATGATGGTGGCCAGGGACGTGCCCACGGCCAGGTGAGTGAGAATGCCCGGATCGAACCCCTGCGCCGTGAAGCTGAATACCAGCACCGGCACGATGATCATGCCGCCGCCGACGCCGAATAACCCGGCCAGCACGCCGGCACAGGCGCCGAGCACCAGGTAGAGCAGGAATTCCATGGACACCCCCGAAAACAAAGCGGCATGTTAACGGAAGGCCGTTTCGCGCTCCAACTGGCGCGATGGACGCCAGCCGGAAGCTGCCGATAACCCTTGGGAAAACGCAGAGCCACTGGGTTAGTTCTCCTTCCGACTGCTACACTCCGGCTCATAAAAAGGAGACGACTCCATGTGCCTGATCGTATTCGCATGGCGCCCTGGACACGAAGTCCCGCTGGTGCTCGCAGCAAACCGGGACGAATTCTACGCCCGCCCCACCCTCCCCCTCGCCAAATGGGAAGATGCTCCCGGTGTCATCGCCGGCCGCGACCTGGAAGCCGGTGGAACCTGGCTAGGGGCGGCCCCGAATGGCCGCTTCGCCGCCCTGACCAATATCCGCGACCCACGAACACCGCCGGTTGGCCGGACCCGTGGCGAGCTCTGCGTGCAATTCCTGCGCGGAACCATGGGGCCGGGTGAATTCCTGGAGGACGCCCTGCGCCGGGCCGGTGACTATTCGGGGTTCAACCTGCTGGTGGGGGACGATCGCGAACTCTGGTTCCTCAATCCCCGGACCGGTGGGCCGATCAACCTCAAACCGGGCATCTACGGCGTGTCCAACGCGGACCTGGACACCCCCTGGCCCAAGGTGGAGCGCGGCAAGGCGGCCCTGGCCGAATGCCTGAACCCGCCCTCCGCGGACGCCCTGCTGAACCTGCTGCATGATCCGGAGCAGGCCCAGGACCATATCCTCCCGGAGACGGGCGTAGGGCTGAACACCGAACGCATGTTGTCCAGCGTGTTCATCGCCACCCGCACCTACGGCACCCGCGCCAGCTCGGCGCTGATCGTCCGTGCCGATGGCTCCCGCGAGCTGGTGGAACGCAGCTACGGGCCGTACGGCGCCAAGTTGGGAGATGTGCGGGTCGAACTGCGGGACTGACGCGTTGCCCTGAAGCGACAAAGGCCCGACGTAGGGTGAAGAGCGCTTCTCTGTCCACCATCCGGCCTCCTGCCTGGCCTCGCTGGTGGATAAAAAGGGCGTTATCCACCCTACGACTGGTTCACGCTCCTACAAGACGAAACGACAAAGGCCACCCGAAGGTGGCCTTTGTGTTTTGCGGCGCGGGATCAGGCAGCCTGGCTGGTGGCCTGAGTTGCGGTTCCCGGCTTCCAGCTGGACGACGCGGCTTCCTCGGCCATGGTTTCCATCGCCTGCTGGATGGCCCGCTTGCGACGCTCCTCGGCCTGGCGAGAGAAGAACCAGGCGAAGAAGGTGAACAGCGAGACGGTCAGCAGGATCAGGCTGGCCACGGCGTTGATCTCCGGCTTCACGCCCAGGCGCACGGCGGAGAAGACCTCCATCGGCAGGGTGGTGGAACCGGGGCCGGACACGAAGCTGGCCAGCACCAGGTCGTCGAGGGACAGGGCGAAGGACATCATGCCGCCCGCCGCCAGGGACGGCGCGATCATCGGGATGGTGATCAGCAGGAACACCTTCCACGGCCGCGCGCCCAGGTCCATGGCCGCCTCTTCGATGGACAGGTCCAGCTCACGCAGGCGTGCCGACACCACGATGGCCACATAGGCCGAGCAGAAGGTGGTGTGGGCGATCCAGATGGTGACGATGCCACGCTCCTGAGGCCAGCCGATCAATTGCGCCATGGCCACGAAGAGCAGCAGCAGCGACAGACCGGTGATCACCTCGGGCATGACCAGCGGCGCGGTAACCATGCCGCCAAACATGGTGCGGCCACGGAAACGCGGGATGCGGGTCAGCACGAAGGCAGCCAGGGTGCCCAGGGCCACCGCGGAGACTGCGGTATAGAGGGCGATCTCCAGGGAGCGGAACACCGAGTTCATCAGCTGGGTGTTGTCCAGCAGGCCGACGTACCACTTCACCGACCAGCCGCCCCACACCGTTACCAGCTTGGAGGCGTTGAACGAGTAGATGACCAGGATGACCATCGGCAGGTAGATGAACAGCAGACCCACCCACAGCATCAGGTTGGAGAAACTGAAGCGCTTCATACCTTGCCCTCCAGTTCTTTGGCCTGGTTACGGTTGAACAGGATGATCGGGACGATCAGGATCGCCAGCATCACCACCGCCAGGGCGGACGCCACCGGCCAGTCACGGTTGTTGAAGAATTCCTGCCACAACACCTTGCCGATCATCAGGGTCTCCGGACCACCGAGCAGTTCCGGGATCACGAACTCACCCACCACCGGAATGAACACCAGCATGGAGCCGGCGATGATGCCGTTCTTGGACAGCGGCACGGTGATCTTCCAGAAGCTGTTGAAGGTGCTCGAACCGAGGTCCGAAGCGGCCTCCAGCAGGCTGGGATCGTGCTTGACCAGGTTGGCGTACAGCGGCAGCACCATGAACGGCAGGTACGAATAGACGACGCCGATGTACACCGCCAGGTTGGTGTTGAGGATCTGCAGCGGCTCGTCGATCAGCCCGATGCCCATCAGGAACGCATTGAGCAGGCCGTTGTTGCTGAGGATGCCCATCCAGGCGTAGACGCGGATCAGAATCGCGGTCCAGGTCGGCATCATGATCAGCAGCAGAAGCACGGTCTGGGCTTCCTTGCTGGCACGGGCGATGGCGTAGGCCATCGGGTAGCCGATCAGCAGGCACATCAGGGTGCTGAAGAAGGCGATCTTCAACGAGCCCAGATAGGCCGCCAGGTACAGTTCGTCCTCGTTGAGCATCAGGTAGTTGCCCAGGTTGAGGATGATCTGCAGTTGGTTGTCCGCCCAGGTGTAGATCTCCGTATACGGCGGGATCGCCACGTCGGCTTCGGCGAAACTGATCTTCAGCACGATGGCGAAGGGCAGCATGAAGAACAGGAACAGCCAGAAGAACGGTACCCCGATGACGAGGTGCCGGCCGTTCGGCATCAGGCTTTTCAGGTTAGGAATTCTCATGACCGCAGTACCACGCCGCTGTCGTCTTCCCACCATACGAACACTTCGTCATCCCAGGTCGGACGGGCGCCACGGCGCTCGGCGTTGGCGACGAAGGACTGGACGACGGTGCCGTTTGGCAGTTTGACGTAGAAGACCGAGTGACCGCCCAGGTAGGCGATGTCGTGAATTCGACCACGGGACCAGTTGTACTCGCAGTTGGGCTGCTCGGTGGTGACCAGCAACTTCTCCGGGCGCAGGGCGTAGGTGATGCGCTTGTCCTGCACCGAGGTGGTCACGCCGTGGCCAACATAGATCGGGCGATCCAGCTGCGGGCAGGCGATCAGCGCGTGGGCCTCGGCGTCCTCCACCACTTCACCGTCGAAGAGGTTGACGTTGCCGATGAACTCGCACACCAGGCGGCTGATGGGGGTCTCGTAGATATCCACAGGGCTGCCGATCTGCTCGATGCAGCCCAGGTGCATGATGGCGATGCGCTGCGCCATGGTCATGGCCTCTTCCTGGTCGTGGGTCACCATCACGCAGGTCACACCCACGCGCTCGATGATCTCCACCAGTTCCAGCTGCATCTGCGAACGCAGCTTCTTGTCCAGGGCACCCATGGGTTCGTCGAGCAGCAGCAGCTTCGGACGCTTGGCCAGGGAACGGGCCAGGGCGACGCGCTGGCGCTGGCCACCGGACAGCTGGTGCGGCTTGCGCTTGGCGTACTGGGTCATCTGCACGAGCTTGAGCATCTCGTTGACCCGATCGTCGATTTCGGCAGCCGGGAGCCTGTCCTGTTTAAGTCCGAAGGCGATGTTCTGCGCAACAGTCATATGCGGGAAGAGCGCATAGGACTGGAACATCATGTTGATCGGGCGCTCGTAGGGTGGCATGTCGGTGATGTCCACGCCGTCCAGCATGATGCGTCCGTCTGTGGGCCGCTCGAAGCCAGCGAGCATGCGCAGCAGGGTTGATTTACCCGAACCGGAACCGCCGAGCAGGGCGAAGATTTCACCCTTGTTGATGGTCAGGGATACATCGTCCACCGCCACCGTCTCGTCGAACTTCTTGGTTACCCGGTCGATCTTGACCAGCACCTCTTTAGGTTGCTGGCTGCCCTCGAGGGCTTTCTTGTAGGCACCGGAGGCTATTGCCATTACCACACTCCCAGAAATTGCTACCCGACCACCGCGGCCGGGGGCGTTTATACAGCATGGGCGTGAACCAGGCTCCCTGCCCCGCCCCGCCAGATCGTTCCCGGTGATCCCGCCACACCACGGGCGCACCGGCGTTGCATTACTTGCCCGACTTGACCTTCGTCCAGCTGCGGGTCATCAGCCGCTGGACCTTCGGCGGCAATTCCGCCGAAACGTAGAGCTTGTCCAGCACCGCTTGTGGCGGGTAGACGGACTCGTCGGTGCGTACTTCCTGATTCATGAATTCCCCAGCCTTGAGGTTGGGGTTCGCGTAGCCGACGTAATCGCTGACTTTGGCGATCACCTCGGGCTTGAGCAGATAGTTGATGAAGGCATGGGCTTGCTTGGCGTTTGCGGCGTCCACGGGGACGGCCAGCATGTCGAACCAGAGGTTGCCGCCTTCTTTCGGGATCGAGTAGGCGATCTTGATACCCTTGCCAGCTTCTTCGGCACGGGACGCGGCCTGGAAGATGTCACCGGAGAAGCCGGCGGCGACGCAGATGTCGCCATTGGCCAGGTCGCCGATGTACTTGGAAGAGTGGAAATAGGTGACGTAGGGGCGTACCGCCAGCAGCTTCGCCTCGGCCTTCTTGTAGTCCTCGGGGTTGGTGCTGTTGGGGTTCAGGCCCATGTAGTTGAGCACGGCGGGAATCATTTCATCCGCCGAGTCGAGGAAAGCCACGCCGCACTGGCTCAACTTCTTGATGTTTTCCGGCTCGAAGATCACGGCCCAGGAGTCGATGCTGTCGACGCCGAGCGCAGCCTTGACCTTCTCCACGTTGTAGCCGATGCCGTTGGTGCCCCACAGGTAGGGAACGGCGTACTCGTTGCCCGGATCGTTGCGCTGGAGCTGCTTGAGCAGGTTCGGGTCCAGGTTCTGCCAGTTGGGCAGTTGGCTGCGGTCGAGTTTCTGGAACGCGCCCGCCTTGATCTGCTTGCCGAGGAAGTGGTTGGACGGCACCACCACGTCGTAGCCGGTATGGCCGGCCAGCAGCTTGCCTTCGAGGGTTTCGTTGGAGTCGAAGACGTCGTACACCGGCTTGATGCCGGTTTCCTTCTGGAAATCCGCCAGAGTGGTCTCGCCGATGTAGTCCGACCAGTTATAGATATGCACAGTCTGGTCAGCCTGGACCTGGGAAACCAGGGTCAGGGTGGCCACAGCAGTGATCATCATCTTGCGGATCTGGAAATGCACAGGTTCGTCCTCTTGTGGTATCCGGCATCGCCGGAAGGAGCCCGGGTCTTTCCCGCAACCCGGGCCAGTGAACTCACGGTTCTCTGCTTCGCGACCCGAGCACCGGCGGAGGAGCCCCCGCCGGGCACGGTAGCCGTACTTACTTGCCCGACTTGATGGTGGTCCAAGTGCGGGTCATTGCGCGCTGCACCTTCGGCGGCAGGTCCGGGAAGGCGTAGAGCTTGGCCATGGTCTCCTGGGTCGGGTAGATGCCCGGGTCCTTGCGGATCTCCTCGTTAACCAGCGGGGTGGCAGCGGCGTTGCCGTTGGGGAACTGCACCTCGTTGGTGATCTCGGCCATGATTTCCGGCTTCATCAGGAAATTCATGAACGCATAGGCGGCTTCCGGGTTGGCGGCATCGGCCGGCATGGCGACCATGTCGAAGAAGGTACCGGCGCCTTCTTTCGGAATGTTGTAGGCGACCTTCACACCACCCTTGGCTTCTTCAGCGCGGGACTTGGCCTGGTACACGTCACCCGAGTAACCCACGGCCACGCAGAGGTTGCCGTTGGCCAGGTCGGAGATGTACTTGGAGGAGTGGAAATAGGTGATGTAAGGACGGATCTTGAGGAACAGCGCCTCGGCTTCCTTCAGCTGCTTGGGGTCCTGGCTCAGCGGATCGTGGCCCAGGTACTTCAGGGCGATCGGCAGGATCTCGGTGGGCGAGTCGAGGAAGGACACGCCGCAGGACTTCAGCTTCTCGATGTTTTCCGGCTTGAACAGCAGGTCCCAGGAATCCACCGGGGCGTTGTCGCCCAGTACGGCCTTGACCTTGTCCGGGTTGTAACCGATGCCGATGGAGCCCCACATGTAGGGGAACGCGTATTTGTTGCCCGGGTCGGAAACTTCGACGGTCTTCAGCAGGTTCGGGTCCAGGTTCTTCCAGTTCGGCAGCTTGGACTTGTCCAGGGGCTGGTAAACCTTGGCCTTGATTTGCTTGGCCAGGAAGTTGTTGGACGGAACAACGATGTCGTAACCGGACTTGCCGGCCAGGAGCTTGGCTTCAAGGGTCTCGTTGGAGTCGAAGACGTCGTAGACGACCTTGATGCCGGTTTCCTTGGTGAACTTCTCGACGGTATCCGGAGCGATGTAGTCCGACCAGTTGTAGATGTGCAGCACTTTGTCGTCAGCCTGGGCCATACCGGCCACGGCACCCGCCAGGGTCATGGCGAGCAGGGTCTTGCCGAAGGTTTTGATCATGCGGGTAGCTCCATTTTTGTTGAAGTGTCCGAGTGGCGTCGTACCGAATACGTCACCACTCGGTGAGCCTGGCCAACGCACCGGCGAAGTCTGGCAAGGTCGAGGGCTTGCTTACAACAGTCGCCATGGCGAAATGCCGCAAGCCAGCCCCTTTTTCTCAGCCTTTGACGTCCGCCAGGGTGAGATCCAGGCACTTGCGCGCCTTGGTCACCAACTCGTCGACTTCATCCTTGCTGATCACCAGCGGCGGCGAAATGATCATAGTGTCACCCACCGCCCGCATGATCAGGCCGTTACGGAAGCAGTGCTCGCGGCACTGCATACCTACGCCACCGGCGTAACGCTCACGGGTCTGCTTGTTCTTGACCAGTTCCAGGGCCGCAACCATGCCGACCCCACGCGCTTCGCCCACCAACGGGTGGTCGGCCAGCTCCTGCCAGCGTTGCTGCAAATAAGGTGCCGTTTCAGCCTTCACCTTCTCGACGATCTTCTCTTCACGCAGGATGCGGATGTTTTCCAGCGCCACCGCCGCGGCCACCGGGTGACCAGAGTAGGTGAAGCCGTGGTAGAACTCCCCACCCTCATTCAGGGTATGGACGATCTCGTCACGCACGATCACGCCGCCCATGGGGATGTAGCCCGAGGTCAGGCCCTTGGCGATCGGCATCAGGTCCGGGGCGTTGCCGTAGTACTGGCTGCCGAACCACTCGCCGGTACGGCCGAAGCCGCAGATCACTTCGTCGGCGATGAACAGGATGTCGTACTTGGCGAGGATCTCGCGGATCTTCGGCCAGTAGGTTTCCGGCGGGACGATCACGCCGCCCGCGCCCTGGATCGGCTCGGCGATGAAGGCCGCGATCTTGTCTTCGCCCACTTCGAGAATCTTCTTCTCCAGCTGCTCGGCCGCCCAGACGCCGAATTCGGCCGGCGCCATGTCGCCGCCCTCACCGAACCAGTAAGGCTGGGCGATGTGCTCGATGCCGGGGATCGGCAGGTCGCCCTGCCCATGCAGCGCCTTCATGCCGCCGAGGCTGACGCCGGCCACGGTGGAGCCGTGGTAGCCGTTCCAGCGGCCGATGATGACTTTCTTCTGCGGCTGGCCCTTGATCGCCCAGTAGTGGCGGACCATGCGCAGCACGGTGTCGTTGGCTTCCGAGCCGGAGCCTGTGAAGAACACGTGGTTCATGCCTTCCGGCGCGATATCGGCGATGGCCTTGGAGAGCTCGACTGCCGGCGGGTGCGCGGTCTGGAAGAACAGGTTGTAGAAGGGCAGCTCGCGCATCTGGCGGGTTGCCGCCTGGACCAGCTCCTCACGGCCGTAGCCGACGTTGACGCACCACAGGCCGGCCATGCCATCGAGGATCTTGTTGCCCTCGCTGTCCCAGACGTAAACGCCTTCGGCCTTGGTGATGATCCGCGCACCCTTGGCGTTCAGCGCCTTGTAGTCGGTGAACGGCGGCAGGTGGTGGTCACGACCGAGCGCTTGCCATTCAAGGGTCTGGGGGTTGGTCACTTGGCTATTCATTTCATTACCTCAGTAAACACACATCTGGAGGGCCGGCCGAGGCGGCCGGCATCCGTTCAGGATCAGACAGAGAGCAGCAGGAACTCGCGCTCCCAGGAACTGATCACCCGTTTGAAGTTCTCGTGTTCGGCGCGCTTGACCGCCACATAGCCGGTCACGAACTTGCTGCCCAGGTACTTCTCGATGTCCCGGCAGGCTTCCATGCGCTCCAGCGCCGCCTCGATCGTGATCGGCAGGCGCAGGTTGCGGCGCTCGTAGCCGCGGCCCTTCACCGGCGCACTGGGCCTCACACCCTCGACCATGCCGATGTAGCCACAGAGCAGACTGGCGGCGATGGCCAGGTAGGGGTTGGCGTCGGCGCCGGCCAGGCGGTTCTCCACGCGGCGGTTCTCCGGGCCGGCATCCGGCACGCGCAAGCCCACGGTGCGGTTTTCCTCGCCCCATTCCACGTTCACCGGCGCGGAGGTGTCCGGCAGGAAACGGCGGAAGGAGTTCACGTTGGGCGCGAACAGCGGCAGCACTTCAGGGATGTACTTCTGCAGGCCGCCGATGTGGTTCAGGAACAGCTCGCTCATGGAACCGTCATCGTTGGAGAAGATGTTCTTCCCGGTCTTGATGTCGATCACGCTCTGGTGCAGGTGCATGGCACTGCCCGGCTCGTCGGTGATCGGCTTGGCCATGAAGGTCGCCGCCACGTTGTGCTTGAGCGCGGCCTCGCGCATGGTGCGTTTGAACACCAGAATCTGGTCGGCCAGGTCCAGGGCGTCGCCGTGACGGAAGTTGATTTCCATCTGCGCCGGACCTTCCTCGTGGATCAGGGTATCCAGGTCCAGGTCCTGCATTTCGCACCAGTCGTACATGTCCTCGAACAGCGGATCGAACTCGTTCGCCGCATCGATGGAGAAGGACTGGCGACCGGTTTCCGGGCGGCCCGAGCGACCCAGCGGGGCCTGCAGGGGGAAGTCCGGGTCATCGCAGCGCTTGGTCAGGTAGAACTCCATCTCCGGCGCGACGATCGGCTTCCAGCCCTTGTCGGCGTACAGCTTGAGCACCTTCTTCAGGAGGTTGCGGGGCGACAGCTCGATGGGGTTGCCCTGCTTGTCGAAGGTGTCGTGGATCACCATGGCGGTGGGCTCGATGGCCCAAGGCACCAGGTAGACGGCGCTCTGGTCCGGGCGGCAGAACATGTCGATGTCCGCCGGGTCCAGCAGCTCGTAATAGATGTCGTCTTCAACATAGTCACCGGTCACGGTCTGCAGCAGCACGCTCTCGGGGAGGCGCATGCCCTTCTCGTCCAGGAACTTGTTGGTGGGCGAAATCTTACCGCGCGCAATGCCGGTAAGGTCGCTGATCATGCATTCAACTTCGGTGATTTTGCGTTCTTTCAGCCAGCTGGTGAGCTGGTCGAGCTTGGTAGTCATAAAGACCTCAGGGTTTAGAGCTTCACGAGGAGGCTTCTGCAGGTTTGTACCCATCACGTACTACGAGCCAGCCGCCCGCGGAAAGTACAGTCCGAACTCCGCGTCGCAGCAACTTCGTTGGTTTCCTGAAGAAAGGTCTCCCGCTCAGCGTTGCCCCGCCTTCTCCCTGCAAGCCTCACCAAAGGCCTGGAAGATGGCGAGATAGTTTGGGTTGGTCTGCACTTGCCACTCGGGGTGCCATTGCACACCTAAGGCAAAGCTCTTGGCGCCTTCGACCGAAACGGCCTCGACCAACCCATCGGGCGCCAGAGCCTCTACACGCAGGCCCGGCGCCAGACGTTCAACGCCCTGGCCATGAATGGAGTTGACTTGAATCTCGGACGGCAAGCCGATGCCGTCGAGCACGCCGCCCGGCTGCACCTTCAGCAGGTGGCGGGGCGCGTATTGCACCTCGAGGGGCTCGTTGGCCGGCTCGCGGTGGTCCATGAATCCTTCTATCTCATGCACGCGCTGGTGCAGGGTGCCGCCAAAGGCCACGTTCATTTCCTGAAAGCCGCGGCAGATACCCAGGACCGGGATGCCGGCGGCCACGGCCGCGCGGACCAGCGGCAAGGTGGTGTGGTCACGCCGGGGATCGTGGCGGGTGCCGGGCGCGGAAGCGGGGCCTTGATAATGATGGGGCTCCACATTGGAAGGGGAGCCGGTAAAGAGGAGACCGTCCAGGCTAGCCAGGAGAGTCGATTGATCCATCAGTTCAGCCAGGGCCGGAATCACCAGCGGAATACCACCAGCTCCGACCGCCACCGCACGAAGATACTTGTCACCCGCTATATGATAAGTCTGAGGACCAAGCTCTCTGGTGCAAGCGGTTACGCCGATCAACGGCAGGCGAGACATGAGACACCCGTTTTATTTGTCTGTTATGGGTTTCGGCCGAGCTTAGCGTTGTTCATTTTATTACACAATAGGGCTGTAAAAAATTGAACACGCCCCGCTGAGCACCGCGCCTGGCATGGTTTGCAGAGTGGTCCGGGTGCCCTGAAACGCCCCAAAACTGGCCATCGAGACCAATTTTGGGGCAAAATGGGGCTCGCTTGACATCCAAGGGTGATTCAGATTGACTCACACCTTAGATAGAGCGTGATTGATATTTTTAACAAAAAAGGTGTTGCATCATGTCGGTACCCCCGCGTGCCGTTCAGCTTCAAGAAGCGAACGAATTCCTTAAGGAACATCCTGAGGTCCAGTTCGTCGACCTGTTGATTGCGGATATGAATGGAGTGGTTCGAGGCAAGCGGATCGAACGCGCCAGCCTGACCAAAGTCTACGAGAAAGGCATCAACCTCCCCGCTTCGATCTTCGCGCTCGATATCAACGGCTCCACCGTCGAAAGCACCGGCCTCGGCCTGGACATCGGCGACGCAGACCGCATCTGCTATCCCATCCCCGACACCCTGAGCGACGAACCCTGGCAGAAGCGCCCGACCGCGCAGCTGCTGATGACCATGCACGAGGTCGAAGGCGAAGGCGAACCCTTCTTCGCCGACCCGCGTGAAGTGTTGCGTCGTGTAGTGGAGAAATTCGACGAACTCGGCCTGACCATCTGCGCCGCCTTCGAACTGGAGTTCTACCTGATCGACCAGGAGAACATTAACGGCCGTCCGCAGCCGCCGCGCTCCCCGATCTCCGGCAAGCGTCCGCAATCCACCCAGGTCTACCTGATCGACGACCTGGACGAGTATGCCGACTGCCTGCAGGACATCCTCGAAGGCGCCAAGGTCCAGGGCATCCCGGCCGACGCCATCGTCAAGGAAAGCGCCCCGGCCCAGTTCGAGGTCAACCTCCACCACGTGGAAGACGCCCTCAAGGCGTGCGACTACGCGGTCCTGCTCAAGCGGCTGATCAAGAACATCGCCTACGACCATGAAATGGACACTACCTTCATGGCCAAGCCCTACCCGGGCCAGGCGGGTAACGGCCTGCACGTACACATCTCGCTGATCGACAAGAAGACAGGCAAGAACATCTTCGCTGCCGATGATCCCGAGCAGAACGCCGCCCTTCGTCATGCGGTCGGCGGTGTGCTCGAGACCATGCCCGCGTCCATGGGCTTCCTCTGCCCGAACGTGAACTCCTACCGCCGTTTCGGCGCGCAGTTCTACGTACCGAACGCACCGAGCTGGGGCCTGGACAACCGCACCGTGGCCGTTCGCGTGCCCACCGGCAGCCCGGACGCCGTGCGCATCGAGCACCGTGTGGCCGGCGCCGATGCCAACCCCTACCTGATGATGTCGGCGATCCTGGCGGGCATTCACCACGGCCTGACCAACAAGATCGAGCCGAGTACGCCCATCGAAGGCAACGCCTACGAACAGTTGGAACAGAGCCTGCCGAACAACCTGCGCGATGCCCTGCGCGAGCTGGACGACAACGAAGTTCTGAACAAGTACATCAGCCCGGACTACATCGACATCTTCGTCGCCTGTAAGGAAAGCGAGCTGGAGGAGTTCGAACACTCCATCTCCGACCTCGAGTACAACTGGTACCTGCATACCGTGTAAGCGAGTCCACAACGCCGGCCCCTGGGCCGGCGTTGTCGCATCTGAACCCTTTGCAACACCCCGGCGCAGCGGGTACCCCGCCCGGCGGCGCCTTGCTGCACCCGAACGCCATAACAACCAGAACCCGCATGCTCTATCAGGGAGGACGTCATGCCCCGCTTGCTCGCCCCGCTGTTGTTCGCATTGCTTCCCGCGCTGGCCCAGGCCGAAGACCTGATCCGTGTCTACAACTGGAATGACTACATCGCCCCGCAGGTGCTGGAGGATTTCCAGAAGGAAACCGGCATCAAGGTCGAGTACCACACTTTCAGAAGCGCCGATGAACTGGACAAAGCCCTCGCCAGCGGCGAGCCCATCGACATCGCGGTGCCCTCCCACAACGACCTGCCCCGGCTGATCAAGGAAGGCCGCCTGCAGCCCCTGGACTTCGCCCAGTTGCCCAATCGCCAGCACCTGGACAAGCAGTTGCTGAGCAAGCTCGCCGCGATGGACCCGAACAACCAGCACGCCGTGCCCTACCTCTGGGGCGCCGTCGGCCTGGCGGTGAACACCCCGCAGGCGGAAAAGGCCTTCGGCGGCCCCCTGCCCCACAGCTGGAGCCTGCTGTTCGACGCCGATCAGAGCGCCCGCCTCGGCCAGTGCGGCATCAGCCTGCTGGATGCCCCGGACGAGACCCTGGCCGTGCTGCTCAACTTCCAGGGCCGCAACCTCGCCCGCAGCGCCCCGAGCCGCCTCAAGCGCAGCGCCGAAACCCTCAGCGCCCTGCGCCCGCATCTGCGCTATGTCGACAGCGAGCGCTACATTGGCGACCTCAATGCCGGCAAGCTCTGCGTCGCCATGGCCTGGGTCGGTGACGCGCTGAACGCCGCCGCGGCCGGCCAACCAGTCACCTTCATGGTCCCGGACGAAGGCTCGGTGGTCTTCATCGACAACCTGACGATTCCCACCAGCGCCAAGCGAGCGGACCTCGCCCACCGCTTCATCGACTTCATGCTGCGCCCCCAGGTCGCGGCCAGGATCACCAGCGCCACCCTCTACCCCAGTGGCAATGCCGACGCCCGCCAGTACCTGGACGACGCCCTGCGCAACCAGCCCGGCCTCTACCCGGACAAGGACACCAAGCGCCGGCTGTTCCCCGTCGAGCCCGTGCCAGACAAGCTCAGCGCCACCCGTGATGAAGTCTGGAAAGCATTTCGCGAAGGGAAATGACCCGTAGGGTGCGCTGCGCGCACCGGAACTCCTGCGCAAGCGTTCTGGTGCGCACGGCACACCCTACGAGCCGTATCCCTTGCTCCTGACCGGTCGCCTGGATTCCAATAGCGGCTCTACGGAAAGGAGCCTCCCATGCCGCGTCCCGCCACTGCCCGAAAGCCGCGCGCCAGCAGCCAGCTGCGCATCGCCGGCATCCTCGATGCCGCCCGCGCCTTGCTGGCCGAACAGGGCGTGGCCAACCTGTCCATCTACAGCGTGGCCGAGCGCGCGGAGATGCCGCCCTCCTCCGTCTACCACTTCTTCGCCAGCGTCCCCGCGATCCTCGAAGCCCTGACCAGCGACGTCCACGCCGCCTTCCGCGCCTGCCTGCTACAGCCCATCGCCCACGACAGCTTGCGCCACTGGCACGACCTCTCGCGCGTGGTGGAAGAGCGCATGCTCTCGATCTACGCCGGCGATGCCGCGGCGCGCCAGCTGATCCTCGCCCAGCACGGCCTCACCGAAGTCACCCAGGCCGACCGCCAGCACGACATCGAACTGGGCCGCCTGATGCACGCGCTCTTCGAACGCCACTTCGAGCTGCCGACGCTGCCCGACGATGTCGACGTCTTCGCCCTGGCCATGGAACTGGGCGACCGCGTCTACGCCCGTTCGGTACAACTCCACGGCGAAATCACCCCGCGCCTGGCCGAAGAAGGCATGCGCGTCTTCGATGCCTACCTCGGACTCTACCTGCCGCCCTTCCTGCCAAGACGGGCCGCAGCCCGGGAAATCTGAGCCGATATAAATCCGATATTTATCGGCAAATAAATCAGCAAACGCGCTCCGATAGAGAAATCACGCTTCCAAAGCGGATTTTTATCGATTATAAAGTCGTCATCCGCACGGCGGCCCACACCCCGCCGGCACGGAAATGCCCCAGTTGCCGATAGATATCCGGCAACCGGTCCAAAAACGTCCCGACGAGGTGTCTTCATGTCCCGTATCGTTACCGTCGCCGCCACTCAGATGGCCTGTTCCTGGAATCGCGGCGCGAATATCGCCAACGCTGAAAAACTGGTCCGTCAGGCTGCCGCCAAGGGCGCGCAGATCATCCTGATCCAGGAACTGTTCGAGACCCCCTACTTCTGCCAGAAGCCGAACCCGAACTACCTGCAACTGGCCACCCCGACCGAAACCAACGAAGCCATCGCGCACTTCCAGAACGTCGCGAAGGAACTGGAAGTGGTGCTGCCCATCAGCTTCTTCGAGCAGGCTGGCCGCGCGCGCTTCAACAGCATCGCCATCATCGACGCCGACGGCTCCAACCTGGGCGTCTACCGCAAGAGCCACATCCCGGACGGCCCCGGCTACCACGAGAAGTACTACTTCAACCCCGGCGACACCGGCTTCAAGGTGTGGAACACCCGCTACGCCAAGATCGGCGTGGGCATCTGCTGGGACCAGTGGTTCCCGGAAGCCGCCCGCAGCATGGCCCTGCTGGGTGCCGAGATCCTCTTCTACCCGACTGCCATCGGCAGCGAGCCGCATGACGCCAACATCACCTCCCGTGACCATTGGCAGCGCGTGCAGCAGGGCCATGCCGGCGCCAACCTGATGCCGCTGGTCGCCTCCAACCGCATCGGCAAGGAAGAGCAGGACGGCTACGACATCACCTTCTACGGCTCCTCCTTCATCGCCGACCAGTTCGGCGCCAAGGTCGAAGAGCTGAACGAAACCGAGGAAGGCATCCTGGTCCACAGCTTCGACCTGGACCGCCTGGAGCACGTGCGTAGCGCCTGGGGTGTGTTCCGCGATCGCCGCCCGAACCTATACTCCCCGATCAAGACCCTGGACGGCTCCCTCGAGTCGTAATGCCCGAATACAGGGGCCAGCCCGTTGGCGATGCACTGTTCGCCAGCGGGCTGGCCCCTGGCCTTTCATACCAATGGTGGATCGATGAACACACTGAACAGCCTCCCCCGCGACGACGGCTTCCGCATGCCAGCCGAGTGGGAACCCCATACCCGCACCTGGATGGTCTGGCCCGAGCGTCCCGACAACTGGCGCCTGGGTGGCAAGCCCGCACAGGCTGCGTTCACCGCCGTGGCCAAGGCCATCGCACGCTTCGAGCCGGTGACCGTCTGCGTCTCCGCCGCCCAGTACGAGAACGCCCGCGCGCGCCTCGACGAGCCGAACATCCGTGTGGTGGAAATCTCCAACGACGACGCCTGGGTCCGTGACACCGGCCCGACCTTCGTGATCAACGACCAGGGCGACGTGCGCGGCGTGGACTGGACCTTCAACGCCTGGGGCGGATTCGACGGCGGCCTCTACTTCCCCTGGAACCGTGACGACCAGGTGGCCCGCAAGATCCTCGAGATCGAAGGCAACAAGCGCTACCGCACCGAAGGCTTCGTGCTGGAAGGCGGCTCCATCCACGTGGATGGCGAAGGCACCCTGATCACCACCGAAGAATGCCTGCTCAACCGCAATCGCAACCCGCACCTGACCCGCGAGCAGATCGAAGAGATGCTGCGCGAGCAACTGGCGGTGGAAACCGTGATCTGGCTGCCGGACGGCCTCTACAACGACGAGACCGACGGCCATGTGGATAACTTCTGCTGCTACGTGCGCCCGGGTGAAGTGCTGCTGGCCTGGACCGACGACCCGCAGGACCCGAACTTCCCGCGCTGCCAGGCGGCCATGAAGGTGCTGGAAAGCGCCCGTGACGCCAAGGGCCGCCAGCTGGTGGTGCACAAGATGCCGATCCCCGGCCCGATCTACGCCACCGAGGAAGAATGCGCGGGTGTGGACCTGGTGGAAGGCACCCAGGAGCGCGATCCCTCGATCCGCCTGGCCGGTTCCTACGTCAACTTCCTGATCGTCAACGGCGGCATCGTCGCGCCGAAGTTCGACGACGCGAAGGACGCCACCGCCGAAGCCATCCTCAAGCGCGTCTTCCCGCAGCATGAAGTGGTGATGGTGCCGGGCCGCGAGATCCTTCTCGGCGGCGGCAACATCCACTGCATCACCCAGCAGCAGCCGGCGCCGCAGAAGCGCTGAGCGAACGCCGGATAAAACGAACCCCCGCACGTGCGGGGGTTCGCTTTTTGGGGTGGGCATTGTCGATTTTGTAGGAGCAACGGATCCGCTGCCTCACAGCTTCGCGATCGACACCTCCGTGGACTTCACGAAGGCGATCACCTCCGACCCCACGCCCAGCTCCAGCTCACGCACGGAGCGGGTGGTGATGACAGAGGTGACGACGCCGGCGGCGGTCTGCACGTCGATCTCGGAGAGCACCGGGCCCTCGATGATTTCCTTGATGGTGCCTTTGAACTGGTTGCGGACGTTGATGGCTTTGATGGTCATGGTGGTTCTTCCTTTGCTCGGGGATTGAGGTGCGGTTCAGAGCGCCCAGCGCAACTGCGTGGGCAGGGGTGAAACAGGTTCGGGTTGTGGCGGCGCGGCTGGCAGCGCCAGCACACGATCCAGCACTTCGGCCTCCAGGGCGGCCAGGTGAGCCGAGGCGCGGGCACGGGGCCGCGACAGCCCCACCGGCAGGTCCAGGCCGACGGCACCGTCCTCGATCAGGATCACCCGATCGGCCACGGCCACCGCCTCGTTCACGTCATGGGTCACCAGCAACACGGTGAAGCCGTGCTGCTGCCAGAGCCGTTCGATCAACTGCTGCATCTCGATACGGGTGAGGGCATCCAGGGCCCCCAGGGGTTCGTCCAGCAGCAACAGGCGCGGCTGGTGGATCAGCGCGCGGGCCAGGGCCACGCGTTGCTTCTGCCCGCCGGACAGCGCCGCTGGCCACTCGTTGGCACGGTCGGCCAGGCCAACCGCGTCCAGAGCCTCCAGCGCACGGACACGCCAGTCGCCGGACAGGCCCAGACCAACGTTGTCGATCACCCGCTTCCAGGGCAGCAGGCGCGAATCCTGGAACATCAGCCGGGTGTCCTCGCGGGCCTCTTCCAGGGGCGCCGAGCCGGCCAGCAGGTCACCACGGCTTGGCTTGTCCAGACCGGCCAACAGGCGCAGCAGGGTGCTCTTGCCGCAGCCGCTGCGGCCCACCACGGCGACGAACTGGCCGGCCGGGATAGACAGGTCGATACCCTTGAGCACCTCGCGCCCACCGAAGGACTTGCCGAGGCCACGCAGGACGAGGGGAGTGCCCTGCCGGACGCGCGGTAGCAATTGCAGGGCGGCGGTCATGCGGCACCTCCCTTGGCCTGGTAGGCCGGGTGCCAGCGCAGCCAGACACGCTCCAGCCCACGGGCGGCGACATCCGCCAGCTTGCCGAGCACCGCGTAGAGCAGGATCGCCAGCACCACTACATCGGTTTGCAGGAACTCCCGGGCGTTCATCGCCAGGTAGCCGATGCCGGAGCTTGCGGAGATGGTCTCCGCGACGATCAGGGTCAGCCACATGAAGCCGAGGGCGAAGCGCACGCCCACCAGGATCGAGGGCAGCGCGCCGGGCAGGATCACCTGACGGAACAGCGCGAAGCCCGACAGGCCATAGCTGCGCGCCATCTCCACCAGCGCCGGGTCGACATTACGGATGCCGTGGTAGGTGTTCAGGTAGATGGGGAAGAGGGTGCCGAGGGCGACCAGAAAGATCTTCGCCGACTCGTCGATGCCAAACCACAGGATCACCAACGGAATCAGCGCCAGGTGCGGCACGTTGCGGATCATCTGCACCGAGCTGTCGAGCAGGCGTTCGCCCCACTTCGACAGGCCGGTGGTGAAGCCCAGCAAGAGGCCCAGCCCGCCGCCGATGGCGAAGCCGATGCCGGCGCGCCAGCCGCTGATGGCCAGGTGGGTCCAGATCTCGCCGCTGGACAGCAGCTCCCAGCCCGCCGCCAGCACGGCGCTGGGCGCCGGCAGGATGCGGGTGGAAAGCAGGCCGGCTTCCACCGCGACCTGCCAGATCGCCAGCAACGCCACGGGCAAGGCCCAGGGCGCCAGGCGCAGGAGTATGGAATCGAGTTTCATCCCCGCCCCCTCAGCTCTGCGAAGCCAGCGTGTGCAGCTTGGGTTCCGGCAGCGCCTCGTTGGCCACCATCTCGCCGAAGGGGCTGACAAAGCCCAGGCCGTCGTTGGTGCGCGGCCGGGCCACGTCCAGATGCGGGAACAGCAGCTCGGCGACCCGGTAAGACTCTTCCAGGTGCGGGTAGCCGGAGAAAATGAAGGTGTCGATGCCGAGGTCGGCGTACTCCTTCACCCGCGCCGCCACGGTAGGGCCGTCGCCCACGAGGGCGGTGCCCGCGCCGCCACGCACCAGGCCGACACCGGCCCAGAGGTTGGGGCTGACTTCCAGTTGGTCACGCCTGCCGTTGTGCAAGGCGGCCATGCGCTGCTGGCCCACGGAATCGAAACGGGCGAAGGCGGCCTGGGCCTTGGCGATGGTGGCATCGTCAAGGTTCTCGATCAGGCGGTCGGCGGCGGCCCAGGCGGCTTCATTGGTTTCCCGCACGATCACATGCAGGCGGATGCCGAAACGCACGGTGCGACCCTGCTTGGCAGCCTTGGCGCGTACCTGCTCGATCTTGTCCTTCACCGCAGCCGGCGGCTCGCCCCAGGTCAGGTACAGCTCCACCTGCTCGGCAGCGAGGTCCTGGGCGGCCTCGGAGGAGCCACCGAAGTACAGCGGCGGACGCGGCTGCTGCAGCGGCGGGTAGAACAGCTTGGCGCCCTTCACCTGGATGTGCTTGCCGTCGTAGTCGACGGTCTCGCCCTCCAGCACGCGGCGCCAGATGCGGGTGAATTCCACCGAAGCTTCGTAGCGCTCCGCGTGGTCCAGGTGCAGACCATCGGCGGCCAGCTCGTCCGGATCACCGCCGGTCACCAGGTTGTACAGGGCGCGGCCGCCAGACAGGCGATCCAGGGTCGCGGCCTGACGCGCGGCCACGGTCGGCGAAATGATCCCGGGGCGCAGCGCGACGAGGAACTTCAGGCGCTGAGTCACCGGAATCAACGAGGCGGCCACCAGCCAGGAGTCCTCGCAGGAACGTCCGGTGGGGATCAGCACGCCGCCGAAGCCGAGGCGGTCGGCGGCCTGGGCGATCTGTTGCAGGTAGCCGTGATCGACGGCGCGGGCGCCCTCGGATGTGCCGAGGTAGTGGCCGTCGCCGTGGGTCGGCAGGAACCAGAAGATGTTCAGGCTCATGGAGTGGTCTCCTTAAAATCCTCCCCTCTCCCGCTTGCGGGAGAGGGGCCGGGGGAGAGGGAAGCACCAAACGGCGCCGACCTCCCCCAATGCTTCGGAATTACTGCTGCGCGACCTTGGCCGGCGGTGTCCAGATCACGTCGGCGATGCTGAGCTTCTTCGGGATCAGCTTCAGGCCGGTGAAGGTGTCGGCGATCTTCTGCTGCGCGGCGATCACCTCGGGCGTCAGCGCTCGGGCACCGTAGCCCTGGCGTTTCACCGCGATGGCCGTGATGTCCTTCGACAGGCCCAGCAGGGGCGCCACCTGTTCGGTGACCTTGTCCGGGTCCGCCCTGGACTCCTCGCCCACGGTGCGCACTTCCTCGATCAGGGTGCCGATCACCTGCGGGTGCTTCTGGGCGTAGGTCCGGCTGGCCAGGTAGAACTGGTGGTTATCCACAAGCCCTTGGCCGTTGCGCAGGGTGCGGGCTTCCAGCTGCTGCTCGGCGGCGGCCTGGAAGGGGTCCCAGATCACCCAGGCGTCCACGGCGCCGCGCTCGAAGGCGGCGCGGGCGTCGGCCGGGGGCAGGTACACGGGCTGGATATCGCTGTACTTCAGGCCGGCCTCTTCCAGGGCACGGACCAGCAGGTAATGGACGTTGGAGCCCTTGTTAAGCGCGACCTTCTTGCCGGCCAGTTCCTTGACCGACTGGATGGACGAGCCCTTGGGCACCAGGATCGCCTCGCTCTGCGGTGCCGGCGGCTCGTAGGCCACGTAGAGCAGGTCGGCGCCGGCGGCCTGGGCGAATACCGGTGGCGTTTCGCCGGTCACGCCGAAGTCGATGGAGCCGACGTTCAGCCCTTCGAGCAGCTGCGGACCACCGGGGAACTCGGTCCATTTCACGTCGATGCCCTGTTCGGCCAGGCGCTTCTCCAGCGAGCCCTTGGCCTTGAGCAGCACCAGGGTGCCGTATTTCTGGTAGCCGATTCGCAGGGTCTCGGCCTGTGCCTCTGTGATGGCGCCGAAAGCCAGGGCAGCCGCGAACAGGGCAGCCAGGCTCCGACGCAAAGTGATGGTGCGCATGGCGCTCTCCTTCTGACTTTGCTGTGGGTGTCGTTGCCTGCTGGCCCGTTGGCGGGTGAGTAAGGCGGGGTCTTTCCGTGCGCGGATGCGCGATGTGAATCAGCGGTTGGGTTGCGGGGTCAGGCGCAGGTAGGGCCGGACCGCCTTGTAGCCGCGCGGAAAGCGCCGGCGGATTTCATCCTCGTCCTTGAGCGAGGGGACGATCACCACCTCGTCGCCGTCCTGCCAGTTGGCCGGGGTGGCGACCTTGTGGTGGTCGGTCAGTTGCAGGGAGTCGATCACCCGCAGGATTTCGTTGAAGTTGCGCCCGGTGCTGGCCGGGTAGGTGATGATCAGGCGCACCTTCTTGTTCGGGTCGATGATGAACAGCGAACGCACGGTGAGGGTGTCGTTGGCGTTCGGGTGAATCAGGTCGTACAGGTCGGAGACCTTGCGATCGGCGTCGGCGATGATCGGGAAATTCACCAGGGTGCCCTGGGTGTCGTTGATGTCGTCGATCCAGCGATGGTGAGAGTCCACCGGGTCCACGGACAGGGCGATCACCTTCACGCCACGGGCCGCGAATTCGTCCTTCAGCTTGGCGGTGAACCCCAGCTCGGTGGTGCACACCGGCGTGAAGTCGGCGGGGTGCGAGAACAACACGCCCCAGTTGCTGCCCAGCCAGTCGTGGAAGCGGATGCGGCCTTCGCTGGAGTCCTGTTCGAAGTCGGGGGCGAGATCGCCAAGGCGGATGCTCATGGTGTTGCTCCTGTGTCCTGGTGTTATTCCGTGGGGCTCACTATGCGCAGCTCGTTTGAAAATTAAAAAGAATAAATAACGATTTATTTATTACTTTTTAGCCTATTTGTTTGCAGTCGTGAAAAAGCCGGGAAGGCCTCTGGAATGAGGTTCCCGGCTGTTTCGTGTGGGAGCAAGCCGTAGGGTGGATGTCGCTTTTTACATCCACCAACGAGGCCAGGTTCGGCACCGACTGTGGATCGGTGAAGCGTGATCCACCCTACGACGGGCCCGGCTTACAGCAGCGTCAGGGTGTAGCTGACAATCAGGCGGTTCTCGTCCTGGTCGCGGGTGGTGCCGCCGAGGTCGCTGCGGAACGCCGCATTGCGCCAGGACAGGCCCAGGCCCTTCAGCGGGCCGTCCTGCAGCACGTAGTCGAGACGGAAGTCACGCTCCCACTCGCCCTGGTCACTGCCCTGGGTCTCGATGTTCGAGCCCTTCAGGTAGGTCCCCACCGCTTTCAGCCCCGGCACGCCGAGCTTGGCGAAGTCGTAGCCGTACTCGGCCACCCAGGTGCGCTCGCCGGCACTGAGGAACTTGCCGATCTGGCGGTCGGTGATCAGGTAGGCGGTGGCGCCGTCGCCCTGGTTCAGGTAGGGGAAGGCACTGTCGCCGCTCACCTGCTGGTAGCCCAGGCTGGCCACGTGGCCGCCCAGGGTGTAGCTGAAGAAGGCGCTCCAGGTGCGGTTGTCCACCTCGCCCTTGTGCGGGTCGTTCTTCGCCCAGTTGCCGCTGCTGACGAAACCCGCGGCGCGGCCGGCGGCGCTGGCGTTCTGGCCGTCGGAGTCGCTGGCGAAGTAGCGCAGGTCGGACTTCAGCGCGCCCACCGGCAGAGCCCAGTTGTGGGTCAGGCCGAGGAAGTGCTGCTGATAGAAGTCTTCCAGGTTGCCGTAGTAGTACTGCGCCAGCAGGTTGTCGCTGACCTTGTAGTCGCCGCCGGCGAAATAGAATTTGTTGACGAACTGGCCGGTGCGGGCGTTGTTCGCCCCGGCGATGGACAGCCCGCGGCTGTCGCTGGAGTTGCGCCCCTTGGCGTGTTCCAGCTGGCCGCCGACCAGGGTCAGGCCAGCGATCTCGCTGGAGGTCACCTGCCCGCCCTCGAAGGTCTGCGGCAGCAGGCGGCCGTCGTTGTAGGTCACCACCGGCAGCTTCGGCAGCAGGGTGCCGAGGCGCGCCTCGGTCTTCGACAGGCGCAGCTTGCCGGTCAGCCCCAGGCTACTGAACTCGTCCACCGCGCGGCCGTCCTCGTCGGTGGGGAAGACGATGCCGCCGTAGTTGGCGCTGGTCGGGTTGAAGTGGGTGCCGCGCCCGGAATCCAGCCGGACGCCGAGCAGGCCGAGGGCGTCGACACCGACGCCGACGGTGCCCTCGGTGAAGCCGGAGCTGTAGTTGAGGAGGAAGCCCTGGCCCCACTCTTCCTGCTTCGACGGCGCCGCCGCGCCTTCGCGGTTGTCCTGGTTGATGTAGAAGTTGCGCAGCGCCAGGTTGGCCTTGCTGTCTTCGATGAAGCCGCCGGCGGCGGCCTGCTGGGCCAGCACGCCAAGGGCGACAGCCAGGGTCAGGGACGATTTGTTCATGCTCATGCTCCATTGCGATCTTTTAAGGGTGTTGGATGCCCGGAGCAGGAGCAGACGCGTTACGCCGCTGCGTGACCTTCGAAGCCACTGTCGTTTTCACAGGCTCCGGTGCAAGTGCGATGCGGCGGTCCGCTTTCGGCAGGCCGCCACTCTAGGGGGCGACTGCTAATTTCAAAAAAGAATTATTTTTCAGATGTAAATAGCTATATGGAATAAAAGATTCCAACCCTTGAGCTTTCTCGATCTCTAAGCTCATTCCAAAAAATTATTTATTCGCAGTTTTTTAGATCATCTAAATTCTGCTCACCGGACCACCGGACACCCAGATCGCAGCATCCCCCTGTCCCGTGGCCCGGCCTCCAAGACCGGCCCCAGCCCGTTGAGGAGCACCTCCATGATCCCGTCCCTGTTTCCCCGTCGCCTGCTGGCGGCCCTGACCCTTGGCGGCCTGGCCCTGAGCGCCCACGCCGCGGACTTCACCGTCGCCTACCAGACCACCGTCGACCCGGCCAAGGTGGCCCAGGCCGACGGCGCCTACGAGAAGGCGAGCAAGTCCAGCATCGATTGGCGCAAGTTCGACAGCGGCGCCGACGTCATCACCGCCGTTGCCTCCGGTGACGTGCAGATCGGCTATGTCGGCTCCAGCCCCCTGGCGGCGGCCGCTACACGCCAGTTGCCGATCCAGACCTTCCTCATCGCCACCCAGATCGGCGACGCCGAAGCCCTGGTGACGCGCAACGGCGCCGGCATCGCCAAGCCCGAGGATCTGATCGGCAAGAAGATCGCCGTGCCCTTCGTTTCCACCGGCCACTACAGCCTGCTGGCGGCCCTCAAGCACTGGCAGATCGACCCCACCAAGGTGACCATCCTCAACCTCGCGCCGCCGGCCATCATCGCCGCCTGGCAGCGCGGCGACATCGACGCCACCTACGTCTGGGACCCGGCCCTGGGCGTGGCCAAGTCCAACGGCAAGGTGCTGATCAGCTCCGCCGAACTGGGCAAGCTGGGCGCCCCCACCTTCGATGCCTGGATCGTGCGCAAGGACTTCGCCGAGAAGCACCCGGAAGTCGTCCGCGCCTTCGCCAAGGTGACCCTCGACGCCTACGCCGATTACCGCAAGGACCCGAAAGCCTGGCTGGCCGACAAGGGCAACATCGACAAGCTGGTGAAGCTCTCCGGCGCCAAGGCAGAGGACATCCCGCTGCTGCTGCAGGGCAACGTATTCCCGCTGGCGGCCGACCAGGCCACCGCCCTCGGTGCCCCCACCACCCAGGCGCTCACCGAGACCGCGTCCTTCCTGAAGGAACAGGGCAAGGTCGACGCCGTGCTGCCCGACTACGCGCCCTACGTCAGCGCCAAATACGTCACCAACTGACAGGCGGCCGCCTGCCCGGAGCTGTCGGGCAGGCCCTCCAGAGACTCGCAGAAAATGGCCCTACTCCAACTGGAGCGCATCAGCGCACAGTACCCCGGCACGGCCGAGCCGGTACTGACCGACATCTCCCTCAATCTCGGGCCCGGCGAACTGCTGGTGGCCCTCGGCCCCTCCGGCAGCGGCAAGACCACCCTGCTCAACCTCATCGCCGGCTTCGTCGCCCCCAGCGCCGGGCGCATCAGCCTCGACGGCGTCCCCGTCAACGGCCCAAGTGCCGAGCGCGGCGTGGTGTTCCAGGACGACGCCCTGCTGCCCTGGCAGGACGTGCTGGGCAACGTCGCCTTCGGCCTGGAGCTGGCCGGCATCCCCCGCACCGAACGCGAGTCGCGCGCCCGCGACATGCTTGCCCTGGTGGACCTGGCCGGCTTCGACAAACGCCGCATCTGGGAGCTTTCCGGCGGGCAGAAACAGCGCGTCGGCATCGCCCGCGCATTGGCCGCCGACCCGCGCGTGCTGCTGATGGACGA
The DNA here is from genome assembly GCF_000949385.2 of Pseudomonas sp. LFM046. NCBI lineage: Bacteria > Pseudomonadati > Pseudomonadota > Gammaproteobacteria > Pseudomonadales > Pseudomonadaceae > Pseudomonas > Pseudomonas sp. LFM046. Next base: position 65,308 of record NZ_JYKO02000001.1, on the reverse strand, counting down.
ACCCTTCGGCGCCCTCGACGCCTTCACCCGCGAGCAGATGCAGGAGCTGCTGTTGCAGGTCTGGCGTCGCACCGCCAAGCCGGTGTTCCTGATTACCCACGACATCGAGGAAGCCGTGTTCCTCGCCACCGAACTCATCCTGCTGTCGCCCAACCCGGGCCGCATCAGCGAGCGCCTGCGCCTGGACTTCGGCCAGCGCTACGCCGCCGGGGAAAGCGCGCGGGCGATCAAGTCCGACCCGCGCTTCATCGAGACCCGCGAGCACGTGCTCGCCCAGGTCTTCGCCGAACGCCAGAGGAGAAGCGCATGAGCAGCCTCGAACTGCCCCTGGCCGACAAGGCCACCCCGGTCGTGAATCCCCGCCAGCGCCGACCACTGAGCACGCTGTCCATCAGCATCCTCACCCTGGCCAGCCTGGTGTTGGCGTGGTGGGCGGTGACCACCGCCGGCCTGATCGAACCGCTGTTCCTGCCCAGCCCCCAGGCCATCGCGCGCAAGGGCTGGATACTGCTGAACCAGGGCTATATGGACGCCAGCCTTTGGCAACACCTGGGCGCCAGCCTGGGGCGCATCGGCGTGGCCCTGCTGGCGGCGGTGCTGACCGCCGTTCCGCTGGGCGTCGCCATCGGCCGCAATCGGATCGCACGCGGCATCTTCGACCCGCTGATCGAGTTCTATCGGCCCATCCCGCCGCTGGCCTACCTGCCGCTGATCGTCATCTGGTGCGGCATCGGTGAGCTGTCCAAGGTATTGCTGATTTTCCTCGCGATCTTCGCCCCCATCGCCATCGCCACCGCCACCGGCGTGCGCAACGTCGACCCGGCGAAGCTGCGCGCGGCGCAGTCCCTGGGCGCCAGCCAGGCGCAGCTGATCCGCCATGTGATCCTGCCCAGTGCCCTGCCGGACATCCTCACCGGCGTACGCATCGGCCTCGGCGTCGGCTGGTCCACCCTGGTGGCCGCCGAACTGGTGGCCGCCACCCGCGGCTTGGGCTTCATGGTGCAGTCGGCGGCGCAGTTCCTGGTCACCGATGTGGTGATCCTCGGCATCCTCGTCATCGCCCTGATCGCCTTCGCCCTCGAACTCGGCCTGCGCGCCCTGCAACGCAAGCTCGTGCCCTGGCATGGGCAGAACCACTGACCCATTCGTTGGGCCTCGCGAGACAACGCCATGCCTCTGCACATCACCCCGCTCTCCCCCGCCCTCGGCGCCGTGGTCGAAGGCCTCGACCTCAACCGTCCCCTCGACGCCACGCAGCGCGAAGCGGTGGAACGCGCCCTGCTCACCCACCAGGTGCTGTTCTTTCGCGGCCAGCCGCTCAACCCGCAACAGCAAGCCGCCTTCGCCCGCCACTTCGGCGACCTGCATATCCATCCGATCTACCCGAACATCCCCGAACAACCGGAAGTGCTGGTGCTGGATACCGCCGTCACCGATGTGCGCGACAACGCCCTCTGGCACACCGACGTGACCTTCCTGGAAACCCCGGCATTGGGCGCGGTGCTGGCCGCCAAGCAACTGCCGCCCTTTGGCGGCGACACGCTCTGGGCCAGCAGCAGCGCCGCCTACGACGCGCTGTCGAAACCCATTCAGCAACTGTTGGAAGACCTCACCGCCAACCACGACCTGAGCCGCTCCTTCCCCGAGGAACGCTTCAGCCTCACGCCCGAAGAACAGGAGCGCCTGGAAGACGCCAAGCGCAAGCACCCGCCCCGCAGCCACCCGGTGGTACGCACCCATCCGGTCACCGGGCGCAAGGGGCTGTTCGTCAATGAAGGCTTCACCACCCGCATCAACGAACTGACGGCAGCGGAAAGCGACGCGCTGCTGCGCTTCCTCTTCGCCCACGCCACCCGCCCCGAGTTCACCATCCGCTGGCGCTGGCAGGAAAACGACGTGGCCTTCTGGGACAACCGCATCACCCAGCACTTCGCGGTGGACGACTACCGGCCGCAACGGCGGGTAATGCATCGGGCGACCATTCTGGGGGACAGGCCGTTCTGAAGAACCGAGAGCGTGCGTCGGCGCAGCCTGCCTCGTAGGGTGCGCCGTGCGCACCAGAAGTCCCGCGCGGAGATTCCAGTGCGCGCAGCGCACCCTACCGGGCTGATCCTGCGTGGCCCAACTCCCGCAAATACCCCCAGGGATAAATCCCCCGTTCGTGCCCATCACTGAACACCAGTTGCACGCCATAGCCCTGGAGCGCAATGCGCTCCAGGCGCACGTCCTCATCCACCAGCGCAATCACCCCGCGCAACCGCGCCGCCTTGCATTGCGAGCAGGGGCAGGCGCCGCGCAGGCGGGCGTGGCTGATCGTCTGGCGTTCGCCATCCGCCCACTCCAGCATCAGCGACGTCTGGCTACGTGAATTGCGCAGTGCGCTGGGGGCGTCCATCAGGCCGCCCCTTGCAGTTGCGCCAGGGCAATGCGTACCGCCTTGCGCACTTCCGGATCGCCGTCGGCGGCGGCCTGGCGCAGGGCCGGCAATGCGGCGGCGTCGCCCAACTCACCGAGGGCCAGCGCCGCCTCCTTGCGCAGGTTGGCGATGCCGTGGCCGAGGAGTGCGGCCAACTGCACACCTGCCTCGCGATAACGCAGGCGACCCAGCGCACGGGCGGCACGCAGGCGTACCTGCCAGTAATCGTCGCTCAGGGCCTGCACGAGTGCGGGACCGGCTTCTGCCAGGCCGACCTTGCCCAGGGTGGTGGCGGCTTCCTCGCGTACCTGCCAGGTGGTATCGCGCAAGGCCGCATACAGCGCGGCCAATACGCTGGCGTCGCGGGCCAGGCCGAGGGCGCCGGTGGCGGCGCGGCGTACTTCGGTATCGGCGTCGTCGCTGGCCAATCGCGCCAGTTCCGGCAACGCAGCGTCATGCTTGAGCCAGCCGAGGATGCCCACCGCCTCGCGGCGCACCACAGCTTCGGCATCCTCCAGCGCCAGCAGGGCCGGGCCGGCAGCCTCCTCCAGACGCAGCTCACGCAGTGCACGCAGGGCGCTGCTACGCACGAAGGCATCGGCATGGGCCACCCAGGGCAGGATCACGCGTCCGGCCTCCAGGGTCTTCAGTTCGCTGAGGCTCTGGGCGGCGGCCAGGCGCACAGGCTCGGCGGCATCCGCCAGGGCGGCGCAGAGCGCTTGCACCACGTCGGGTTCTTCCCAGGCTTCCAGCAGGCGGGCGGCTTCGGCGCGCACCTCGGCCGCCGGGTCCACCACCAGGGCGTCGGTGAGCCAGGGCAAGCCTTCGGGGTCTTCCAGGTCGGCCAGTTCGATCAGGGCGATGCGACGTACGCCGGCGTCGTCATCGGTGAGACGCGGCAGCAGGTCGAGGATGTCGGGGTTGTCGCTAGTACGCTCGGTCATAGGGCAATTCGCAGTGGCGGGTGGTCGGTGGGCAGGCCCAGCGGGGTCAGGCGTGGCAACTCGCGGCCTTCTTCATGGCGCAGCAGTTCCAGGCAGTGGCGCTTGAGGTGGGAGAAGCCAGGACTGGTGAGCAGGCTGGCGCGGCGCGGACGTGGGAAGTCCAGGCGCAGGTTTTCGATGAAGCGGCCGGGACGCGGGCTCATCACCAGGATGCGGTCGGCGAGGAACAGCGCTTCGTCGATGTCATGGGTGACGAACACCACGGTGGTGCGGATGCGCGTCCAGATATCCAGCAGCAGTTCCTGCATCCGCGAGCGGGTCTGCGCGTCGAGGGCCCCGAACGGTTCGTCCATCAGCAAGAGGCGCGGACGGTTGATCAGCACCCGGGCGATTTCAGCACGCTGCTGCATGCCCCCGGACAGCTGACTCGGCCAGCGGCCGGCGAAATCTTCCAGGCCCACCAGACGCAGGAACTCGGCGGCCTGGCGGCGGCGCTCGGACTTGCCCAGGCCCTGCATCTTCAGGCCGAAGGCGACGTTGTCCAGCACGCTGCGCCAAGGCAGCAGCGTATGGTGCTGGAACACCATGCCGCGCTCGGGCGATGGCCCGCTGATTGGCCGGCCGTCCACTTCCAGCCTGCCGGCGCTGGGGCGCAGGTGGCCGGCCAACGCGCCGAGCAGGGTGGACTTGCCACAACCGGACGGACCGAGGATGCAGACGAACTCTCCCGGCGCGATGGCGAAGTCCAGCGCCTGCACCGCCTCGAAGGCATCGCTGCCCTGCCCCAGGCGGATGGAAATGCCACGGGCCTCGATGCGGCCGGGCTCCACGGATTGCTCGAGGGCGCTCATCAGGCAGTCCTCCGCGCGCGGTACCAGGGCGTGGCCAGGGCACCAAAACGTTTCACCAGGCCGCTGCTGCCCATGCCGAGCAGACCGATCAGCAACATGCCGACCACGATGTCGGGGTAGTTCTGCACGACGTAGGACTCCCAGGTGTAGTAACCGATGCCGAACTGGCCGGAGATCATTTCGGCGGTGACCAGGCAGAACCACGACGTGCCCATGCCGATGGCCAGCCCCGTGACGATGCTCGGCGTCGCGCCCGGCAGGATCACCTCCCGCAGGATCGCCACGCGCCCGGCGCCGAGGCTGCGCGCCGAAGCGATCAGGCGCGGGTCGACGCCTTCGACGCCGTGCACGGTGTTGAGCAGGATGGGAAACAGCGCGCCGGTAAAAGTGATGAACACCATCGACAGCTCCGACGAGGGGAACATCAGGATGGCCAGGGGAATCCAGGCCACGGCGGGAATCGGCCGCAGCACTTCCAGCGGTGGCAACAGGCTGTCTTCGGCCCATTTCGAGCGGCCGATGGCCAGGCCCAGCAGTACGCCCAGCAGCGCGGCGGCCAGGTAGCCAGCGAACACCCGCGCCAGGCTGCTGGTGAGGTGCGGCAGCAGCTTGCTCGAGTGCGCCAGCTGCCAGGCGGCCTCCAGCACGGCAGCGGGCGTGGGCACATAGGTGAAGGTGAACAGGCCCAGGTCCAGCCGCGCGGTGGCGGCCAGCTGCCAGAACAGCAGGCAGGCAGCCAGCGAGGCGAGGCGCAGGGGCCAGCGGTAAAGGTTCGTCATCGATCTTCTCCTGGCTGTCCCCCTCTCCCCGAGGGGAGAGGGCTAGGGCCGTCAGCGCTGGGCCACCTGCTTCTGGTTGGCGCTGACGAAATCCAGCGCGGTGCCACCGTTGCGCTGAGCGTATTGCTCGGCCTGCTCCTTGAGCAGGAAGGCGCTCAGCTCACCCTGGTCGTTGCGCACGAACCAGGCCTGGTTGGCCAGCAACTTGATCCCGCTGTCGGCAGCCTGGGCGTAGATGGCGCGGATGTCCTTGCCTTCCTTTTCCAGCTGGGCCAACGCGGTCAGTGCGGCTTCCGGCGAGGCGTAGTGACGGACCTTGTCTTCGCCGCGCACCCAGATCTGCGCCAGGCGCTTGAAGTCGGTGATCGGCTTGCCGGTCAGCGCGTCGTTGGCCTTGAGCGGCAACGGGGCGTAGTTCTTCAGCGCCTGGTCGTAGTCCTGCCCGGACGCCTTGAAGGCCGCGCGGATGTACTGGTCGTCGATGAACCGGTCGGTGTCCAGGCCACGATCGGTCTTCTTCAAGAGTTTGAGGGTGTCGATGGAGGTGGCCACTGCCTTGCGGTACTCGGGCTTCCAGGTGAGGTCGCGGGTCTGCAGGCCGAGGGGGCCGTGGAACAGGTAGTTCACTTCGGCCTCGATGCCGGTGACCTTCTCGATCAGCTCGCTGTACTTCTCGGGCGACTCGGCGAACAGGCGGTCGGCCTCCAGGCTGGCGCGCAGGTAGGCGGTGACGATCTCCGGGTACTTCTTCGCATAGGCCGCGTCCACCAGGGCACCGTGGAAGGTCGGCGCCTGGGCCTGGGAACCGTCGTAGATCTTCCGTGCGAAGCCACGGTTGGGGAACAGCTCGGCGAAGGGCACGAAATCGGCGTGGGCCTCGATGCGGTTGCTGCGCAGGGCGGAGCCGGCGATCTCCGGCGGCTGGGCGATGATGCGCACGTCCTTCTCCGGGTCCCAGCCCTGGGCGGCGACAGCGCGCAGCAGCATGCCGTGGGCGGTGGAGGCGAAGGGCACGGAGATGGTCTTGCCCTTGAGTTCGGCCAGGGACTGCACGCTGGACGATGCCGGCACCACGATGCCGTTGCCACTGCCTCGGGTGCTGCCCGACAGCACGCTGATGAACAGGCTGCGCTTGCCGGCGTCGAGGTGCGCCACGCCGTTGAAGGAGCCGGGGAAGTCGGCCATGGCGCCGAAGTCCAGCTTGCCGGCGACCATTTCATTGGTCAGCGGCGCGCCGCTGGTGAAGTTCTTCCACTCCACCTGGTAGTCGGCGTCCTTGTACTTGCCGTCATGGGGCAGGTACTTGTCCAGCAGACCCAGCTCGCGGATGAGCAGGCCGCCGGTGGCGCAGTTGATGGTGGTGTCCTGGGTGCCGATGGCGATGCGGATAGTCTCGGCGGAGGCGGACAGACTGGAAACGGCCAGCGCGAGGCTGGCGACGGTTGCACGAAGACGCATGGGTAATTCCCCTCGAATCATGAGTATTGGAATCGTCTCCGCCACATGGCTGGGTGGTGGGAAACGAGGGGCTTTCAGGTGAGGCGTCCGGGGGTGGGCCGGATGGCTGTTTGCTTTCTGATGTCGGGCTTTGATGGGTATCGTCAGCGCAGGAGGTAGGGAATCTCCACCGTCACCGCGCCGGTCGGGCAATCCTTCTCGCAGGGCATGCAGTACCAGCACTCGTCGAAGGCCATGTAGGCCTTCTGGGTGGCCGGGTTGATGGCCAGCAGGTCCATGGGGCAGACCTCGACGCAGACGGTGCAGCCCTTGTGAGCGATGCACTTGTCTTCATCGATGGTCACCGGCGCGCTGCTGCGGAAGAAGATTTCCTGGGGCTGATGGGCCATTTCACGATTCCTTGGAGTCTGGGGCTCTCGTTATGGGTCTGGCGAGGAGCGCGTTGCGCTCCATGTCGGGTTTCGCTCCGCTCTACCCAACCTACGGGGCGTCCCCGTTCACGCGGCGGCTTCGGTCTTCACACGCAGCCGGTCGTAGGCCTGCTGCTCCTCCGCATCCAGCGGAATCAGGTAGGGCTCCACCGGCTTCGTGAAGCTGGTCATGCAGCCGTCCTCGCCCTTCTTCAGGTGGCAATGGCAGAACCAGTCGGCGTCGTTGCGCTCGGGGAAGTCCACGCGATGGTGGTACAGGCCCCAGCGGCTTTCGGCGCGATACAGGGAGGCGCGGGCAGCCATTTCGGCGCAGTCGCGGATCACCGCCACTTCCATCGCGCGCATCAGCTCGTGGGGGTTGCTGGCCTTCATCTGCGCCAGGTCCCGCTCGATCTCGGCGAAGCGTGCGAGGCCGATCTCCATCTTCTTCGTCACCTTGGGCGGCTGCAGGTAGTCGTTGACCATGCGCCGCAGCTTGTACTCGACCTGGGCCGGCGGCAGGCCGTGTTCCCGGTTGAGCGGCGCGAAGACCCGTGCCCGCTCGCGCTCCACCTGGTCGGAATCGATGTCGGCGAAGGCACGCCCGGCGACGTAATCCGCCGCGTTGACCCCGGCGAACCAGCCGTAGGTGAAGGCGCCGAGCATGTAGTTGTGTGGCACGGCGGCCATGTCGCCCGCCGCGTACAGGCCCTTCACGCTGGTCTCGGCCTTCTCGTTGACCCACACGCCCGAGGCCGAATGGCCGGAGCAGAAGCCGATTTCGGAGATGTGCATTTCCACCATCTGCTGGCGGTAGTCGGTGCCGCGATTGGCGTGGAACTGGCCACGGCTGGGGCGCTCGTTGCTGTGCAGGATGTCCTCGATGGTCTGGATGGTTTCCTCGGCCAGGTGGTCCAGCTTGAGGAACACCGGACCGTTTCCGCCCTCCAGCTCCTGGTGGAACTCCCACATCATCTGGCCGCTCCAGTAGTCACACTCGATGAAGCGCTCGCCCTTGCTGTTGGCGGTGTAGCCGCCCAGCGGTCCGGTGACGTAGGCGCAGGCCGGGCCGTTGTAGTCCTTGATCAGCGGGTTGATCTGGAAGCACTCCAGGTTCGCCAGCTCCGCCCCGGCGTGATAGGCCATGGCGTAGCCGTCGCCGGCGTTGGTCGGGTTCTCGTAGGTGCCCATCAGGTAGCCCGAAGATGGCAGGCCGAGGCGACCGGCCGCGCCGCAGGCGAGGATCACCGCCTTGGCGCGGATCACCCGGAACTCGCCGCTGCGGCAGTCGAAGCCCATGACGCCACACGCGGCCCCGTCGCCGTCCAGCAGCAGGCGGGTGCAGACCACGCGGTTGCTGATCTCCACCCGCGCACGCTTGAGCTGGCGGTAGAGCACCTTCTTGATGTCGTGCCCCTCGGGCATGGGCAACACGTAGGCGCCCATGTGGTGGACCTTCTTCACCGCGTAGTCGCCGGTTTCGTCCTTCTCGAACTTCACGCCCCAGCGGTCGAGCTGCTGGATAGTCTCGAAGCTGTGGGTGGCGTAGGCGTAGACGGTGGCCTGGTTGACGATGCCGTCGTTGGCGACGGTGATTTCCTTGGTGTACTGCTCGGGCGTCGCGTGGCCGGGAATGATGGCGTTGTTCAGGCCGTCCATGCCCATGCTGATGGCGCCACTGCGCTTGACGTTGGCCTTGTCCAGCAGCAGCACGCGCAACTCGCGGTTGTGCTCCTTGGCCTTGATCGCGGCCATGGGGCCGGCGGTGCCGCCGCCGATGACAACGATGTCGTAATCCTGGTGCTGGGTGCTCATGCCTGGGGTCCCTTCTGACGGTCGATGCGCAGGCGGTACTGGAAGGCATCGCCACGGTAGTAGAGGTGTTCGAAGTCCAGCGGCGTGCCATCGGCGGTGTGGGTCAGGCGCTCGATGCGCATGATCGGCGCGCCCTCCTCCACCTCCAGCGCCTGGGTCAGGTCGCCGTCGGCGAGCACGGCGTCGATGGCCAGATCGGCGTGGCCCAAGGGAATGCCGCAGTCGTTTTCCAGGATCAGGAAGATGTCGCGGGTGGCGAGGTCTGCCTTTTCCAGCTTCTCGCCCACGGCCTTGGGCAGCCAGGTGATTTCCAGCGACACCGGCTCCCGGTTGATCAGGCGCACGCGGCGAATCTCGGTCACCGGGCTGCCTTCCCCCACCTGCAGGCGCGCCGCCACCAACGGACTGGCGGGTACATGGCGGAAACTGCGCAGGCGGTTGAGCACTTCGTAGCCCATCTGGGTCATGGACTCGGCCAGGCCCTGCAGGGTGGTGACGTTCTGGAAGGCCTTGGGTTTGGCAACGAAGGTGCCCTTGCCGTGGATCTTGAAGATCAGCCCTTCCTTCTGCAGATCGCCCAGCGCCTGGCGCACGGTGATGCGGCTGACGTTGAAGGCCTTGCCCAGCTCGCTTTCCGAAGGCATGCGGCTGTGGGGCGGGTAGGTGCCGTCGAGGATGCGCCCGCGCAGCAGCTCCTTGAGCTGGCTGTAGAGCGGTACCGGGGAGAGGGGGAGCAGTTCGGCCATAGTGTCCTTCGCTTGAATTCCTTACTTGTTATAACAAGTTATGGCGCGAGATTAACGGATATAAGAATGACTGGTGAAATACCGTTATTGAATAAGAATAGAAGCGGGCGCCCGCGTCGGGCGGTGCTTTTCCTGTAGGGGCGAATTCATTCGCCAAGCAGGCCGAAGGTCTGCCCTGCAAGGCCCGCTAGGGGCAGCTGCGCTGCCCTTGGCGAATGAATTCGCCCCTACAGAAATGAGACCCGCCTCAGGTCGAACCTGGATCAGAGCCTATCCAGCGCCTGCACGAAGTCGGCGACGATGTCGTCCGCATCCTCGATGCCCACCGACACGCGGATGGTGCCGTCGTGGATATCCAGCTCCGCCAGGGCCTCGGCCGACAGGGCGCGATGGGAGGTCTTGCCGGGGTGGGTGATGCTGCTGGCGACCCCCGCCAGGGACGGCGCGAAGGCGGTGTTCTTCAGGCCGCGCATCAGCCGGTCCACCTCGGCCAGGCCGCCGTGCAGGGTGAAGCTGAGCATCCCCGAAGCGCCTTTGGGGAACAGCCGCTGGGCCAGGGCGTGGTCCGGATGGGACGGCAGGCCGGGGTAGAACACCCGCGCCACCTTCGGGTGGGCTTCGAGGGCTTCGGCCAGGGCCTGGGCGTTGGCCGAATGGGCCTTCATGCGCAGGGCCAGGGTCTTGGCGCCACGGAAGGTCAGCCAGGACTCGAACGGGCTGGCACTGCCGCCGGCGTTGATCTGGAAGCGCCGCGCCTCCCCGATCCACTCCGCCTCGCCCACCAGGATGCCGCCGGTGGCGTCGCTGTGGCCGTTGAGGTACTTGGTGGTGCTGTGCAGCACCAGGTCTGCGCCTTCGGCCAGCGGGTTGTAGAGCGCCGGCGAGAGAAAGGTGTTGTCCACCAGCAGCTTCAGGCCACGGGACTTGGCCAGCTTCGCCAGGGCCGGCACGTCGCTGACCCGCACCAGCGGATTGGAGGCGGTTTCGGTGTAGATGAGCTTGGTCGCCGGGGTGATGGCCGCTTCCACCGCCGCCAGGTCGTTGATCTCCACCAGGGTCGCGGTGATGCCGAAACGCACCAGTTCCTTCTCGATCAGGCTCTGGGTGGTGCCGTACAGCTCGCGGCTGGCGATCAGGTGGTCGCCGGCATTCAACCGCCCCAGCAGCGCGGCGCTCACCGAGGCCATGCCGGAGGCGGAGAACAGCGCCGCTGCGCCGCCTTCCAGGTCCTTGATCAGTTGCTCCAACGCCGCCTGATTGGGGTTGGCGATGCGGGTGTACATGTAGTTGTCGGGATTGCCGGCGAGGAAATCGTCCACCTGTTCCAGGGAGTCGTAGACGAACACCGAGGATTCGTAGATGGGCAGGCTCTTCGGGCGGGTGACCATCTTCTGGTCGATGTCATTGCCGCTGTGGACGGAGAGGGTGGAGAGGCCGGGTTTGGATTCGGACATGGTGGGCTCCGGGTGGAGAGCCGCTTTCCCTGTAGGGGCGAATTCATTCGCCAAGGACCGCGAAGCGGGCCCGGACTCTGCAGGGCAGTCCTGCGGACTGCTTGGCGAATGAATTCGCCCCTACACCATTCCTTGCCCCACGGGACGGCAGCAGAAAAAAGAACGCCGACGATAGTACAGCCTCGTCGGCGTGAGGAGAGGCGCAGGCCGGGCCTGCACCACCGTGGCTAGCGGGGGATCAGAACGCCGGCACAACCGCGCCGGAGTACTTCTGCTCGATGAAGGTTTTCACTTCCGGGCTGGTCAGCGCGGCGGAGAGTTTCTTGATGGCGTCGCTGTCCTTGTTGTCCGGACGGGCCACCAGGTAGTTCACGTAGGGCGAGGTGCGGTCTTCCAGCACCAGGGCGTCCTTGGACGGGTTCAGCTTGGCTTCCAGCGCGTAGTTGGTGTTGATCAGGGCCAGGTCGACCTGGTCCAGCACGCGCGGCAGCAGGGCCGCTTCCAGCTCCTTGAACTTGAAGTTGTGCGGGTTCTCGGCGATGTCCTTGGGGGTGGCCAGGGCGTTCTTCGGATCTTTCAGTTTCAGCAGGCCGGACTTCTGCAGCAGGAGCAGGGCGCGGCCGCTGTTGCTGCCTTCGTTGGGGATGGCGATGGTGGCGCCGTCCGGCAGTTCCTTCAGGGATTTGTACTTGCTGGAGTAGCCGCCGAAGGGCTCGACGTGAACGCCTTTGACGATTACCAGGTGGGTGCCTTTGCCGCTGTTGAAGTTGTCCAGGTAGGGCTTGGTCTGGAAGTAGTTGGCGTCCAGGCGCTTCTGGTCCACCTGCAGGTTGGGCTGCACGTAGTCGGTGAAGACCTTCACTTCCAGATCCACGCCTTCCTTGGCCAGCTGGGGTTTCACCAGCTCGAGGATTTCTGCGTGGGGGACCGGCGTAGCGGCGACGACGAGCTTTTCGCCAGCCTGGGCGAAGGTGGCGGAAAGGGCAGCGGCCAGGGCGGTCAGCAGCAGGGTCTTCTTCATGATGGTCCGTCTCATTCTGTGGCTCCGGCTGGATCGTCAGCCGCGAGCGGGTGTTGGAGTGCCCGGTCTGGGTGTGCCGGGTTAAGGGCGACACTACGGTGAATTCTTATAACGAACAAATATCGATTTTTTATTTTTATATTCCAAAATGGATATAAAAACAGCGCACTTGATAACGTTCGCGCCCTGACTGACCAGTATTTCCATGTCGCGTCTGCGAATTGCCTGCAACGCCCCGGCTCACTAGAGTGGCAGCCTTCGCAACTGCCCACCGAGCCACCGCCATGCTCAATGCCGCCCTTTCCCGCTTCCCCCGTCTGGAACTGGTCCCCTCGCCCACCCCGCTGGAGAAGCTGGAGCGGCTGTCGAGCAAGCTGGGGCGTGACGTCTTTGTTAAGCGCGACGACATCACCCCCTTCGCCCTCGGCGGCAACAAGGTGCGCAAGCTGGAATTCCTCGCCGCCGACGCCCTGGCCCAGGGGGCCGATACCCTGGTCACCGCCGGTGCCATCCAGTCCAACCACGTCCGCCAGACCGCCGCCCTGGCCGCGCGCCTGGGTCTTGGCTGCGTCGCCCTGCTGGAAAACCCCATCGGCACCACCGACAGCAACTACCTCAGCAATGGCAACCGCCTGCTGCTGGACCTGTTCGGTACCGAGGTCGAGCTGGTGCCCAACCTGGACACCGCCGACGAGCTCCTCGCCGCCACCGGCGAGCGCCTGCGCGCCGCCGGCAAGCGCCCGTACCTGGTGCCCATCGGCGGCTCCAATGCCCTGGGGGCCCTGGGTTATGTGCGCGCCGGCCTGGAACTGGCCGAGCAGATCAAGGCCAGTGGCGAGACCTTCTCCGCCGTGGTGCTGGCCTCCGGCAGCGCCGGCACCCACGCGGGCCTCGCGCTGGCCCTGGAGCACGCCCTGCCCGGCACCCGCGTGGTGGGCGTCACCGTCTCCCGCCCGGACGCCACCCAGCGACCCAAGGTGGAGGGCCTGCTGCAACGCACGGCTGATTTGCTCGGCGTCCCGGTTCCGGCCGGACTCAAGGTGGAGCTGTGGGACCAGTATTTCGCCCCGCGCTACGGCGAGCCCAATGCCGGCACTCTCGACGCGGTGCGCCAGGTGGCCAGCCACGAGGGCCTGCTGCTGGACCCGGTGTACACCGGCAAGGCCTTCGCCGGCCTGCTCGATGGGGTCGCCAAGGGCGCCTTCGAAGGCAACGGGCCGGTGCTCTTCCTCCACACCGGTGGCTCTCCGGCACTCTTCGCCTATCATCCAGCGGGTGTCGTGTGAAATGCGCTTATTCCAAAAAATATGCAGTAAATAATTTTTGATTATTTTATTGCATATAACCAAAACCCTAGAGTTGCCACACCTTTAGCAACCTGCCCCCGTGAGGCTCATATGACATTCGCAACCCTGCGTCGCCAGTTCATCCTCGGCAGCCTGAGCCTGGTGCTCGGCGCCGGCTTTGTCGGCACCAGCTTCGCCGCCGACCTGCTCCAGGACATCCAGCAGAAAGGCGCCATCAAGGTCGGCCTGGAAGGCACTTACCCGCCCTTCAACTACCAGGACGAGAGCGGCAAGCTGACCGGCTTCGAAGTCGAACTGGCCGAGGCCCTGGCCAAGGAGCTGGGTGTGAAGGCCGAGTTCCAGCCCACCAAGTGGGACGGCATCCTCGCGGCCCTGGAATCCAAGCGCCTGGACGTGGTGATCAACCAGGTGACCATCTCCGACGAGCGCAAGAAGAAGTACGACTTCTCCACCCCCTACACCGTCTCCGGCATCCAGGCGCTGGTGCGCAAGGGTGACGAGGGCGGCATCAAGTCCGCCGCTGACCTGGCTGGCAAGAAGGTCGGTGTGGGCCTGGGCACCAACTACGAGCAGTGGCTGAAGGACAACGTCCCGCAGGCCGACATCCGCACCTACGACGACGACCCCACCAAGTTCCAGGACCTCAACGTCGGCCGCATCGACGCCATCCTGGTGGACCGCCTGGCCGCCTTCGAAATGGTCGAGAAGACCAATGGCAAGCTGGCCGTGACCGGCGAACCCTTCTCCCGCCAGGAAGCCGGCATCGCCCTGCGCAAGGGCAACCCGGAACTGCTGGCCGCCCTCGACAAGGCCCTGGCCAAGCTGAAGGCCGACGGCACCCTGAAGAAGCTCTCCGAGAAATGGTTCAAGGCTGACGTTACCCAATGATCGACACCAGCCTGCAACTTGCGCTGGATTCCGCGCCCTTCCTGTTGAAGGGCGCGGTTTTTACGGTGGTACTGAGCCTCGGCGGCATGTTCTTCGGCCTGCTGCTGGGGTTCACCCTCGCCCTGATGCGCCTCTACGGTTTCACCGCCCTGCAGTGGCTTTCGCGGATCTACGTGTCCTTCTTCCGTGGCACGCCGCTGCTGGTGCAGCTGTTCATGATCTATTACGGCCTGCCGCAGCTGGGCATCCAGCTTGAGCCGCTGCCCGCCGCGCTGATCGGCTTCTCGCTGAACATGGCCGCCTACACCTCGGAAATCCTCCGCGCCGCCATCGCCTCCATCGACCGGGGCCAGTGGGAAGCCGCCGCCAGCATCGGCATGAGCCGCACCCAGACGCTGGTGCGCGCCATCCTTCCGCAAGCCGCGCGCACCGCATTGCCGCCCTTGGGCAACAGCTTCATCTCGCTGGTGAAGGACACCGCCCTGGCCGCCACCATCCAGGTGCCGGAACTCTTCCGCCAGGCGCAGCTGATCACCGCGCGCACCTTCGAGATCTTCACCATGTACCTGGCCGCCGCGCTGCTCTACTGGGTGCTCGCGACCGTGCTGTCGCACTTCCAGGGCCGCCTCGAGGCACGGGTCAACCAGCATGAGCGCGACGCCTGATGATCACCGTCCGTAACCTGACCAAGTCCTTCAAGGGCCAGGAGGTGCTCAAGGGCATCGACCTGACCATCGAGCCGGGCGAAGTGGTGGCCATCATCGGCCCCAGCGGCTCCGGCAAGACCACCCTGCTGCGCTGCCTCAACCTGCTGGAGGAACCCAGCGGCGGCCATATTCGGGTGGGCGAGATCGACATCGACGCCAGCAAGCCACTGAAGCACCAGCAGACGCTGATTCGCAAGCTGCGCCAGCACGTCGGCTTCGTGTTCCAGAACTTCAATCTCTTCCCCCATCGCACTGCGCTGGAGAACGTCATCGAAGGCCCGGTGGTGGTGAAGAAACAGCCCCGTGAGCAAGCCATCGAGCGGGCCCGCAAGCTGCTGGCCAAGGTCGGCCTGGCGGGCAAGGAAGACGCCTACCCCAAGCGCCTGTCCGGCGGCCAGCAACAGCGGGTGGCCATCGCCCGTGCCCTGGCCATGGAGCCTGACGTGATCCTCTTCGACGAACCCACCTCGGCGCTGGACCCGGAGCTGGTGGGCGAAGTGCTCGCCACCATCCGCGGCCTGGCCGAGGAGAAGCGCACCATGGTCATCGTCACCCACGAGATGAGCTTCGCCCGCGACGTGGCCAACCGCGCGATCTTCATCGACAAGGGCGTGATCGTCGAACAGGGCGACGCCAAGGCCCTGTTCAGTACGCCGAAGGAAGAGCGCACCAAGCAGTTCCTGAGCAAGTTCCTTAACGGCTGAGAGTTTCCGAGGCATTTCCTTGTAGGGGCGAATTCATTCGCCAAGTAGGCCGCAGGTCTGCCACTTGGGCTTCCAGGGGGCAGCTGCGCTGCCCTCGGCGAATGAATTCGCTCCTACAGATTGTCCTCCGCCGCTTGTTCCTTCCGGCAAGCTCCCTGCAAGGAATTGCGCGTAGAATCCGCGCCCCTCGCAATACCGCCCCGCCACCGGAACCCGCATGAACCCGAGCACCCTCCTCTCCCTGCCATTGCTGGCCCTCGCCCTGGGCGGCTTCGTCGTCGGCAGCAGCGAATTCATCATCATGGGCCTGTTGCCCGAGGTCGCCAAAGACCTCCAGGTCAGCCTCTCCGACGCCGGCCTGCTGGTCAGCGCCTACGCCATGGGCGTGGTAATCGGCGCGCCGCTGCTGGGTCCGCTGCTCGGACGCCTGCCGCGACGCCAGGCCCTGCTCTGGCTGATGGGCGCCTATGCCCTGGGCAACCTCGGCTGCGCCCTCGCGCCGACCTACGAATGGCTGCTGGCGATGCGTATGTTCACCGCCTTCAGCCACGCCGGCTTCTTCGGCTGCGCCACCCTGCTGGCCGCCGAACTGGCCCCGCCGCATCGTCGTGCCTCGGCCATGGCCCTGGTGCTCAGCGGCCTGACCATCGCCAACGTGCTCGGCGTGCCGGCGGGCGCCTGGCTGGGCCAGGCCACCAGCTGGCGGGTGACATTCATGGTGGTGGCGGGTCTGGGCTTCCTCACCTTGCTCGCCCAGGCCCTCTGGCTGCCGGCCGCGCCCAAGCCGCAATCCAATACCGCCGGGGCCTGGAGCGGCATCCTGCGTCGCCCGGTACTGCATGCGCTGTTCGTCTGCAGCCTGTCGTCGGTGGCGCTGTTCGGCGTGTTCACCTACATCAGCCCGCTGCTGCGCGACGTCTCCGGCTTCAGCCCGGAGCACGCCAACTTCGCCCTGCTGCTGTTCGGCATCGGCCTGACCGTGGGCAACCTGCTGGGTGGGCGCCTGGCCGACAAGGGCTTCCGCCACGCCCTGCCCCTGGCCTTCGGGGTGAGCACGCTGTGCCTGCTGGGATTGTTCGTCTTCGCGCAGATTCCGGCCCTGGCCCTGGGCTGCCTGTTCCTCTGGGGCGTGGCCAGTTTCGCCATCTCCTCGCCGCTGCAACTGCTGCTGGTGGAGCAGGCCGGCGAATCCGCGAGCCTGGCCGCCACGCTGAGCCACGCCGCGTTCAACCTGGGCAACGCCAGCGGCGCCTTCGTCGGCGGTCTGTGGCTGAGCACCAGCATGGGCCTGGCCAACCTGCCGTTGATGGGCGCGGGCGTGCTGGTCCTGAGCATCCTCGTTTGCCTGCCGCTGCCGCGCCTGCGGTCGGTGAAGGACCACCTGAAGGCCACTGGACAGATTCACTGATCGGCGGAGAACAGGACCGTAGGGTGGATGTCGCTTTTTACATCCACCGACGGAGCCTGGCCGAACCTCGAATGGTGGACCGATGAGGCGTGGTCCACCCTACGTCCGCAGCTCGCCTACCCTGCCAACACTTCGGCGAACAACTGGCGCAGGTGGTCGCGTTCCTCGTCATTGGCCGCCAGCCGGCGCAACTGCACGGCAAGCTGGGCATAGCCCGGCAGGGGCGGCAGGTTGAGGTGTTGCGGCTGGATCTCGTCCCCCTCGCTCACCAGCAGGGCGAAGTGCACGCTGTTCTCCAGCTCGCGGGTATTGCCCGGCCAGGGATAGGCCTCCAGGGCCGCCTGGGCGGCCGGGCCGATCAGCGGCAGTGGCAGGTCCAGGCGTTGGGCGTAGATGCCGAGGAAGTACTCCGCCAGCGGCAGGATATCGGCGGGGCGCTCGCGCAGCGGCGGCAACTCCACCCGCCCCTCATCCAGGTACTGATAGAGCCGTGCATTGAACTTGCCCACGCGCACCGCCTTGGCCAGGTCGATGCTGGTGGCGGCCACCAGGCGCACGTCCACAGGCGTCGGCTGCTGGGCGCCGACGCGAATCACCTCACGGCTCTCCAGTGCCGCCAGCAGCTTGGCCTGTAGCGGTAGCGGCAGGTCGCCGATTTCATCCAGGTAGAGGGTTCCGCCATTGGCCGAACCGAACCAGCCGGCACGGCTGCTGGCCGATCCACTGTGGGCACCGGCGGCGTGGCCGAACAGCTCGGCCTCGGCGTAGCTCCTGCTGATGGCGCTGCAGCTCACCGCCACGAACAGGCCGGGCCGATCGCTGGAACGGTGGATCTGGCGCGCCAGCAGCTCCTTGCCGGTTCCCGTCTCGCCCTGGATCAGCACCGGCAGCGCACTGGGGGCCAATTGGTCCACGTCTTCCCGCAGGCGGCGCGAGCGCTCATCGACGAAGACCAGCGCGCGGGCGCGGATGCTCAGGGGGCTGCGGTCGGCGTCGGCGAAGGTCAGCAACGGCTGACCGGGGGTTTCCTTGTACATGACGAAATCTCCCGCCGGGCCCAGGCTGCAAAGCAGCGGACCCTGGCGTATTGCTGAATGCGGAGGAGGATCAGGCGTGCTTGCGAGCCAGTTGCTCGACGCGACCCTGCAGGCGATACAGGTGAGCGAAGCCCTGCTCCCAGGTGTGGTGCCCGGACTTCACGTTGATATGGCCGGCACCGGTGAGAATGGCGGCTTCCGCGCCCCAGTCACGGGCCATTTCCAATGCCCGCTGAGGGCTGGCGGCGTGGTCGTTGTCCGACCCCACCAGCAGGCTGGGGAAGGGCAGCAGATTACGGGGTACGGGGGCGAAGCCCTTGAGCGGCTCCGGACAACCGGGGCGCTGCACATCCGCCGGCGCCACCAGCAGCGCGCCACGCACGCGACGCAGCACATCCGGGTCGGACTGCGCGGCCCAGTGGGCGACCGTCACGCAACCCAGGCTGTGGGCGATCAGGATGGCCGGTGTGCGCTCGGCATCGATGGCGCGCTCCACCGCTGCCACCCAGGCATCGCGCTCCGGGTTGTCCCAGTCGGCCTGCTCGACCCGGCTGGCATTGGGCAGGGTGCGTTGCCAATGGCTCTGCCAATGCTCGTCGGACGAGCCCTGCCATCCCGGCAGAATCAAGTAGCGAATGGCCTGGCTGCGCATGGCGAGCCCTCCTTGCTGAAGTTCGATGCTGGGCAGTCTAGGCGCTCTTCATATATCTGTTAAGGAATAAGAATTTATTTGCTTATTCCTTGTTGGCTTATTCGCACAACGTCATCTCCGTCGCGACGGAGCAGGTCTACAGGATGGGCAGGGCGGCGCTCCGCGAGCAGAGCGATACCCATCGCGTTGCTATGCACCAACCAGCAACGCGCCAAATGGCCGCCATGCAATTCGACGATGGACTGAGCCGGAAGGAGCTGGATACCTTCCTCGCCCTCATGCGCAACGGCAACCTGTCGCAGGCTACGACGCGCGGGCTTCCTGAAGGCTCGCAAACGCGACCCAAACCAGCAGGCGCTGGTCACCGAGTGCCGCCTGTACCGCCTGCGCAACGAGGGCTGAGCAGGGCATTGCCGCGTGATGGTGGAGCACTAGATACGAGGTGCCCTAGAAGAGTGGAACCTGACTGCACCAAGGTTACATCCGGCCCGTAATTCGAAATTTCTTACATGACTCGCTGAAACTTTCAGCGAGTTAATCATGATCTCCGCTGCTAGGCTCTTTTCCGCATTCTTTACCTGGAGTAAACGCATGATCTTCTGGCGGACTCTGCTTTTCGTTGGGCTATTTCTTTTACTGAGCGGATGCAATTCAAATCCGACAGAACCGAGGGAACTTGGATATATCGACCTGATGGTCAGGCCCTATTCGTTCAAGATCCCCGTCGGCGCATTGGACGGCGTAACGATCATGGGGTCTGAAAACAATGGCTTGGGTGTGATCTTCGACAGACGGAACAAGACAGGTCGGCAGAGGATGCTCTCCATATTCGCTTTCTATAACCCCATTTTTGGTTACGACATCGATATGCGGAAGTTCCCCCGACTCGTATTAGGGCTGGATGAGCTTACGTCGGAGCTGGGGCTGAGTGAAATTGCCCAAGAAGATATCCGTAACACGTCACGCGCTATCGCACAGGGGCGTCGAGCGAACGTCATGAAAATCCCAGGTGGAATCGCCTATCTGTTAATAGACGAACAGGATGGATATGTGGATGGCTACCTGACAGCCGACGACAACCCCCAGGCACTCAACTTTATTTCTGCAAAAGGAATTAGCGAGAAAGAACTAAAAAGAATAATTTTTGACAACGTTTATCTAGATAGAGGAATACTGGGGAACTGACATGCATCTTTCACCTGCAGAACAAGAAAGTCTTTACCTGATCATGGAGCTTCTTTGGGGAAAATATGCGCAAGTCTTCTCATCCAAAAAGAGCATGTTCAACGGGGCGACTGTCGACATAGTGCAACAGGCCATTGAGAGTGATCGCCGCTGTAATAGCGATATGTTGAGTCTACTCGGTGGAGTGACGTCCGGTCTGGCCATCGGGGCCCATCAAAAGTGGCTGAGAGAAGCACTTGGGGATCTGGCCGGTAAACTCTCAGGCAGCACAATCAAACTCAAAGGGTTGGCCTGCATGGTCACGACCTTCTCGGCATACAGAAACCAGATAGAACTGACCTTCTGGTAGTTTCAATAGCGGCCGAACCGGCGGTCGGCTCAGTCCGCCAGGACAATCTGGTTCTTGCCGCCACGCTTGGCCTTGTACATGGCCGCATCGGCGCGGGCGTAGAGGCTGTCGAGGCTGCCGTCGTCGCGCAGGTTCGCCAGGCCCTGGCTGACGGTGACGCCGAACGTGCGGCCTTCGATGGTGACGCTCAGACGCTGCACCTCTCGTTGCAGGCGCTCGGCGATCTGCCGGGCCAGTTCCGGTGTGCAGCCGGGCAGCAGGGCGGCGAATTCCTCGCCGCCTATGCGGCCGAAGTGATCGCCCCGGCGCAGGGCATTGGCGCCGCACTGGGCGATGCGTTGCAGCACCTGGTCGCCGACCTGGTGGCCGTGGGTGTCGTTGATCTGCTTGAAGTCATCGATGTCCAGCAGGATGAAGGCCAGCGGAGTGCCGTACTGCACGGCGAGGTCGAACTCGTGCTGGGCGCATTCGAAGAAGTGCCGGCGGTTGCTGCTCTTGGTCAGCACATCGGTGGTGGCCAGGCGGTGCAGCTCGCCTTCCAGCTGTTTCTTCTCGGTGATGTCTTCGGCGATGCCGACCACGATGGTCGGCTGCCCCTCCCCACCGCGCTGGCTGATGAAGCACTTGTCGCTGATCCAGCGCAGTTGGCCGTCGGCGCGAATGATGCGGTACTCGCGGGCCTCGATGGCGCCCTTCTCCAGCACATCGGCGAAGCTCTGTGCGGCGTAGTCCACGTCGTCCGGGTAGATGCAATTGCGCCACTCGCTGTAGTCCGCCAGCAGCAGGGCGGCGGAGCGGCCGAACAATGTCTCGTAGGCGGGGCTGACATAGATGACCCCCTGGGCCTCCCAGTCGAAGGCCCAGAGCACAGCATTCACGCTGCCCAGCAGGCTGCTGTAGATCGCTTCGCGCTCGCGCAGCCGTTCCACCTCGCCGCGGCTGTGGAGCAGGGCGAGGGTGAGTTTTTCCAGTTCGCTCGGGGATTCCAGGGACGTTTCCATTCGGCCACTACCTTGACAGGACCTGCCTTCGACAGATTAGGCGGGTAAAAGTGCAGCGTGGCGTCGAACCGACGGTCAGGCGTGGCTGACATGACGGAAGGCAGCGAAGCGGTTGAGCAGTCGATGCAGGACAAAGACCGCCACCAGGGTCAGGAATACCGCCACGCAGACCGAAGAGAGACGGTAGGCGATGGAGTAGACCACGTCGTGCTGTGGCGTGAGGTATTGGCCGAAGACGATCGCCAGGGTGGTCAGCGCGCCGAAGCCGACGCCCTGGGCGCCCTCCAGCACGTGCAGGCGGGCGCAGCAGAAGGCGGCGGTCCAGTACATCAGGGTCACCAGCGGCAGCACGTCGTAGTGGCTGTAGAGCACCAGTTGCAAGGCCAGGCCGATGGCGCAGCCGAGCAGCGTGCCGAGGGCGCGGATGCGGCCGGCGAAGCGGATGCCGTTCCAGTGCATGGGGAACAGCACCAGGATTGACGCCACCTGGGCGGACAGCGAGTCCCGCAGGTCGAAGCTCTGGAACAGCATGAACGACAGGGTCGCGATGGTCGCCCCGAGCACCGCCTCATGACGCTGGCTGGGCAGGTCCTTGGCCGGCATCGGCCGAGGTGGACGCGCTTCGGCATCGGGGAACAGCCAGAACATCAGCCAGGCGATCAGCACGGTCAGCCCGGCGGCTACCAGATTGCTGGTGACCAGGTCGTAGAGGTGGGTATCCGGGTAGCTGGCGAAGTGCAGCTGCATGGAGAGGAACACGCTGCCGAGGGCGCCGAACATGAACAGCGGTCCCTGGGCCATGAGGCGGAAGCGCCAGAGGAAGGCTAGGAAGGCCAGGGGCACCATCAGCTGTGGCCGGTCGCCGAACAGGCCGTAGATCAGCAGCACTTCAAGACTGACCACCACCGACTGCAGCAGGAACTGCCGCACCACATGGGCGTTGATGGTGGGCGAGAGGCCCAGCAGGAGCATGGGGTAAACGCAGAAGAAGGAGCCGTTGTCCCAGCCCATCAGCTTGCAGAGAAACAGCCCGAGGGTGCCGCCGCCGGCCAGGCGCAGGCACTGGCGCAGGTCGTTTTCCGTCAGCGCTGTCCTGCGGCTCATCAGTACACCCAGCCCTCAATAGACATAGTGCAGCAGGCTGATCAGCGCGATCTGCAGGCGACCGCAGAGGTCCGCCAGGTGCGAGTCGCGCGGGTAGAGCTGGACGGTGGCCTTGGCGCCGCTGGGCAGTGCGTGGGGCAGGGCTTCGGTCAGGCTCACGTGCAGGCGCTGGCGCTGGGCGTCGCGCACCCAGCGGTCGGACACCGCCGGCGCGGCCAGGTCGCCATTGGCGTCCAGTTGGCCTTCCTTCACGCCGGCGTCGATGGCGGTCACTGTCGCGTCGAAGATGTGTCCGGGCAGGGCGTCGAACACCACCGAGGCGCTGTCCTCCAGGCGCACATAGCGCAGGGCCTTCTCGCGGAAATCGGCGCTGATGTCCGCTTCGTCCGCCACCAGCGCCGCCACCGGGCTGCCGGCGTGCAGGAAGGCGCCGGGGGACAGCTGCAGGTTGCTCAGGACGCCAGCGCGCTCGGCCCGCACTTCGCTGTATGCCAGTTGCAGGCGGGCCTGCTCCAGGGCATTGCGGGCCTGGCGCAAGCGCAGGTTGTGCTCGCCGGCAGCACCACGCTGGGCGCTCAGTTCACGAATGCGCGCACCCGCGGCGGCCAGCTTGGCCTCGGCGGCCTGGCGCTGGGCCTCGGTCTGCTCGAAGAGCTGGCGCGACACATGCTGGCTCTGCACCAGGCGGCCGAGGCGCGCAGCCTCGCGTTGCAACTCGCTGGCCGAGGCCTGGGCGGCTGTCTGGTCGGCACGGGCGGCGGCAATCGCGGCGTCGAGCTGGCGGTTGTCCTGCCCGGCCTGTTCCAGCGCCAGCTCAGCGGCGCTGACGGCGAGGCGGAAGGGTTGCGGATCGAGGCGGAACAACAACTGGCCAGCCTCGACGTGCTGGTTGTTGGCCACGGCCACCTCCAGCACCTGGCCATCCACCCGCGGGGCGATGCGCAGCACCGGGCGGGTCAGCTGCGCCTGGGGCGTGATGGGCATCCACAGGTCCGCCGCAAGGAAATAGGCGAACAGCAGGACGAACAGGGCGACGGCCACCTGGACCCGGCGGGCGAATCTCTGATCCGGAGTCATGCGAACCTCGAAGGGGCCCGCTGAAAACGCGGGCGGGAAAGACGTGAACGGCCAGCCCTCGGCCAATGCCGCTCATGGGGGAAAGTATATTTTCGGAAATTTCGTCGATAATCTGCTGAAATCGAGAATCAGCCTTACACAAGGGGTAACAATGGACACGCTCCACAGCATGCGGGTATTCGTGCGGGTGATAGACACCGGAAGTTTCACCGCCGCCGCCCAGGCCATGGACCTGTCCACCGCCCAGGTGTCACGCCTGGTGTCGGAACTGGAGCAGCAGCTCCAGGCCCGCCTGCTGCATCGCACCACCCGCCGTCTGGCACTGACCGAAGTGGGCGAGCGCTACTTGCAGCGTTGCCGGCAGATCCTCGGCGAAGTGGACGAAGCCGCCGCCGAGGCCCGCGGCGCCCACCTCAAGCCCCACGGCCGCCTGCGCGTGCACACCATGACCGGCCTCGGCCTGCAGCACCTCACCCCCCTGGTGGCGCGCTACACCGAGCTGTACCCGGAAGTGGTGGTGGAGCTGACCCTGTCCCAGCGCACCCCCGACCTGCTGGAAGACGGCCACGACGTCATCATCACCTTCGCCCGCGAACTGCCCGACTCGCAGATGGTGGCCCAGGTGCTGGGCCCGATGTTCAGCGTGCTCTGCGCCGCCCCCGGCTACCTGAAGAAGCATGGCGTGCCCCTGGGGCCGGCGGACCTCCAGCAGCATCGCTACCTGCGCTTGCTGGACCCGCTCTACGAGGACAGCTGGGTGTTCAACGGCGAGCACGGCGAATTCAACGTGCTGCCCGCCGAAAGCTTCCAGGTGAACGTCGCCGAATCCCTGGCCAAGGCGGCCCAGGCCGGCATGGGCGTCTGCCTGCTCCCCTCCTTCGTCGCCTGCCCGCCCGTGCGCGACGGCAAGCTGCTGCGGCTGCTGCCCGAGTACCGCCTGCGCGAGCGCAACATCTACGCGATCTACCCTTCGCGGCGCTTCCTCGACGCCAAGATCAAGACCTGGGTGGAGTTCCTCAAGGCCGAGCTGCCGCCGCTGCTGAACCAGGACGAGACCCAGCTGGAAGATCCGAAGCACTGGGCAATCAATTCCAAATTGTTGCGCAGAGAGAAATAGTTCTTCACTCAAACCGCTATTTTTCGCCTTTCCTGACCTCCCTAAGATGGCGCCATGTTTCGCAAGAAACCATCTGAGAGGTTCAAGATATGCAACGTAATCTGATTTTTACCGCTGTTTTCGCCGTATTTTCCCTGTTTTTCTCGCAACTGACCCTGGCCAGCGAATCCGGCACCTTTGTTGCGCGTAACGCAGCTCTGGCCGAGCAGCGCGCCGAGGCCGCCCAGCAGAAGGCCGCTGCCGAGCAGCGCGCCGCGCAGCGACAGCAGCAGGCCGACGACGCCCAGGACAGCTGAGTCCTCCCCCCCTCGTTTTCTCCACCTCCTGACGTTGATGCGTGACAGCTCCTATATCGACGTCCTGTTCAGGCCGCTCACGATGAGCGGCCTTTTTTTGCGCTGTCCCCAGCAAACACCAGGAGACTGAGGCTCCACCGGCCAAGCCGCCCAGCCGAGGCCGCCGTGCCGCTTTCCGCTCTTCGCACTGCCATAACGACAAGGAACACCACGTGAACGCCAAGTACCTGATGACCCCTCTGGCGCTGGCGCTGCTGGCCGCCAGCGCGCACGCCGAAGAAGCCGCCGACGAAGGCTTCGTCGAGGGTTCCCACCTGACCCTCCAGACCCGCAACTACTACTTCAACCGCGACCGTCGCGACGCCGGCACCCAGAACAGCCAGGAATGGGGGCAGGGCTTCATTGGGCTGTTCAACTCGGGCTACACCCAGGGCCCCATCGGCGTCGGCGTGGACGCCTACGGCATGCTCGGCCTGAAGCTGGATGGCGGCGGTGGTACCGGCGGCTCCTCGATTCTCCCGACCACCGCGCCGGACAAACCCGGCCTGAAATTCGGCAAGGCTCCGGACGACTTCTCCAGCGGCGGGGCGGCGCTCAAGCTGCGCGGCTTCGATAGCGAGCTGAAGCTCGGCGACCAGTTCATCAACAACCCGGTGATCGCCGGCGGCACCACCCGCATGCTGCCGCAGACCTTCCGTGGCGTGAGCCTGGTCAACCAGAGCGTCCGGGACCTGCGTCTGGAAGGCGGCCAGGTGAGCTTCACCAAGCTCTACAACCAGAGCGGTCACCGGCGCATCGACAGCTCCTACGGCGTCTTCCCGGATGATCGCAAGAGCCACCACATCAGCTGGCTGGGCGGCACCTGGACCGGCGTGGAAGGTCTGTCCAGCAGCCTCTACGCCGCCGAACTGCAGGACGTATGGAAGCAGTACTACGCCAACCTGGACTACACCTGGCAGCTCAACGACCTGGTCAGCCTGAACCCCGGCATCAACTACTACCGCACCCAGGACACCGGCAGCGCACTGCTTGGCGAGATCGACAACAACACCTACAGCGCGCACTTCGCCGTGGGTATCGGCCACCACACGCTCACGACGGTGTACCAGAAGGTCAATGGCAACACGCCGTTCGACTACATCAACCAGGGCGACAGCATCTACCTGGACAACTCGCAGCAGTACTCGGACTTCAACGGTCCCAACGAGGAATCCTGGAAGCTGCAATACGCCTACGACTTCGCCGGCCTCGGTATTCCCGGCCTGAGCGCCCTGGCGGCCTACTCCCGCGGCGAACTGGACCTGACCAAGGTCGATCCGAACAGCCCCGGCTACGGCTATCTGTTCAGCGCAGACGGCAAGCACGCCAAGCATTGGGAACGCGATCTGGACATTCGCTATGTGGTGCAGGAAGGCGCGGCCAAGGACCTCGCCCTGCGCGCCCGCTGGGCCAACCATCGCGGCGGCAACGGTTACAGCGCCGTGGATAACGACGTGGACGAACTGCGCCTGATCGTGGACTACCCGATCGAGGTGTTCTGAGGCTCGGCTCGCTCCGCTTTCGCGAATTAATTCGCTCCTCCAAGAGCCGACATCCCTTCTCGACCTGTAGGAGCGATTTCAATCGCGAAGGGCAGCGCAGGCTGCCCCCGAGAAACCCCGCCGAATCGACGGATGAATCCTTCGCTTGAACAAAAAAAGGCCGGCATCTCTGCCGGCCTTTTCATGGGCACTTCCAGTGTCAGGCAGAAGCCGGACGCAGGGAGTAGGTCTTCAGCTGTTCGGCGAAGTCGCGCAGGGACTGGATTCCACTGGCCTCGGCCTCGTGCACCCATTGCTTCATGGCTTCGAGCATGTCGTGGCCATTGGCGCTGGTCTTGACCCAGATCTGCTGCAGCGCCAGGCGCTTCTCGTAGATCACCTTGAGGGCCTGGCTCTGCTCCAGCATGGCGGCGATGCGCGCCTGGTGGCCTTCGTCGAGCAGGCTGGTCTCGCGGGACAGCAGGCGCTTGGCGCGGCGGAACAGGTGACGCACCGACTCGTCGGCCTTGGCCAGTTCCTGCTTCACCAGCGGGCCGATCACCAGCTTGCGGTACTGGGCCATGATCTGGAAACGGTTGTTGAGGATGGCCATGGCGGTGTCCATGTCCAGGTTGCCCTTGCCTTCGACGCGGTGGGCGATGGGCGCCACGCGCTGCACCTTGGCCAGGCCAAAGCAGCTGAACAGCTTGATCCACGCCCAGCCCATGTCGAACTCCCACTTCTTCACCGAGAGCTTGGCGGAGTTGGGGTAGGTGTGATGGTTGTTGTGCAGCTCTTCGCCGCCGATGAGGATGCCCCAGGGCACCAGGTTGGTGGCGGCGTCGCGGCATTCGAAGTTGCGGTAACCGATGGCGTGGCCCAGGCCATTGATCACGCCGGCGGCCCAGACGGGAATCCAGGCCATCTGCACGGCCCAGATGGTGATGCCAGCGGCACCGAACAGGGCCAGGTCGATCAGCGCCATCAGTACCACGCCACCAATGGGGAAGCGGCTGTAGACGTTGCGCTCCATCCAGTCATCCGGGCAGTTCTTGCCATAGATGCGCAGGGTGTCCTCGTTCTTCGCCTCTTCCTGGTAGAGCTCGGCGCCCTTGCGCAGGACGGTCCACAGGCCCTTGATGACCGGGCTGTGCGGGTCGTCGACGGTTTCGCACTTGGCGTGGTGCTTGCGGTGGATGGCGGTCCACTCGCGGGTGTTCATGGCGGTGGTCATCCACAGCCAGAAGCGGAAGAAATGCTTGAGCGCCGGATGCAGCTCCAGGGAGCGGTGCGCCGAATAGCGGTGCAGATAGACGGTGACGCTGACGATGGTGATGTGGGTCAGCACCAGGGTGACCGCCACCAGTTGCCACAGCGACAGGTCGAGAAATCCGTTGTACCACATGGATGGTGTTGCCTCGGGAAATGTGAACGGGGCTTGCAGGACAAACCTGCGACGGATTATCACATTGCCCCCGGAGAAAACCATCCTGTCTTTTAGATAGAACTCCCCCGATCGTCGGTTGCCCGTATAATGCGCGCCTCCACGTGTGACCCAGGCCAGGGAGGCTGCGCCCATGCGTTCCAAGTTCAGCGCCCTGCGACTGGTGCTGCCCTATTTCATACTCGCCAGCCTCTGGGTGCTGTTCAGCGATCGCCTGCTGATTGCCCTGGTGGGTGATCGCGAGTTGCTGGACGAGCTGCAGACCGCCAAGGGCCTGTTCTTCGTCCTGGTCACCAGCGTCCTGCTGTTCTCCCTGGTCTGCCTGCACCTGCGCCATCTGAAGCATTACCTGGACGCCCGTCGCGCCCATGAAAGCAGCCTGCGCCAGGCGGCGGCGGTGTTCGACAGCACCCAGGAAGGCGTGCTGGTCACCGATGCCGAGTGCCGCATCGTTCACGTCAACCGCGCCTTCGCCCGCATCACCGGCTTCGAGGAAGCCGAGGTCCTGGGCGAGAACCCGCGCATCTTCAGTTCCGGCCGCCACGCTCCGGACTTCTACCAGGCCATGTGGCACGCGCTGAACAACCGCCGGGAATGGAGCGGCGAAGTGTGGAACCGGCGCAAGAATGGCGAGATCTACCCGCTCTGGCAGAACCTCCGCGCCATCCACGACGACGACGGCCAGCTCACCCACTACGTGGCGGTGTTCTCCGATATCAGCGCGATCAAGCGTTCCCAGCGCGAGCTGGACTTCCTCGCCCACCACGACCCGCTGACCAACCTGCCCAACCGCCTGCTCTTCACCGAGCGTGTCGAGCAGGTGCTGGAGCGCACGCGTCGCGAACGGCAGCACGGCGCGGTCCTGCTGCTCGACCTGGACCACTTCAAGCACATCAATGAAAGCCTCGGCCCGTCCCAGGGCGACCTGCTGCTGAAAATGGTCGGCACACGCCTGCAGGCGCTGCTGGAAGGCGGCATGACCCTGGCGCGTCTGGGCGGCGACGAATTCGGCCTGCTCTGGGACAACTGCCCCCACCCCGACCAGGCAGCGGCCCTGGCCGAACGCATCCGCGCCGAACTCTGCACCCCATTCCGCCTGGGCGGGCACGACCTGTTCATCAGCACCAGCCTGGGCATCAGCCTCTTCCCGGACGGCGACGACAGCGTCGAGCAGGTGATGCGCAATGCCGACTCGGCGCTCTTCAAGGCGAAGAGTACCGGTCGCGATTCCTATGCCTTCTACAGCCAGGAACTGACCGAGCAGGCGCACCAGCGCGTCGAGCTGGTCGGCGCCCTGCGCCGCGCCCTGGAGCAGGGCCAGCTGCGGGTTCACTACCAGCCCATCCAGCGCCTGGCCGACAGCCGCCTGATCGGCTTCGAGGCCCTGGTGCGCTGGGAGCACCCCGAGCGCGGCCTGGTGCCCCCGGGCGAGTTCATTCCGGTGGCCGAGGAAAGCGGACTGATCGGCCATATCGACGCCTGGGTCCTGGAGCAGGCCTGCCGCCAGATGCAGCGCTGGCTGGAGCAGGGACGGGACCTGGTCTTCGTGGCGGTCAACCTGTCGTGCCGACAGTTCCGCCGCGCCGAGCTGGATGCCGAAGTGGCCCGGGTGCTGGCCGACACCGGTCTCGCGCCGCACTACCTGGAACTGGAAATCACCGAGAGCGCGGTGATGGAAGATCCGGACTCCGCCGAAGGCCTGCTCACACGCCTGCGCGACCTGGGCGTCCGCCTGGCCATCGACGATTTCGGCACGGGCTACTCCTCCCTCCAGCGCCTCAAGCGCCTGCCCGTGCACAAGCTGAAGATCGACCAGAGCTTCGTGCGCGGCCTGCCGGCCGACCAGAACGACATCGCCATTGCCCACGCCGTTACCGCCCTGGGCCACAGCCTTGGGCTCAGCGTGCTGGCCGAGGGCATCGAGGGCGATGCCCAGGCCGACTTCCTCCGCGAACTGGGTTGCGACTACGGCCAGGGCTACCTGTTCAGCCGCCCGCTGCCGGCGGCTGACGTGGAACGCCTCTGGGTCGCCGCCTGATCACGGCCCAGAAGCGGCCCCTGCGAAACCCTGGGCACCTCCGGCAGCGCCCCCAGGCCACCCGAGCCAATCAAAATAGTTATATAAAAATTCTTAAACAGTATTTTTAAGAATATTAGCTGCTTGCTTAATATGCGCTCCACGCCTCGCGAAACTCCCGTCCCACACATTGCCGCAGGCGCATTCAAGGAGCACGACCATGAGCGCAACCCTCCGTAGCCTGGAAGGCCAGGACGAAGCCAGCATCCTGCGCGAAATCCAGAGTGCCCTGCACGGCCTGCGTTTCGGCTCGGTGGAGATCACCGTGCACAACGGCCAGGTGGTGCAGATCGAACGCAAGGAAAAATTCCGCCTGCAGCAACCGAACCCACGCAGCAACTGATTCACCGATTTTCTTTTGAGGCCTGCGCAGCAGGCTTGAGGCCCGACCGGACAGCCGGAGGGCGTTTCGACAAACACACAACAACCAGCCCTAGCCAACACCTAATTCCAATTTCCAGGAGCTTGAAGATGTCGATTCGCCGTTTCGCCCTCGCCGCCCTCGCCAGTGCCCTGATCGCCGGCCCGGCTGCCGCCGCCACCGAACTGCTCAACGTGTCCTACGACCCGACCCGTGAGCTCTACCAGGAATACAACGCCGCCTTCGCCAAGCACTGGAAGGCCGAAGGTGGCGACGATGTGAAGATCCAGCAATCCCACGGCGGCTCCGGCAAGCAGGCCCGCGCCGTGATCGACGGCCTGAAGGCCGACGTGGTGACCCTCGCCCTCGCCGGCGATATCGACGAGCTGCAGAAGCTCGGCAAACTGATCCCGGAAAACTGGCAGACGCGCCTGCCGCAGAACAGCACCCCCTACACCTCGACCATCGTGTTCCTGGTGCGCAAGGGCAACCCCAAGGGCATCAAGGACTGGGGCGACCTGACCAAGGACGGTGTCGAAGTCATCACCCCGAACCCGAAAACCTCCGGCGGCGCCCGCTGGAACTTCCTGGCCGCCTGGGCCTGGGCCAAGAAGGAGTACGGCAGCGACGCCAAGGCCCAGGAATACGTGAAGGCGCTGTACAAGCACGTACCGGTGCTGGATACCGGCGCCCGTGGCTCGACCATCACCTTCGTCAACAACCAGATCGGCGACGTGCTGCTGGCCTGGGAAAACGAAGCCTTCCTGGCCCTGAAGGAACAGGGCGGCGAGAACTTCGAGATCGTCGCGCCGAGCCTGTCGATCCTGGCCGAGCCGCCGGTGTCGGTGGTGGACAAGAACGTCGACAAGAAGGGCACCCGCAAGGTCGCCGAAGCCTACCTGCAGTACCTCTACAGCGAGGAAGGCCAGCGCATCGCGGCGAAGAACTTCTACCGCCCGCGTAACGAGAAGATTGCGGCCGAGTACGCCAAGCAGTTCCCGAAACTCGACCTGGTGACCGTGGACAAGGACTTCAACGGCTGGAAGGAAGCCCAACCCAAGTTCTTCAACGACGGCGGCATCTTCGACCAGATCTACCAGGCGCAGTAACCAATGTGCCGACCGGGATGATGGGTATCGCAAGCTCCACCCATCCTACGTAACTACGGCTTCCTCGTAGGATGGGTCGGGCGGCGCTCCGCGAGCGGAGCGATACCCATCGAACGGGCTCCACGGAAGGAGCGAAAACCAGGCCTGATCCACGGATCGGGCCTGTTTGCTGGAAACGGCTCGACGGGGCCGGCCCCAGAGAAACCAAGCGTTCCAACGCAGAGTAAGGACAGAACATGTCGCGACGCATTTCACCGGTCATACCCGGCTTCGGGCTGACCCTGGGATACACCCTGGTGTATCTCAGCCTGCTGGTCCTGATCCCCCTGGGTGCCCTGTTCCTCAAGACCACGCAGCTCTCCTGGGAGCAATTCTGGGCCATCATCAGCGCCCCCCGCGTACTCGCCGCCCTCAAGCTCAGTTTCGGCACCGCCCTGGCCTCCGCCGTGATCAACGGCATCATCGGCACGCTGCTGGCCTGGGTGCTGGTGCGCTACGACTTCTTCGGCCGCAAGGTGATCGACGCCATGGTCGACCTGCCCTTCGCGCTGCCGACGGCGGTGGCCGGTATCGCCCTCACCGCCCTCTATGCGCCGGCCGGCCCGGTGGGCCAGTTCGCCACCGACCTCGGCTTCAAGATCGCCTACACCCCGCTGGGTATCACCCTGGCCCTGACCTTCGTCACCCTGCCCTTCGTGGTGCGGACCGTGCAGCCGGTGCTGGCGGACATCCCCCGCGAAGTGGAAGAGGCCGCCGCCTGCCTGGGCGCCCAACCGGTGCAGGTCTTCCGCCACGTGCTGCTGCCGGCCCTGCTGCCGGCCTGGCTGACCGGCTTCGCACTGGCCTTCGCCCGGGGTGTGGGTGAGTACGGCTCGGTGATCTTCATCGCCGGCAACATGCCGATGAAGACCGAGATCCTGCCGCTGCTGATCATGGTCAAGCTGGACCAGTACGACTACACCGGCGCCACCGCCA
The DNA here is from genome assembly GCF_000949385.2 of Pseudomonas sp. LFM046. NCBI lineage: Bacteria > Pseudomonadati > Pseudomonadota > Gammaproteobacteria > Pseudomonadales > Pseudomonadaceae > Pseudomonas > Pseudomonas sp. LFM046. Next base: position 33,096 of record NZ_JYKO02000001.1, on the reverse strand, counting down.
TCGGCGTGCTGATGCTGGTGGTGGCCTTCGTCCTGTTGCTGCTGATCAACCTGCTGCAACGCCGTATCGAGACCCCGTGAGGAGAGCGCCATGAGTTCTGCAAGCCTGACCGCCGCGTCCTCCGCCAACGCCGCCCGCCGGGGCAGCGCCTGGGGTCGCCGCATCCTGATCGCCGCTGCCTGGCTGGCCTTCGCCCTGTTCCTCCTGCTGCCGTTGCTGGTGGTCCTGGGCGAGGCGTTGAAGGACGGCCTGGGCACCTTCTTCGCCGCCATCTTCGAGCCGGATGCCCTTTCCGCGCTGAAGCTGACCCTGATCGCCGTGTTCATCTCGGTGCCGCTCAACCTGGTGTTCGGCGTGGCCGCCGCCTGGTGCGTGAGCAAGTACGAGTTCCGCGGCAAGAGCCTGCTGGTGACCCTGATCGACCTGCCGTTCTCGGTCTCGCCGGTGATCGCCGGCCTGATCTATGTGCTGCTGTTCGGCGCCCAGGGCTACTTCGGGCAATGGCTGAGCGACCGCGACATCCAGATCATCTTCGCCGTGCCCGGCATCGTCCTGGCCACCATCTTCGTCACCTTCCCCTTCGTCGCCCGCGAATTGATCCCGCTGATGCAGGAACAGGGCACCCAGGAAGAAGAAGCCGCACGCCTGCTGGGCGCCAACGGCTGGCAGATGTTCTGGCACGTGACCCTGCCGAACATCAAATGGGGCCTGATCTACGGCGTGGTGCTCTGCACCGCGCGGGCCATGGGCGAGTTCGGCGCGGTGTCGGTGGTTTCCGGCCATATCCGTGGCGTCACCAACACCCTGCCGCTGCATGTCGAGATTCTCTACAACGAGTACAACCACGTCGCCGCCTTCAGCGTCGCCAGCCTGCTGCTGGTGCTCGCGCTGTTCATCCTGCTGCTCAAGCAGTGGAGCGAGTCGCGCCTGTCCCGTCTCAAGTCGAATGCTGATGAGGAGTAACTGATGAGCATCGAAATCCGTAACGTCAGCAAGAACTTCAATGCCTTCAAGGCCCTCAACCAGATCAACCTGGATATCCACAGCGGCGAGCTGGTCGCCCTGCTCGGCCCGTCCGGCTGCGGCAAGACCACCCTGCTGCGGATCATCGCCGGCCTGGAAACCCCGGACGTCGGCAGCATCGTGTTCCACGGCGAGGACGTCTCCCAGCACGACGTGCGTGATCGCAATGTCGGCTTCGTGTTCCAGCACTACGCCCTGTTCCGCCACATGACGGTGTTCGACAACGTCGCCTTCGGCCTGCGCATGAAGCCCAAGCGCGAACGCCCGAGTGAGAAGCAGATCGCCGAGAAGGTCCACGAGCTGCTGAACATGGTGCAGCTGGACTGGTTGGCCGACCGCTACCCGGAGCAGCTCTCCGGCGGCCAGCGCCAGCGTATCGCCCTGGCCCGTGCCCTGGCGGTGGAGCCGAAGATCCTCCTGCTGGACGAACCCTTCGGCGCCCTCGACGCCAAGGTGCGCAAGGAGCTGCGCCGCTGGCTGGCGCGGCTGCACGAAGAGATCAACCTGACCTCCGTGTTCGTCACCCACGACCAGGAAGAAGCCATGGAAGTGGCCGACCGCATCGTGGTGATGAACAAGGGCGTGATCGAGCAGATCGGCTCGCCGGGCGAGGTCTACGAGCACCCGTCCAGCGACTTCGTCTATCACTTCCTCGGCGACTCCAACCGCCTGCACCTGGGCGACGACCAGCACCTGCTGTTCCGTCCCCATGAAGTCTCCCTGTCGCGTCAGGAAGTGGCCGAACACCGCGCCGCCGAAGTCCGCGACATCCGCCCCCTGGGCGCGATCACCCGCGTGACCCTCAAGGTGGACGGCCAGGACGAACTGATCGAGGCCGAAGTGGTGAAGGACCACGACAGCCTGGTGGGCCTGGTGCGGGGCGAGACGCTGTTCTTCAAGCCCAAGGTCTGGCAGAAGGCGGCGGGGTTCTAAGCTTCCCTGCCAAGCCGCCCTCTCCCCTTCAGGGAGAGGGCAGCCCGCCCCCTCCTGCATTCCACACTTCACTCCACCCCGAATCATCCCGCCGTCCGCGCGGCAACAATGGCCACGACCCCACCGGCGCATCAACGTGCGCCCCACACAAGGAGTGAAACCGTGGCCGAACAACTGATTACCTACCTGCCCCTGATCACCGCCACCTTCCTGCTCGCCGGCACCGTGAAGGGCGTCGTCGGCCTGGGCCTGCCGACCATCTCCGTCGGCCTGCTGGGCCTGGTGATGCCACCGATGCAGGCCGCCGCCCTGCTCATCGTGCCGTCGATGGTCACCAATATCTGGCAGCTCGCCGCCGGCAGCAGCCCACTGGCCATGCTGCGGCGCCTGTGGCCGATGATGGCGGGGATCTGCGTCGGCACCTGGGCCATGACCTGGGTGGTGAATGCTGCTGAACTGCCCGAAGCCACGACCCTGCTGGGCGTCGCCCTGGTGGCCTACTCCCTGCTCGGGCTGGCCTCGGTGCGCTTCAGCGTGGCACCGGCCAATGAAGGCTGGCTGGGCCCGGTGATCGGTGCCGTCACCGGCGCCCTGACGGCGCTGACTGGCGTCTTCGTGATCCCCGCAGTGCCGTACCTGCAAGCCATCGGCCTGGAGAAGGACGAACTGGTGCAGGCCCTCGGCCTGTCGTTCACCGCCTCCACCCTCGCCCTGGCGGCGAGCCTTGGCCACAGCGGAGAACTGCTGCAACCGGCGGTATTCGGCGCTTCCTTGCTGGCCCTGCTGCCGGCCCTGCTCGGCATGGCCGGCGGCCAGTGGCTGCGCAAGCGCATCAGCGCCGAGCGCTTCCGCCGGTGGTTCTTCATCGGCCTGCTGCTGCTCGGCACCGACCTGGCCCTGCGCGGCCTGGTCTGAACCGGGGGTGCCCCGTCCCGCAACAAATCACTCTTTCGGGTAATAGCCTGGAGATCCCGGCACAGTAGGCTGTGCCGGCCCCCTCCGCGACTCCTCAGAAAAACAACAACAGGAGCACCCGAGATGATTCGCAAGGTCCTGCTGTACCCGCTGTTCTGCTTTCTCCTCGGCTTCCCCTACCTGGCCGGCGCCAACGACCTGCCACCGCTGGAACTGGCGCAGGTACACGCCTGCCGTGCCACCAGCAGTTTGCTGCTGTTCCGTGGCGAAGGATTCCAGGAGGTTCATTCGGCCCGCCTGCAGGCGGACCTCAAGGCACTGGACGCCGCCTTCCAGCGCATCGACCAACCCGGCGAAACACTGCGCAAGGCCCGTGACAACCTTGTTACCCAGCTCAACCGGGGCGTTTCCTTCGGCCACAAGGAAGAGGACGTGCCCTGGCGCTATCCCCAGGAGCTGGCCAAGGCCCTGCGCGACTTCCTGATTGCCGCCCGCACCCACTTGGGCAATGCCGGGGCCGAGGAGCTGCCGGCCAAGGTGGAATACCTCAACGTGCAGTACCTGAGCCGCGCCTATATCGGCACCTTCGAGATTTCCCGGGAGAACGGCGACAGCTACGTCGGCCAGGACGAACGCCTCCTGCTGCCGGACATCGACCAGCAACTGGCGCCGCTGGACGACAAGGCCGACCCGGCAGTGGCCAAGCTGAAGACCCGCTGGAGTTTCCTGAGGGCGGCCTTGAGTGACCTGAACAGCCAGAGCAATGCCCTGGTCAGCGCCTCCGGCCGACCTTACGCGCCTGTGGTGGTGGACCGCCATGCGCGGTCGATGAGTGGGCAGTTGCTGGCGCTGGGCAAGTGATGGCTCGGCACGGCGGAAAGTACCCTCCCCCCAGCCCCCTCCCCGGAGGGGCTGGGGGGAGGGTCACAAAGACAAGTCAGACCGCAGCCTTCTTCTCCCGAATACAGGTCGGCCCTGCGCGCTCTTCCACGGCGCGCTCCACGCCCTTGCGCAGCCCCAGCAGGAAGCCCAGCTCCGCCACCACGAACAGCGGCCCGATGATCAGCCCGGTGAGGTCGTCGACGAAGGCCGGCTTGCGCCCCTCGTAGTAGTGGCCGACGAACTGGATCACCCAGCCCACCACGAACAGCGCCAGCCCCGTGCCGAGCCAGGTAGCGGTGCCCTGCACGGCGAGGGTGGCGCCGATCCACAGGCTGATGGCGAGCAGCCCCGCCATCACCACGCCGTAGCGCAGGTCGAGGCGGACGTAGTAGAGCGCCGAAAGCAGGCCCACCAGCGCTGCCGGCGACAGCCAGAGGCCGAAGGCCTCGGTGCCCGGACGCGACAGCAGCACGGCCACCGCCACTACGATCAGCGGGATACCGACGAAGTGGGTGGCGATATTGCGCCGGTCGCGGTGGTATTCGGCGTACTGGCCAAGTTGATCGATGAGGGTTTTCATTGTTCTGCTCCTCGGGTTTGCAGGCAGTTGCGCCGATAATCGCGCCATACCCAGGAAAACCTCTGTCAGCTAGCCGACAAAGCCCATGACTGAATTCAAGCACCACCGCGACCTGCTGCTCACCGGCCAATGGTTCAGCCAGCTTCCCGCTGCGCTGCAGGACGAACTCCTGGCCATCGCCCAGTTGCGCCGGCTGGAGCCCGGGCAACGCCTGTTCCGCCGTGGCGATCCGCCCTGCGGGCTCTATGCGGTGCTGGAAGGCGCGATGCGCATCGGGTACGTCAGCGAAAGCGGCAAGGAAGCGCTGCTGATGCTGGTGGAACCGCCCTACTGGTTCGGCGAGATCGCCCTGTTCGACGGCCAGGCACGCACCCACGATGCCTTCGCCGAAGGCCCGGTAACCCTCCTCAATCTGCCCCAGGCGGCGCTGCTGGCCCTGCTGGCCCGACAGCCCGGCTACTGGCGCGATCTCGCCTTGCTGATGTCCCAGAAGCTGCGCCTGGCCTTCATCTCCCTGGAGGAGATGAGCCTGCTCCCGGCGCCCCAGCGCCTGGCCCGGCGGCTGCTGATGATCGCCGAAGGGTATGGCGGGCTCTCCGGTCGGCGGCGGTCGATCCAGCTGGCCCAGGAACAGCTGGCCTCGATGCTGTCGGTGTCGCGCCAGACCACCAACCAGATCCTCAAGGACCTGGAAGCCCAGGGCGTCCTGCGCCTGACCTACGGGGAAATCGAGATTCTCGATATCGAGCTGTTGCAGCGAGCGGCCAATGGCAAACCGTAGCCCTTCTGTGGAATTCATTCGCCAAGGGTGGCGCAGCCGCCCCCTGCGATTGCTCATGGCGAACCTGCGGTCCGCTTGGCGATTGAAATCGCCCCTACAGGAAAACCGCTTCGCCGCGCTCAGCGATAACCTGCGGTGAGGTTTTCCCGATACTGGCTCGGGCTCTGCCCGGTCCAGCGCTTGAAGGCGCGGCTGAAGCTGCTGGTGTCGGCGAAGCCGAGCAGGTAGGCGATCTCGCTGATGGAGCAGCGCGGGTCACGCATGTGGGCCAGCGCCAGCGCCTGGCGCGTATCGCCCAGCAACTGCTCGTAGCTGCAGCCCTCGTCCGCCAGATGCCGCTGCAGGCTGCGCAGGCTGAGGTGCAGGGACTGGGCAATCCGCTCGGCGGACGGCTCGCCATTGGGCAGCTGGGCCTCCAGGCAGGCACGCACCTTGCGGGCCCAGGTGGGCTGCTGGAGCTGTTCCAGGGTGCGCCTGAGCACCGCTTCGTTGTGTTCGGCCAGTTCGGAATTGGCGTCGTCCAGGGGCCGCTCGAAATCCTCCACCGCGAACTCCAGCATGTCTTCCTGTGCCTCGAAGACCAGTGGCGCGCGGAACACCTGCTGCCAGGGCTGCGGGTCCGCCGGGGTTGGCCGGCGCAGATGCACGGCGAGCGGCGCGTAATCACGGCCGATGCGATTGCGGCAGGTGCGCACGTAAATGGCGGCGAAGGCATCCACCGCCTCGGGAGCGGGCTGGACGCCGTCGGCGGGCACCCGCAGGTGGAACAGGTAGCGCTCGCCCTGGCGGGTGAGTTCCAGCTCCACTGCATCGCTCACCACCTGGTGGTAGCGCACGATGCGCTCGAAGACTTCCCGCAACGTGGCGCTGGCCACCAGGGCGTAGCCCAGGGCGTGGAAGGTGGTGGGGCTGACGTAGGCGGAAATCTTCAGGCCCAGCGCCGGGTCACGGCTGGCTGCCACCGCCAGCTCCCACAGGCGCGTGGTGGCGGACAGCGGGTAGCGGGCGTTGGGGTCGTCCATCAGCGCCGGGTCCAGTCCTGCCTGGCGGCACAGGGCGGCGCTGTCGAGGCCGAGCGCGTCCAGCTGCTTGCGCAGGGCGCGGGTCCAGCTGGCGAGGGTGGTGGGTTCACTCATGCAGGTTGGCGTTTCCGGTCAACAGGTTGGCGTGCTCGGTCGGGCGCGGCACCGGCTTGCGCCGGCAGAGTAAGACCATCGTCAACAAGAGGATGGAAGCATGTCCCGCACACCCGCAAGTCCCCGGATGCTGAATGACCAGCAGCGATCGGCCCATATTCGTGAAGTGGTGATGGCCCATGGCAACGCGCTGCGCCAGCGTTACCCCGTGCTGAACCATCAGGACACCCTCGGCGCCGGCATCCTCGCCTTCGCGCTGGCCGGCATGGTCGGCTCCGCCCTGCTCTACCTCAATGAGCAGATCGCCTGGTGGGCCTGCCTGCTCCTCAACGCCTTCTTCGCGTCGCTGACCCATGAGCTGGAGCACGACCTGATCCACAGCATGTACTTCCGCAAGCGCAAGGTGCCCCACAACCTGATGATGGCGCTGGTGTGGATGGCGCGGCCCAGCACAATCAACCCCTGGATCCGCCGCCACCTGCACCTGAATCACCACAAGGTGTCCGGCTCCGAGGCCGACATGGAGGAGCGCGCCATCACCAACGGCGAACCGTGGGGACTGGCGCGGCTGCTGATGGTAGGGGACAACGTGATGTCCTCGCTGATCCGCATGCTGCGGGCGAAGACCTGGGCGCAGAAGCGCAGCATCCTGGCGCGCACCCTGAAGGTCTACGCGCCCCTGGCGCTGCTGAACTGGGGCACCTGGTATGTCTTCCTCGGCTTCCATGCCATCGATGCGCTGGCCTCGGCCTTCGGCGCGCCCGTCGCCTGGTCCGCCGGCACCCTGGAGGCGATGACGGTCGTCGATATCGCGGTGGTGGTGCTGGTGGGGCCGAACGTCCTGCGCACCTTCTGCCTGCACTTCGTCAGTTCCAACATGCACTACTACGGCGATATCGAGGCGGGCAACGTGATCCAGCAGACCCAGGTGCTCAACCCCTGGTGGCTGTGGCCGCTGCAGGCCTTCTGCTTCAACTTCGGCAGCACCCACGCCATCCACCATTTCGTGGTCAAGGAACCCTTCTACATCCGCCAGCTCACCGCGCCGGTGGCCCACCGGGTGATGCGTGAGATGGGTGTGCGCTTCAACGATTTCGGCACCTTCGCCCGCGCCAACCGCTGGCACCCGAAGGACAAGCCGGCGACGCAACCCGCCCAACCCACCCTTGGATAGGGCACGGGCGGCAACGCGCCGCCCCTATGATCGCGACAACGCGCGCCCCTGGGCGCGCGCCTTCCCCGAGCACAGCTGCAAGCAAGAGGTAGCGGCATGAAAACCTGGATTTGTGTGGTCTGCGGCCTGATCTACGACGAAGCCAAGGGCTGGCCCGAAGAGGGCATTCCGGCCGGCACCCGCTGGGTCGATGTGCCGGACGACTGGATCTGCCCGGATTGCGGTGTGGGCAAGAACGATTTCGACATGCAGGAAATCTGAATACCGGCGCGCTTCGGTGCTCTTTCGTAGGATGGGTAGAGCGGAGCAAAACCCATCCTACAGAGCTGCCCCTCAAAAGGTCCGCTTGGCGATTGAAATCGCCCCTACAGATGCCGTGACCGTCCGAACTACTCAGAACCTCAAGCTCAGCCGCGCCGTCATCCCGTTATCCCGCGCATCCTCGGCGTAGGTGCCGTTGTAGAAGAGCCCGGCATAGGCCTGTTCGGTGAGCTGGTAGTCCAGCCCCATGTCGAGGCGGATGGCGTCTTCGGTGAGGGCCACGGCGGCGCCGCTTTCGTCCTCCAGGCGACTGTCGCTGAAGGCGTGGCGCCAGCCCGAGCTGATACGCGCCGTCAGACGCCGGCCCGATTCCAGGTCGAAGCGCGTGGTGCCCCGCAGGCCGAAAGTGCTGTAGCCGATCTCGTCGCGCTGGCTATCCAGGGCGCCATGGGAATCGCTGTCCAGTCGCACGTAGGCCAGTTCGCCGAAGCCCTCGGCGCTGAAGTCGCGGTAATCCAGGGAGTAACTGAGTTCGCCGAACAGCTGCCCGCTGTCCGCGTCGGCGGCGCGCTGGTCGCCGTCATGGCCGCTCCAGGCCGCCCCCAGCTTCACACCGATCTGGTTGTAGATCTTGGTGCCGGCGTAGGCACCCAGGTGCAGGCTGTGGATATCCGCATCGGCACCATCCACCTCGACCGAAGTCGCCGAGTAGCCCCCCATGACGCCCGCCAACCACGTCCCCAGCTGGCGCTCGCTGCCCAGCAGCCCGCCGCCGATGTCGCGCTTCCGGCGTGGCGCGCGATGGTCGGCATCCACCGAGCCGTGGCTCCCGTAAGCACGGGCCCAGGCCGGCACCTGGCCCTCTTCCAGGGGCGGCTCGCGAAAGGAGAAGCGGACCTGCTGAATGCGCTCGGAGGCGGCGTCGCGGAGGAAATGGCTGTCTTCCAGCAAGAAGGCGCGACTGCTGGCGGCCAGTGAATCGGCCAGCGCCGGGCTGGCGGCCAACAGTGCGCACAGACCAGCCAGGGTAATGCGTGGCGAATGTTCCTGAGCCATGGCGGACACCTTCGAATCGGAGAATGTGGATAACTCTAGCCGCACGGTGGGCAATTCAATTTCCCGAATCTCCCCCTGGCTTTTTGATTTGCCGGAGATTCGCCGCGCTGGCGCAATGGCCACCTGCATACACAAGGAGCCACACCATGCGCCAGCCCCTTTCCCCCGGCCTCAACGCCCACGCCTCGATGCTGCTCTGGGCGCTGCTGGTGGCGCTGTCGTTCTTCGCCGCCGCCGAGGTGAACCCGACGCTCGACGCCCTGCCCCTGACCGCACTGCGCCTGCTGCTCTCGGGCAGCCTGTTCCTGCCCCTCCTGTTGCTGCGCCGGCCCGGCCGTACCAGCGGACGGGCACTCCTGGCCCATGCCATGCTCGGCGGCCTGCTGGCCCTTTATTTCGGCAGCCTGTTCGAGGCGCTGAAGCACACCAAGGCGCTGGACACCGCGCTGCTCTACGTCAGCGTGCCGCTGCTGACCCTCGGCGGCGAGCGCCTGCTGCTGGGCAAGCCGGTGTTGCAGCGCCTGTGGCCGACCCTGATTGCCGCCCTCGGCGCCCTGGCCCTGCTCGGTCTCGACAACGCCCACTTCGATGCCTACGCCTACAGCCTGTACGGCGTCGGCTGCCTGGCCATGGCGCTCTATGGGCCACTCAGCCAGCGCCTCAAGCCCTGGCTCGGCGCCCAACGCAGCGCTGCGTCCCTGGCCTGCGGCAACCTGCTGGCCGGTGGGCTGCTGCTGGCCCTGGCTTGCACCCTGGGGCAACGCTGGAACGGTTTGCAGGAACTCGCCCTGCGTGACATGGCCTGGCTGATCTACCTGGCGCTGACCGCCACCCTCGCCACCTTCTGGCTGCTGCACCGCGCCATCCACTGGCTGCCGCCCGCCACCGTGATCGCGTACAGCTACCTGAGCGGCCTGTTCGCGCTGCTGCTGCAGAGCTTCTCGCTCCACCAGGCGCCGGCGCCGCTGGCCTGGGCCGGTGCGGCGCTGATCGTGCTTGGCATGGTCTGGCTGGCGCGACTGAGCCCGGCGCGCACGGTGACCGCCTGAGTGCTTGCCATGTCGACTGGCGCGGGTTCTGATGGCGCTCCTGCCCAATGGAACCCGGACATGCTGCTCGCCAACGGACTGCGCAAGATCGATATCCAGGACCTGCTGGTCTTCCTCGAAATCCATGAGCGCCAGCACCTGGGCGAGGTGGCGGAGGTGCTGAACCTGAGCGCCTCCAGCGTCAGCTACAGCTTGAAGAAGCTGCGCGGCACCCTCGCCGACGAGCTCTTCATCGCCACCCGCAGCGGCATGCAGCCCACCCGCAAGGCCCTGGCCATCCGGCCCCACGCGCGGGCCATGGTGGAGTTGATGAACGCCTGTTTCAGCGAATCCAGCGCCTTCGACCCCAGCCAGGCGCCGCGTACGTTCCGACTCTGCGCGCCGGAGTATTTCGAACTGCTGATCCTGCCGCCGCTGCTGCGCCGGCTGAGCGATGCGGGGTACCCGGTCAGCCTGGACGTGCGGCGTCTCGGCCGGGAGATTCCCGCCGAAGCACTGATGCACGGCGAGCTGGACCTGGCGTTGGGCTTCGGCCCGCACCAGCATCGCGCCCACCCGGAGCTGGTCAGCCTGGCGTTGCTGAAGGACGACTTGATCTGCGTCCGCGATGCCGGCAGCGCAGCGGTCCACGACCTGGACGCCTTCTGCGCGCGGCGCCAGGTGTTCCCCACGCCCTGGGATTCGGACCGCAACATGATCGATGGCTGGTTGCAGCAGCAGGGCCGCTCGCGGCAGATCGCCGCGCGCACCAACAACTACCTCGCCGCGCTGCAACTGATTCCCGCCAGCGACCTGCTGCTGGTGCTGCCGGCGCGAGTCCACGAACGCCTGGCCGACGCCCGCACCGTCGCCAATCCGCTGCCCAGTCTGCCGAGCTTTTCCCTGGAAATGCTCTGGGCCCAACCCTTCGACCAGGACCCGGCGAATATCTGGCTGCGGGAGCAAATCCTGAGCGTCTGCGCCGAGCATTCAATGCTCTAGCAGGTCGTCCACCACCCGGCCGAGGAAACCCCGGCTCGCACTCAGCACTTCGGCCTGGGTCTCTTCACTGGCCAGCATTCGCGCGACGACCAATGCACCGACGCACTGGGAAATCAGTGCCCAGGCCAGCTCGCCGTCTTCGAGGATTTCCGCCCAGGCCCGCTGCAACTCCAGCATCCAGTGCTCGGCTTCCTCGCGTACCGGGAGGTCGGCACGGGCGATTTCCGCGCCAAGAGCCGGGATGGCGCAGCCCGTGTCGGGGTTCTGCAGATGGGCCATGCTCAGGTAACGGTCGAGGCAGCGTTCCAGCTTGTCGCGGCAGAAGCCTTCGCCACGGGCCACCTGGCCGATCAGGCTGCGGGACAGCTCGCGCTGGACGATGGCGGTGAAGAGATCGTCCTTCGATGGGAAGTGGCTGTAGAAGGCCCCGCCGGTCAGGCCGATGGCTTTCATCAGGCCGTCGACGCCCGTGGTGGAAAAACCGCCACGCTTGGCGATCGCACCGCTGCTTTCCAGCAGTTTCTGGCGGGTTTCTTCCTTGTGGGTGGCTGAGTAACGCACGACGACCTCCGGTGGACTGGCTTGACGCGTTGGCGAGCATAGCATAACGTCCGTTCAGCTAACGATCGTTCAGTAAAGGTGAACAGCATGGCTAGCGAGACCGAAAACAAGAAAGTCGTACTGGTAATTGGTGCGGGCGACGCCACCGGCGGCGCCATCGCCCGGCGCTTCGCCCGCGAGGGCTATGTGGCCTGCGTGACCCGGCGCAGCGCCGACAAGCTGCAGCCCCTGGTGGATGCCATCCGCGCCGAGGGCTTCGAGGCCCACGGGTTCGGCTCCGACGCGCGCAAGGAAGAGGACGTTGCCGAACTGGTGGAAACCATCGAGCGGGACATCGGCCCGATCGAAGCCTTCGTCTTCAACATCGGCGCCAACGTACCCTGCAGCATCCTCGAAGAAACCCCGCGCAAATACTTCAAGATCTGGGAGATGGCCTGCTTCTCGGGCTTCCTCACCAGCCAGGCGGTGGCCAAGCGCATGGTCACCCGCGAGCGCGGCACCCTCCTGTTCACCGGCGCCACCGCCGGCCTGCGAGGCGCCGCCGGGTTCGCCGCCTTCGCCGGAGCCAAGCACGGCATCCGCGCCCTGGCCCAGAGCATGGCCCGCGAGCTGGGGCCGCGGAATATCCACGTGGCCCACGTGGTGGTGGATGGCGCCATCGACACCGAGTTCATCCGCGAGTCCTTCCCCGAGCGCTACGCGCTGAAGGACCAGGACGGCATCCTCGATCCCGAGCACATTGCCGAGAATTACTGGTATCTGCACAGTCAGCCTCGGGATGCCTGGACGTTTGAGCTGGATCTGCGCCCCTGGATGGAACGCTGGTAGAAGTTACTAACGGCCGGCTGCGCCACGCCCATGCGGCGTTGGCGCGGCTCGCTCGGCCTCGATCTCGTGCCAACACTTTCGGCAAGGACAAAAAATGACCAAGACCGTCGAATTCTTCTTCGACTTCGGCAGCCCCAGCACCTACCTGGCCTGGACCCAGCTGCCCGCCATTTGCGCCAAGGCAGGCGCGCGCCTGGTGTATCGCCCCATGCTGCTCGGTGGTGTGTTCCAGGCCACCGGCAACGCCTCGCCCATCGAGATTCCCGCCAAGGGCCGCTACACCATGATCGACTTCCAGCGCTTCGCCCGGCGCTATGGTGTCCCGCTCGAGTTCAACCCGCACTTCCCGATCAACACCCTGCTGCTGATGCGTGGTGCCATCGGCATCCAGATGCGCCAGCCGGAACGCTTCGAGGCCTATCTGGCGGCTGTGTTCACGGCGTTCTGGCAGGACAAGCGCAATCTCGGCGACCCGGCGGTGCTGGCCGCCACCCTGGATGCCGCCGGCTTCGACCCACAGGCGATCCTTGCCCTGACGAGTGACCAGGAGGTGAAGGACGCCCTCAAGGCGGCCACCGAGGAAGCCGTGAAGCGCGGCGCGTTTGGCGCGCCCACCTTCTTCGTCGGCAACGAGATGTACTTCGGCCAGGACCGCCTGGATTTCGTCGAGGAGGCGCTGGCCTAGGTGGTCGCCGGTTTCGGCAGCGACGCCAGCAGCGTGGCGTCGAGGCCGAGCATCCGTGCCGCCTTGTGCCGGGCGAGACTGCTGGCGTCTTCGCCCTCGGGAAGCTCGGCCGCGAGCTTGGCCATGTGAACGATGAGGGCTTCCCTGGAATAGACGCCACCGCCCAGCTGGTACGCCGCTGCGATCAGTTGGCGCAGTTCCAGCGGCAGGCGCCAGCGGGTACGCAGCGCGGAGCCAAAGGGAGCGGCATGTTCGCGAAGGGCGTCCGCCACCTGCTCGGCCGTCAACTCCGCGCCCCCCAGGTCACGCCAGCTCTGGATGCTGCGCAGCACCGCCAAATCCCCCAGCAGGTGCAGAAGCCCCGCCGTGAAGCAGCGCTCGTCGTCGCCCTCCAGACGCTGGGCCAGCCAGTGCGCCAGCTCGGCGGTGCGCCGGGACTGGCTCCAGAGGCGTTCGCCGAACGGCAGCAACACGGGGTCGCTCAGGCCGACGCTGCGCTGCAGGGCCAGGCCCAGGGCGAGGTTGAGGCTGTGCTTCGCACCCAGCCGCGCCAGCGCCTGGGAGAGGGTCTGACAACTGTCGCCCAGGTGCTGGGCAGCACTGTTGGCTGCGGCAATCAGTTGGCCGGTGATCTGCGGGTCCTGGCGGAACAGCGGCTCCAGTTCGGCGAGATCGCGCGTGTAGACCTTCATGGCAAGTTCCAACTCGTCCCGCACCACGGGCAGCAGCGGCGCACCCGCTGAGGAGTCCCGGGCTTCCGCCAGGTAGGTGTCCAGGCCCTGCGTGGGCGGCAGGGTCGGCATCGGGCAGGCCACTTCCTCGCCCGGCTCCAGCAGCAGGTTGCGCAGGCGCTGGAGCAGGTCTTCCGCATTGAAGGGCTTGGCCAGGTAGGCGGTGGGCGCCAGCGGCAGGGCGGCACGCACGCTGGCGGCGTCCACCCGGTCGGTGATGAGGAAGAAGGGCACGGGCGGATGGCGACGCTGGCGGCGAACTTCCCGTAGCAGCTCCAGGCCGCCAATGCCGGGCAGGCCGTAGTCGACGATCAGCAGTTCGGGCCAGTCGGCGCGGCAATGTTCGAGCACGCTCTCGCTGTCCTGGAGAATCACGAGCTGCGCGTCGCAACGCGCCTTGCGCACCAGTTCGGTGAGCAGTTCGGCACTCCAGCGATCAGGATCGGCAATCAACACCCTGGGCTCTCGTTCGATTTCCGCCATGCGTGGCCTCGGTAGTCCTGTTCCGCTGTAACTCCCGGACGATTCCTGTACGGCTCGTACAACAAACAAGCACACCAGCAGACTAGACAATGCCGGCGCCCGGAGCCATTCCGACGCCTGCTACACGACGTCAGGTCAGCAGGCGCTCCGGCAGGCGTTCCAGCACAACGGGGTCAAGCCGCAGCAGGCGCGCCGAGCGTTCGTCCAGCAGGCTGGCCGGTGCCTGCCCTCGCGGCAGGCGCAGCAGGGCGGCGCAGAGGTTGAGCACCAGCGCCTCGCGGGAGAACACGCCAGCCCCCAGGCCGTGGAAGGCGGCCACCAGCTCGCGCAGGCCGAAGGGCAATCGCCAACGGATGCGCAGGGCCGAGCCGAAGCCGGCGGCGCGGTGCTGCATCACGTCCAGCAATTCTTCGTTGCTCAGGTGGCCGCCGGCATCCTGCCAGTCCTGCAGGCTGCGCAGCAGGGCCAGTTCACCCATGTTGTGCAAGAGTCCGGCGGTATAGCAAAGCTCCGCATCCAGCTCCAGTTCACTGGCGAGCCAGTAGCCCAGTTCGGCACTGCGCTGGGCGGCCTGCCAGACCAGTTCGGCCAGCTCCGCCAGGCGCGGGTCGCGAAGCCGTGCATTGCGCTCCAGGGCCATGCCGAGCACCAGGTTGAGCGCGCGGGTAACGCCCAGGCGCTGCATGGCTTGCCCCAGTGTCTGGCAGGGCATGCCGTGGTGCTGGGCCGCGCTGTTGGCGGCGGCGATCAGCCGGGCAGTGATCTGGGGATCGCGGGAGAAGATGGCGTCCAGGTCGCGCAGGTCCACCTGGTCGGCTTGCAGGCACTGGCTGACGGCATCGCGCACGTCGTCCAGCAGGGGCGCGCCCTGGCCTTCCTCGCGCACGCTGTCCAGGTATTCCTTCAGGGTGTCCACCAGCAGCGCCGGTGCCTTGTGGCCCACGGCACTTTCCCCCGCCGGCAGCAGGGCCACCAGGCGCTTGCGCAGCTTGGCCGCGTTGAAGGGCTTGCCCAGGTAGGCGGACGGCGCCAGGGGCCGCACGGCGCGCACGCTGGCGGCATCCACGCGGGCGCTGATCAGGACGAAAGGCAGCGCCGG
Source organism: Pseudomonas sp. LFM046 (assembly GCF_000949385.2). Lineage (NCBI taxonomy): Bacteria > Pseudomonadati > Pseudomonadota > Gammaproteobacteria > Pseudomonadales > Pseudomonadaceae > Pseudomonas > Pseudomonas sp. LFM046. The sequence continues at coordinate 17,938 of NZ_JYKO02000001.1, read as the reverse complement.
CGTGCGCGGGTGGCGGCGCAGCTGACGCAGCAGCTCGACGCCGTCGATCCCGGCCAATTCGCCGTCGGCGATCACCAGATCCGGCAGGCGGCGCTTGCAGCGCGCCAGGGCCTCGCTGCCATCCGCCACCTGCACCACCTTGGCGTCGGCGCGGACGTCCAGCACCAGTTGGACGAGCAGGTCGGACGTCCAGGGGTCGGCCTCGGCAATCAGGATTTCCGGGGCCTGGGGGGCGGCGGGCATGGATACCTCGGCTGGCGGAAGAGTCGTCCCTGACGGCTTCCACGCTGGGCCGGGAAACGGCCGAAGGGAAAGTCGTATGTATCGTCAGAATTGAAGGCGCGCAGTCTAAACCCGGCCTTGTGCGGTGGGTAGTGGTATAGACCAAGGTGGGATGTGGCTTGCGGCAGGCGGGAGCCGAGCGCCCCGTTCTGCGGGCAAAAAAAGACCCGCCGAAGCGGGTCTTTTTTCACCACCTGAGGGATCAGGCCAGTTCGTCGAAGCACTCGGCGACAATGGCGATGCCCTTGTCCAGTTGTGCGTCGGGAATGGTGACCGGCATCAGGAAGCGGATGACGTTGTAGTAGGTACCGCAAGACAGCAGGATCAGGCCCTTGTCGCGAGCCTTGGCCACGATCTTGCCAACCAGTTCGGCAGCCGGCTTGCTTTCGTCGCCGCCTTCGAACAGCTCGATGGCGACCATCGAACCCAGGCCACGGACGTCGCCGATGACCTTGTGCTTGGCTGCGATGTCACGCAGACCGGCCTTCAGGCGCTCGCCCACGGCCTGGCTGCGCTCCAGCAGTTTCTCTTCGTCGAATACCTTCAGCACGGCCAGGGCCGCGGCGCAGGCGATCGGGCTGCCGGCGTAGGTACCGCCCAGGCCGCCGGGAGCGATGCTGTCCATGACTTCGGCCTTGCCAACTACGCCGGAGATCGGGAAGCCACCGCCAACGGACTTGGCGAAGGTGGTCAGGTCAGGCACTACGCCCAGTTGCTCGGTGGCGAAGAAGGTGCCGGTACGGCCAGCGCCGGTCTGCACTTCGTCGGCGATCAGCAGGATGCCGTGCTGGTCGCACAGGGCGCGCAGGCGCTGCATGAACGGCTTGGAGTTGACGTAGAAGCCACCCTCGCCCTGAACCGGCTCGATGATGATCGCGGCGATGTCCTGGGGCTGGGCATCGTTCTTGAAGATGCGCTCGATGCTGGCGATGGAGTCGTCTTCGCTGATGCCGTGCAGTTCGCACGGAGCCAGGGCACGGAACACGCCGCCCGGCATCAGGCCCATGCCGGCGGAGTACGGAACCACCTTGCCGGTCAGGGACAGAGTCATCATGGTGCGGCCGTGGTAGGCGCCGGTGAAGGCGATCACGCCAGCGCGGCCGGTGGCGGCACGGGCGATCTTCACGGCGTTCTCGACGGCTTCGGAGCCGGAGGTCACCAGCAGGGTCTTCTTGGCGAAGTCACCCGGAACACGCTTGGCGATCTCTTCGCAGAGCTCGATGTAGGGCTCGTACGCCAGCACCTGGAAGCAGGTGTGGGACAGCTTGGTCAGCTGCTCCTGAACGGCCTCGACCACTTTCGGGTGCAGGTGGCCGGTGTTCAGTACAGCGATACCGCCGGCGAAGTCGATGTACTCGCGGCCGTCGACGTCCCAGACAGTGGCGTTCTCGGCGCGCTCGGCGACGATCGGGTGGATCTGGCTGACACCGCGGGCAACAGCAGCGGCACGGCGTTTCAGCAGGGATTCGTTTTTGCTCATAAGTTCCTCACGGCCGCTCATCGGGCGGCGCAGTCTCAAGGATGAATGCCCCCGGTAGGGGCCGTCGCAGCATACGATGATCGACTGCGAAGGCTTGCCGGAGGCCCGTTTGCTTTAAAGGTGGAGCTGGGGCGCCGCGCGCTCTTTCGCGCCTTGCCCCGTCTTTGGATCAGATACCGCCGAGGCAGAGATACTTGATCTCCAGGTAATCCTCGATGCCGTATTTGGAGCCTTCGCGACCCAGGCCCGAGGCCTTCACGCCGCCGAAGGGCGCCACTTCGTTGGAGATCAGGCCGGTGTTGATACCCACCATGCCGTACTCCAGGGCCTCGGCCACGCGGAACACGCGGCCCAGGTCACGGGCGTAGAAATAGGAAGCCAGGCCGAACTCGGTGTCGTTCGCCATGGCGATCACATCGGCCTCGTCCTTGAAGCGGAACAGCGGCGCCAGCGGGCCGAAGGTTTCTTCCTTCGCGACAGCAGCGTTCTTCGGTACGTCGACCAGGATGGTCGGCTCGAAGAAGGTGCCGCCCAGGCTGTGCGGCTTGCCGCCGGCGAGCAGCTTGGCGCCCTTGGAAACGGCGTCGGCGATGTGCTCCTGGACCTTGGCCACGGCCTTCTCGTCGATCAGCGGGCCAGTGGTGACGCCAGCTTCCAGGCCGTTGCCGATGTTCAGCTTGGCCACGGCGGCCTTCAGCTTCTCGGCGAAGGCGTCGTAGATGCCGTCCTGCACGTACAGGCGGTTGGCGCAGACGCAGGTCTGGCCGTTGTTGCGGTACTTGGAGATCAGCGCGCCTTCCACGGCGGCGTCCAAATCGGCGTCATCGAACACGATGAACGGAGCGTTGCCGCCCAGTTCCAGGGACACCTTCTTGATGTCCTTGGCGCACTCGGCCATCAGCTGGCGGCCGATCTCGGTGGAACCGGTGAAGGACAGCTTGCGCACGATGGGGTTGCTGGTCAGCTCGCCACCCACTTCGCCGGCGCTGCCGGTGACCACGCTCAGCACGCCTTTCGGGATGCCGGCGCGCTCGGCCAGTTCAACCAGGGCCAGGGCGGAAAACGGGGTCTGCGAGGCAGGTTTGATCACCATGGTGCAACCGGCGGCCAGAGCAGGGCCGGCCTTGCGGGTGATCATCGCGGAGGGGAAGTTCCACGGGGTGATGGCGGCGGTCACGCCGATCGGCTGCTTGATCACGATCAGGCGCTTGTCCGGCTGGTGGCCGGGGATCACGTCACCGTAGACGCGCTTGGCTTCTTCGGCGAACCACTCGATGAAGGAGGCAGCGTAGGCGATCTCGCCCTTGGCTTCGGCCAGCGGCTTGCCCTGCTCGATGGTCATCAGGCGGCCCAGGTCGTCCTGGTTCTCCATCATCAGCTCGAACCAGCGACGCATCTTGTTGGCGCGTTCCTTGGCGGTCAGCGCACGCCAGGCCGGCAGAGCACGCTCGGCAGCCTCGATGGCGCGGCGGGTCTCGGCGGTGCCCATCTTCGGCACGGTGCCGATGATTTCGCCAGTGGCCGGGTTGTTGACCTTGATGGTCTGGCCGCTGTCGGCGTCCAGCCAGGTGCCATCGATATAGGCTTGCTGGCGGAACAGCTTGGCGTCATTCAGTTGCATCTCTGTCTCCTTCACGCCAGCGCAGTACGGGGCGCCGGGGCAGGTTGTTGTTCTACGGCCAATGCGGGATCCGCCATGACGGAGTCGATTGGAACGGCCCGGTTCATGGAGGGGCAATGGGGCGTTTGAAATCTCAAACGGAATCCTAGGGTGCGGGAAACTCGAGGGCAATAGCCCGTTCGATAAAATCAACAAAAAGTCAGTGCAGTTTGTCGAAATCCTGATCAAAGATGACCAGAAGCGGCACCATCGTTCAACATCGCGAACAAGGCATCTCGCGTGGACGCACGCCCGCGAGATGGGTATGATTGCGGCCCCATACGCATCCGTAGCTCAGCTGGATAGAGTACTGCCCTCCGAAGGCAGGGGTCGTGGGTTCGAATCCCGCCGGATGCGCCATCTACAGAAAAGGCCCCAGGAGCAGTCCTGGGGCCTTTGTTTTTCCTGCGCCTGCCGGCCAGTGGGGCGGCAATCCTTATTCCAGCAATCCCAGCAAACTCTGCTCAAATGTCGACTTGAGTACCGCGTCGCTGGCCGCCAAGCAGTACAGCTCCAGATCCTGGCTTCAGCACATCTGCATCGAATCGTTCTACGGCGGTTTCGATCAGCACAGCCAACTGCCTCGCATCGACATTATCGAAGTACTGCGCTGCGGCGGCTCTGGCAGCTCGGCCAATTCGTCTATAGATATCTGTTCAGTCAAATGAGCGCCTTTTCCAACGCCTTGAATCTACGACGCGTAAGGGTATTTTCCCGGCGGCATTGGCCGCCGCAGTCAAATGGCCGGCAAATGAGCGACGCGAGTGGAAGCGGCTGAAATCGCGCGGTTCCCCATGCCTGCGCGCTGGCGGCGGCCCGTCCAATCAAATGACCGTCAAATGAGTTCAAGCCCAGCTCGGCACATAGCGATAGGCCTTGCGATTGGCCTTGGGGTCATACAAGCGAATCAAACCCGCCTCAATGGTCTGTTTGATGATCCGGCTAACCATGGCGCTATTGCCCTCGTCGATCTGGAAGCGCTCACGCAGCGAAGTGTTATTCATTGGCTCACGGTTCACGTACTTCAGGCAGCAATGCTGGTAACAGGCGCGAATACGATCCTCCTGCTCCATATCTCTGTAGTCTTTGTGCGCGAACAGCACCACGCGAGTGTGCTCGTCCGTCTGTTCGAAGATGGGCGCGGGGAGCTGGTACAGCTCCGTCTGGGCAATGACCTTGTCTATACCGCTGCCACGTTCTTCGCAAATGCCGATGCGGCGCATGAACGAGGCCAGCACCTCGTTGCGGCTGCGTGGTGGGCTGTCGAGAAAGCGCTGCGGGTCCACAAGCGGCACGCCCGGGTTGGTAATTTCCATGCGCCGCTCGAACAGTTCGATCATCGGCCCGGTGCCACTCAGATTGAAGTCCTGGTGGATGATGGCATTGGCCACCAGCTCACGCAGGGCCAGCTCCGGATACATGGGCACGTCCTGGCGAAAGGCCTTGCCGATTTCCTCGTTGGACGGGAGCAGCGTCTTCAGGGTGTCGATCAACCCTTCGAAGCCCAGGGCGTAGCCCTTGTTACCCGTGAGTTCGCGCAGGGTTTCAAGCTTGCCGTTGCCCTTGTAGTGAATAAGGCGCACGGCCTTGCGCCCCAAGGCCGGGAAATCTTGTAGGCGCTTGGCGAAGAGAATGGCGCCCAGGTTGCTGATATGCCATTGACCGCTATCGCTACGCTGGATCATCCGGTCGGCCGCCAGCGCGGCGAGAATTGCCTCGCGCCCTTCCGGTAGCGGCTGGTGGGTCAGGTCGAAGTAGGCCGGGTAGTCGAGCAGCTTGAGCACCTGGTCGACGCCAAGATTTTGCGCGGCCAGTTGCTGCTCGAAGGGCACACGGTCGAACACCCGCCAGAGCGCCCGTTCCTTTTCCGGAAAGTCGCGCAGCTTCTTCTTGTAGGAACCGACGCGGATATATTCGATGCCATCGAACTGCACCGGGTATGGCTAGCCGCCTGGACTTCTAGTATCACCACCGGCTGGCCGTCGGCGGCGGCAAATTCGAAAAAGCGGAAATGGATCTTCGGCGCGGTCTTCTGCAACAGCCAGCTTTCCAGCTCCTGCTGCCTGTAGCGAGTGGTAGAGGGCTTGAAGGTCGTGCCGATCACGCTATGGCTGACATCCTCAACGCCCCAAACCAGATAGCCATATTGCTTACCGAGCAGGGCAGCGGCATTGGCCAGCGCCGAGATATATTCGCCGATCATTGGCGCATCGTCGTTGTCCTGCTTGAACTCCACCCACTCGGTTTCCTGTGGCAGCGCGCACAACTCCCTGAGCAGGGATTGCAGATAGCCAAGGTCACGCTCCACCGTCATCAGGCGATCCCCCATTCCTTTATGTCGCCAGGCTCCACCACACGCAGACAATCATCGGCAAGGGACCAGATGAAGGAAACCAGTTTGTTGTGGACCGCGTGGTTCACTGCAGATGCTTCGTCTCGAAAGGCTGACCAGCCAGGGGGATTTGATACGCCCCCGGTCTGGCGGCATGAGCCAGGCATCTTAACCAAAGACGCAGTTTCAGGGCTGACTTCCCGCCGACTGTGTCAATGTCAGCGGAACGGCACGGCAGCGGCCGTTGCCTTATCCCTCTTTCCCCGCCTATAGTCCGGCCCGCCACGGTCAATCCCGTGGCCGACCTTGGCCGGTCGTTCAAGTTGGCGTACAGCCGCCCATCCCCATCGCAGCGCTTCCGCGTATGCGATGTCGTGTCATGGCAGCTGTACGTGGGACACCTTCGGGTGTGCCGGATGCCAACTTTCCGGTCGGCCAACCCGCGTACAGTTGCCACCCTACTTCGCTTGGCCGCGAAGCGTGGCAGCTCTCACTTCAAGTTGGAGCTTCATATGCACACGGATTTCCCAACCCCCTCCGCCGAACTGATTCCCCTCACCGGCAATGCCAGGAGGACGCCTGTCCTGTTGCTCGACGGCAGCTGTTCCTCTCTCGACCTGCAAGAATGCGCCGACCTGCGTCTGAACGCGGCCAGGGGCCTGTTGCAAAGCCTGGCGTCGATAGAACCGGGCTACGCCGACGAGCGCGACCTGGTGCATTTCGCCCAGGCGGCGGAACTGCTGCTGACGGACGCCTGCGACCTGCTGCTGGCCGCGCGCACGGCGATGCGGCGGGAAGCGGACGGCTGAGCCCTCCCCGCGCGGTTGCAGCGTCACCCTCCTGTCACACACTGCCCTGCCCCTGCCAGGCTCCGCGACCGTTGGCGACGAAAGGGTCGTGAAGCCTGCACTCAGCCGGCGCGGTCGGACGTACGTTGCAGCCCCAGTTGGCAGTCATGCTCAAGATAGGGCGCACACCGAAAGACCATCGCCGCCCGGTTGTTCACGCCCAGCTTGGAGTAGACGCGGCGCAGGTGGGTGTTGACGGTGTGTTCGCTGATTTTCAGTTGAGCCGCGATCTGCTTGTTGAGTCGGCCGAGGCATACCAGCGTGGCGATCTGCAGTTCGCGTGCAGTGAGCAGCATCAGCAGCCTGTCCGACGAGTCGACGCCTGTGGCGAGAATCGCCGGTTCCATGCCCGACCGCGTCGGTTGGTGGGGTAGGTTCAACCTCTCGGCGAGCGCGGTCAGATCGGCCGCGCGCCATTCCCGTTTGTCTTCCATATTGACATTCCCTGGCCTCAGTTGCGCCGACACCACTACCCGCAGCCTTCCCCGGCGAGCGCATGCGTTCCGTACCACGGGGATGTCGGGCGGGTTTTGAGCGCCCACACTCCCACCCCGGCGGCTCGCCGTGCCATCCGACCAGCGCGGACAGTTCCAAAACAGGGAGTGCAAGCATAGTTGACCCCCTACCGCCGTGCCGGCCGCTGAAGAAATTTCATCTTGCGGTCATCTCGTCCGCCCTCGGGTCGTGCTGGCCTCGATCAGGGTCCGGTAGTCACGCAAGGGCGCCGGCTCGCGAATATCCAGCACCGCGGCGAGGTTGGCCCTGGGGCTCAGGTGCGGCACAAGGCGGGCGCTGGGCCCGGTCAGCAGGGGCGTCACACCGGGTCCGTGGCCGCTGACGGTGCTGTCGCCATGCACGATGACGCCAATGGTGACCCGCCCCGGCCGGTACAACGGGCCGCGCCGGTTGTCGGCATCGACGATGGCCACCAGGTCGCCGAAGCGCAGGCTGCCGAGCCGATAGCGCTCACGCAGGCCACGATCGGCGAGCTGGATGTCGTAGTCGCCGCGCCAGGTGCTGTTCTTGCCCAGGCCAGAGCCCATCAGCACCGAGGGCACCCGGTGGCTGACCGGCACCAGCAGCCGGCCGTCGCGCTCCTGGATGCCCCAGCGCCAGAGCAGCCGTGGCGCGCAATTGAGCAGCTCGATATCGGGATAGTCGAGCAGCCGCGCGCCGAGGCCGTGGCTGACGATCTGGATGCGATCGCCGATCTGCAGGCGGCTGAGCACCTTGGTCGGGAAGTCCACCAGGACGTGGTTGATGCCACCGTGCTTGCCGGTGACGACGCCCGCCTGCCCCGCGCAGGGGCCGCTGATCACCCGTGCGTGGTTGCCGACGCAGGCATAGGTCATCAGCGCGGTGTTCGGGCCATCGCGCGGGCCGACCACTTCGCGGCCGTTGTTGTGCAGCGCCACGCCAGGCTCGATGTGATCGCCAGCGAGGCCGATGCACGGGTCGCCGATCCGGTGATTGAGGACGATGCCGCCGGTGGCCGGCAGCACCCGCGGCACGCCGTCGTAGCCGATGCGGTAGGGGTTTGCGCGGCCGACCGGGTGGGCGATCTGGCCCGCCACGCTGACCATGACCAGCGCGCGTTCGTTCAGCCGCGGCCGGCGCCCGGAATCGGCGGCACGGTCGAGGGTCCTGGGTTCCCGGTACTCCTGCAAGGTCTCTGACATATCCATTGGCTCCCTTCTCCCGCACGGGGAGAGACTTAAAGCGGGTACCAGAAAATCCGCGCATCACCCCAGGGGTCGAGCGCGGCCTCATGCGCCGTCGACAGTTCGCTCTCCAGCAGTGCGTCCAGCTCCGGGTCCGGCTCGGCAATCGCCGGCAGCGGCTCTTCTACCGGCTGGACCGCGAGCAGGCTGGCAGCCGGCGCCAGCACATGCACCACCGCCAGCGGCAGCCCGGCCAGGACCAACGGCGCCGCACCGGCCTGCGCCAGCAACTGGCACAACCACTCACGCTCGGTGCTGGCCAGGGCGGCGCCGGATGTGCCGCGCGACAGCGCCTCGACACCGTCGGCCAGTTTCAGCGCGGCGATATCGCCGCAGAGTTGCGGGCCATGTTCCGTTCGGGTCGTCAGCACGAATGCCTGCCCCAGCGCCGCTGCCAGCGCGAGTGCGTCGAGACGCGCCAGCCGCAGCTCAGAGCGCCCGCCGCCGTCGCGTTGCCATTCCCGCTCGACCAGGCTGATGTGCAGGGTTTCAAAGCGCTGGATAAGGGCACTGCCGGCGCCGTTCTGCCACGCGCTCGGCAGGCTCGACTCGCTGGTGCAGTCGCCGATCCAGTGGAACGGCAGGTTGGCGCAATCGGTCTGCGTGCGCCGCTGCTCCCACAGGCGCAGCGACTGGGTGGCATTCACCTGCTGTGCCGAGTCCGCATGCAGGTCCGCGAACAGTTGCTCGGGGCGGCTCAGGAAAAACTCGCTGCTGTCGAGGATGTGCCAGAAGGCACGCGCCATCCACAGCTCCAGCCACGGCGCCAACCGCTCGACCAGTTGCGGGCCGAACGGTGTGGCCAGCGCCAGCGCGGGGTCCAGGACGCAGCTGCGGCGGCGCTGGCTCAGGGTGACGGAAAGATCGGGCTGTAGCATGGTGCTTACTCCCTGCCGCTGTCGGCCGTCCGAACTACCGGTGCCGCAACAACTTCCCTGTCATTGCGGGTCGTCAGGCGACGACCCGCAATGTCTGCGGCCGCTGGCCAACGGCGTCCTTGAGGGCAGGCGTGACGCCGGCGAAACTGCGGCCATCCGGCGTCATCCGGTACGCCGCGATCCAGGCTTCGGCGTGCGGGCCCAGCGGCCGTATGGTCGACTGGAAGAGGATCGGATCGATCGCCGTCTTGAAGTCGTTGTCAGCGATGAACTGCAGCAGCCGCCGTCCCGACTCGGCCATCTTGGCGCGCTGCGAGGGTTCGGCGATGCCACCCAGGTAGCGGTTGGAGACGATCTCGATGACATCCCACTTGGTATTGGCGTCGAAGGACTTCTTGATGTCGGGCGAGTCGAGCAACTGCAATACGGTGCGCAGGTAATGCCCGACCTCCATCGACAGCGAGAAGATGTTGCCGTAGGTGGAGCGATCCAGCGCGTAGCGCAGGTCGATGCCCAGGCGCTGGATGGTCGCCACTGAGCCGAAGGGGCGCTGGTCGATCAATTGGCCGCCGCGAATCACTTCGCCGATGAGCAGGTCGCGGAAGTAATGCGAGACCGCGACCATGAAGCCGACCATCTGGCGATGGAAGTTCTTGTTGACGATGGCCCCGGCCGGCGCCTGCGCGTTGCCGTAGTTGAACGCACGCCGGTAGGCGACCATGCGGTCCCGCGCCGAGTAGCGCAGCGGCTTCCATTTCTCCAGCAGGTACAGCCCGCGCGCGCCCGGCCCGCGCTGGATGCGCATCTTGCCGAGGCGGAACAGCCGTTGCAGCACGTCCACCACCTGGAACACTTTCATGCGCTCGTGCTGGTAGATGAAGTACAGCTCGGCGGCAGCATGCAGCTGGCTCGGCACCACCGAATCGTCGAAATCCGGCTGCACGTAGGGGTAGCTGATGTCCTCGAAATCGACCGGGCCCTCGCTGCCGAACCCGATCAGGTCGAGAAAGCCGTCGCGCCCGTTGCCATTGGCGGCCCCCTTGAGCAGTTGTTCGAAGCGCTGTTCGAACTGCACCTCGAACTGCTGTCGCTGTTCGGGGGCCAAATTGGCCAGTTGGTCGCGCAGAAAGGTTTCCCACAGGCGCTGAATGACTTCCGTCGTTTGAAAACTCATGGCCGCTCTCCCGGCAGGTTCACCTGGACTTGGTTGGTGCTGCTCTTGCGTTCATCGCCGCCTAGGCATCAGCGGGCTCCTGTTCGGCCAGCCTGGAGTCGCCGCTGGCCAGTTCGAACAGGCGGTAGACCTGGCCCTGCAGCTTGTTGCGGTTGCGCTTGATGTACGCGTCCGCGTCCTTGCCCTGCAGGCTCCTGGCATAGCCGACGAGTTCGCCGACGATGCGCTGCGCTTCCGCCTCGTTGATGTTTGGCACGCTGGCGAGCAGGACGTCTTGCTGCGCTTCCAGCGCCTGCGCGCTGGCCAGGAACTGCTCGTACCGCGCACCCTCCATCAGCGCCATGCCAAGCTGCTGGACGAGGGCGACGGCGGCTTCCGGGTCCGTGGCGGTGCCCGACAGATAGGAGCCTGGTTCGGGCGAGAGATCCTCCGTCTGTATGACGATGTTCGGGCCTTCGGCCACCTCGTCGCGCTTGAGCCCGCTGCGCTCGATACCCCTGACAAACATCTCCGCCGTGGTTTCCAGGGTCGGCGGCATGCCGATGTCCAGCACGTCGTAATCGGCGGCGCCTTCGACGGCGGAATCCAGCGCCTCGATGACCTTGCCCAGTTCGGCGGACCGGGTATTCAGGCTATTGCCGACGTGCAGCCGTACTGCCGACTTTCCATGTTTTTTCACGTGCATCATCCAGTCGTTGTTGCTGAGCACGATGCCGCGCCTGATCAGACGCACCAGCACGCCATCGCCATTGAAGATGCGCAGGTGGCTGATGCAGCCGGGCGCCATCGTCGCCACCATTTCACTCCATCTCGACTCCAGGTGGCCGGCAACGCGCAGCTCCTGGAGACGTGCGGACTGTGGCCCCGCCTCGGCCAGCACGCTGGCATCGGTGGACCAGCTGTCGTCGCTGTAGAAGGTTGGACGCAGCAGGCCCCTCAGGCGCTCCAACCCGGCCTCTATCGGCGTGACCGTCGTATTGAGGTCCGCGCGCTTGCCGCACTGCACTTCGATAAAGGACTGCCCTTTCTCGTTGCTCGAAATGAACAGCTCCGCGCGCGGCTTGAGCGAGCCGCCGCCATACACGCCGCACTCCAGCAATGCCGCGTCGATGATGTAGCTGTACGCGGAAGCCCGTTGCTCATGCAGGCCGAAGTCGGCCTCCGGACGGCCGAGCGCGTACAGGTCGATGGCGCGGTCGATGTCGTACAGCACCTTGTCGAGCACGATCTGGCGACTCACCCCGTCGCCCTCGCAGGCGCAATTGGCCAGGCAATCCAGACGATGGGCGAGCAGCGCGCGCTGATGGATAAGCTCCAGCAGGCGGCTTTCGGCACGCTGGTTGTCGCCATGGGCACCATACAGGCCGTAGAGCAGGATCGGTGGCCGGGCGATGCGCAGCAGGCGGAAGCCGCCTGCCGAGTCGAAGGCTTCGGCGAACAGCAGCAGGGCTTCGAGGAAGGCCGTCAGCGAGGGCGACTCAGGCGACACCAAGCTGCGGCTGACCGCGACCAGGTGGCGGAAGCGCGCCAGGTCGATCTGCGCGGTCGAGCCCAGGGCGCGCAGCCCTTCGCTTTCGCCTTGCGATGCACGTTGCAGCAGTTCGTCCATCACCCGCGCCAGTTCGTTTTCCACCAGCAGGGCGCGCAGGTCGCCATGGCCACGATCCTCCAGGGCCTTGAACAGGCGCCGGTAGGCATCCACGCCACGCGGCCACTCGCTCTGCCGATACGCTTCCTGGGCCGAGCCGATCAGGTTACGCAGCGCGTAGATCACCGCGTCGCGACGTCCCTGCAGCTCGGAATAAGGCGCCTGCAGCAGGAAGCGGCCACCGCCGAAGCCGATCTGGGCGAGCACTTCGCCCATCATCACCAGCAGCACGGCCGCTGCTTCATCCAGGCTCTGGGCGAACTTGCGGTAGTTCTGCGCAATGGACGGCGTCAGCACGCCGATGAGCCGAGCCAGCCGCGCATAGTCGTTCAATTGCCTGCGGATGCCGAAGACCTTGTCACGCTGGCGGGCATCGAGGGCGAAGCGGGCGGCCTGGTGACCCTCCTTCAGCGCCGAGCGGATGGCCTGCGCCCAGCCCCGAAGCTCCGGCACGATGTCCTTGACCAGGACGTTGCTGGTCAGCTCGCGCAGGTCGAGTTCGATGTCGTCGAGCGCCTGCTGCCATTCGGCATCGGTGGAGGTGGTGACCGGCACCGCAATGGCGGGCGTGTAACCGTTGGCCTGGGTGGGCAGTCCCTTGGCCTCGGTGGCGATCGAATGGGCGCGCGGGTCGGCCTTGTAGCGGTCGAGCAACGCCGTGGCGATCTGCCGCGGGTCGCTCGGATCGCCCACCTTCAGCTCGCGGCGGATCAGGTTGTCCAGTGCCAGGGTGCGTTGCTGGTTTTCCAGTGTCCCGGCGTTGCTGCCGCTGCCGGCAGGGGAAGCGGTGGTGCTCGAATAAGTGACCATGGTCTACCTCATCTCCATTGCAGCGTTAGGCGACAGACACGGGCTCACGTCGCGCCGCCACGCGTGGACGTGACTTCTCGGTTCGCGGAACGGGTTCGCCATTCAGGTACGCGGTGACCTGGTCGGCGAGGACGCGTGGGGCAATGCGGCCCGACGCCAGCGCATAGGCCGCCGCACTGACGACATGGCGCGGCGGCAGCGTCAGTTGCGATGCCCGGCCCTGCGTCAACAGGCGCGCGCCTTCGGTGATGCGCGCCTGGTCGGCAGGGCCGAATGGCAGGATGTCCACCAGGGCGCGCTGGGCCAGGTTGCGCCGCGTCTGGAAGGCGATTTCGTCGACCACCAGCGGGATGGTGCGCTCGGCGCTGCCGAGCAGGCGGGGCGGCAGCCGGTGGAAGCGCTTCGGGTCGTAGAAGGTGTTCCACAGCTGTGTCAGCTGGCTGGCGTCGCGTTGGAAGCCCAGCCGACGCAACATCTCCGCCAGGATCAGGATGCGCAGGTAGCCGGTGGGGTGGGCCCCGGGCCTGTAGGTCAGGACCCGCGGCGCCGGATGGGCGAGAAACTCCGCCATGCCCCAGGCCGCGGCCGGCCCGCCGAGCAGGATCGCCGCCAGGTCGGCGAAGATTTCCTTGTGCCAGCGGGCGTAGACCGAGGTGATGGCCGGGTCGCGCAGTTGCCCGAGCAACCGGCGGATTACCGCCTGGCGATTCTCCTGCCAGATGCCCAGGTCTGCCTGCAGGTTATGCGCGACCTCGTGCAGGAACACGGCCTGCCAGGGCTGGTCGCGATCCCACGGGATACGGATCAGCGGGAACGGGTTGGCCTCGCCCAGGAGGCGCGAGAGCTGCACGCCACGGCGCATGGTCGCCGGTGAATAGCCGTGCTCCATGTAGCAAACGGGTTTGAGCAGCGGGCCGTCGAAAATGCGGGGCGCATGCAGGCGAATCGCGTCGTAGCAGTCGGCTGCGATGGCGTCATGGGCCGACAACGCCGGACCGAAGCTGGTACCGCGCTGGGCGAACACTTCGAAGAACATGCCAAAGGCGCGGCGTGCCCGGTCCAGCTCACGCTCCACCAGCGCGATGTCGATCAGCACGCGATTGGCCGGTGCCTGTTCCCAGGTATTGGCCAGGTGCCGGTAGCGTCGCTTGATGTTCGCCTCGATACCGGCCAGACGCTGGTTCGCGACCTGGATATGGGCAGGCGACGGTGCATAGGGCAGATCCTGCGCGCGCAGGCCGACGAAGGCATTGTCGATGCGCGCCAGCCGTGACAGGCGCGCCGACAGACCCAGGACCTTGGTGCGCAGGAATTTCCGTATGTCCATGACCGTCGCCTCCTTGCCATGCCGCGTTCAACGCCCGATATGGATGGTCACCGGGCCACGAATCCGCAGGTGCCGATGCGCGCAATGCGGACAAACACCGCCCGCAGCGCGCGGAGTCACTCGCGTGGTGGCGCGGGTCAGCGGCCGGGCCAACTGGCGAACCTGTGCCGGGCGCCGGAGCACCTGTTGGGTTACGCGACGGACCACCTGCGGCATCGCCCGCGCCGGCACGCGCCGAGCGCGCACGGCCCGTTGCGCCGTGGTGACGATGCGCGGCACCGCGCGTGCGGCCGGGGCGCCCTGGCGGCGCACGAGGGTGCGCGTGGCCTGGGTCGCGCTGCGTACCAGTTGCCGGCGCTGCTGTTGCGGCAGGCGCGCGACGTTGGGCACCGCGCGGCGTACCGCGAGCCCGGCGACTATCGGCGCGGCGGCATCGATGGCGTCGTCGTCATAGCTGTCCACCAGTTCGTCGATCGCCTCAAACTCGTCGGCGCCATCGGCCAGCAGGCGTCCGGCCATGCCGGCGATGCGCCCGACCAGTTGCGCCTGGGGCAGCGGAATCGCACTGGCGATGGGCGCGACGACGCGCGCAACCCGGCCGATGCCGCGACCGACAGTACGCGCGATATTGCCCAGCCGCCTGAAGAACTCATCTCCGTCGCCGGCCTCCAGGGCATCGGCCACGGCATCTTCCAGCGAGTCGAAGCCCGCCTCGGCGTAACTGTCGGCGAACTCGTCGAAATCGTCGGCCGCCTGCCCCCGGCCGGCGATCCCGCCGAGAAACTCATCGCCTTCGTCGTATTCGTCGAACTCATCGCCCTCGTCGTATTCATCGAATGCGTCGTAGGCCTGCCGCGCCGGACCTTCCACGGCATCCATCAGGTCCTCCATCACATCGGTATCAAAGTCGCTCATGGCGTTCTCCTTCGCTTGCGCTGCTGTTTCAGCACGCGAACGTGCCGTGGATTGCGTTCATCGACGATGTATGACGAGCTCGACCGGCCCGTTCAGCCTTATCCGTTGCACAGGAGCGGTAGCGCCGCCCACTGCGGGCCCACCGGTGATCCCTATTTGCGCGAGGCGGCGAATCAGTTGCGGCCGCGCCGCAACCTGGCTGGCGGTGCGGCGGATCGCACGGGGCAGGGCTCGTGCCGGTGTCTGGCGGCGCTGCGCCGTGCGCGCGACGCCCTGTGCCAGGCGCGGCAATGCCCGCACCGCCTGTGGACCGCGACGTTGGGCCAGGGTCCGCGCCGCCTGGGTAGCGCTGCGTACCAATTGCCGACGCAGCGGCTGGGCGATTCCGGCACCGGCCGCGCGCTGCAGCACTGGCCGTACCAACACGCGTGCGGCAAGGCCGCCGAGCACCGGCAAGGCGCCGTCGAAGTCCTCTTCGGCCAGCCAGTCGGCCATGTCCTCGAACGCATCCAGTTCATCGAGCCCCTGCGCCTGGTATTGCTGCAGGATCGGCACCAGTTGCTGCAGCAGGCTGCCGAGAGGATCGGCCGACTGCGCGGCGCGGCCAGTGATCCGTCCGACACTGCCGGCGATCCCGCCCACCTGGTTGGCGATGCTGCTGGCACGCCCGGCAACGTTGCCGACACGTCCGGCGATCCCCCCAACGCGGTTGGCGACATGGCCGACCCGCCCGGCCACCCGGCCGACCTGACCGGCAGCACGGCCGACCGTACGGGCGATGCCGCCCACCTGGCGGGCCCCACCACGCACATTGTGCGCTAGCTGGCCTGCACCGCGGGCGCCACGCCCGACCAGACCGGCCAGCCGGCTGACTCCACCCAGCAGGCGGCCGAAGAATTCATCGGCATCACCGGCATCCAGGGCATCGGCCATCACGTCCTCGAAGGCGTCGAGCAACTCGGTTTCGTCGTATTCGTCGGCGCCTTCGTCGAACCCGTCGCCGGCGTCGTACTCGTCCAGGGCAAAGGCTTCGTCGATGGCTTCGTCGGCAAAATCGGCTTCGTCTTCCATCGCATCGCCCATTGCCTCGTCGTAGGCCTCGCCGTCTTCGAATCCCTCCATATCCAGGCCTTCGTCCAATTCGTCGGCGGCGGCCGGGACGTCCGCGGTGAGTTCGTCCATCACGTCCTCATCAAACTGTTGGCTCATGGAAAACCTCCTGTAGCTGCGGCGGATGCCGCCTGGCTGCGAGCGCCGGACCTTGTGCGGCCGCTGTGTCAGTTCTAGTCGCGGGGGTGGAGGGCAACAATCGCCGGTTCGCGGTAGTCCGGGCGCGCTAGCGCGAACCGGGTAGCTCGTTCTGGGTAGCGGAATGAGTGAGGGCGGGGAGACGTGGACGGCCCGCTAAAGTGGGCGGAGGGGAGAGAGGGGCTGCTGGGCGTGCGTTGCTTGCGCGCACTGGCCGAGGGTTCGCGCCAGGCGTTGTGAGTGTGCCGCGACAACCCCGGCTCGCTGCCGGGGCCTTGTCATCATGCTCGGCTCAGAGGGCCATCTCGCCGCAGAGATCCAGCGTCAGCCAGCGCTCCACTTCAGCCTGGGGCAGGCCCACGCCGAGAAGGCTGAAGAGTTTGGCCAGCGCTGCTTCGCGGGTCATGCCGGCGCACGACACCAAGCCTGTACGGGCCAGGTGGCTGGCAGCGGCATAGACGCCGAACTTCACCGCGCCTTCCGGGCACTGGCTGATGGCGGCCAGCACTACGCCGCGAGCGCGGGCCTCCTTGAGGGCGGCGAGAAAGTCGGCGTTGTCCGAAGGGCCGGTGCCGCTACCGTAGCACTCCAGCAGCACGCCCTGGACGCCGCTGTCGAGCACAGCACGCAACTGCGCGGCGGAGAGCCCGGGGAACAGGGGTTGCACGGCGAGGCGCACCGGCTGGCGAGGCCTGCGGTAGTCGAGCTCTGCGGGTACGCCTTGCACGCGCTGGCCATGGCGCGGCCGACCGGCCTCGGCGAAGGCATCGAACGTATCGCTCCTCCGCTTCGTGACGCACACGCCATTGAGCAACTTGCCGTTGAAGTAGAGGTGCACGCCAGGGGCGACGCCTGCGGCGAGCAGCGCCAGGGCGCCGAAGAGATTGGGCCAGGCATCGCCGCCTTCGACGCCTGCGGGCTGCATGGAGCCAGTGAGCACCACCGGCACCGGCAGACCCAGAAGCAGGAAGGAGAGCGCGGCGGCGCTATAGGCCAGGGTGTCGGTGCCATGCAGCAGCAGCACGGCATCGCAGCCGTCCTTCTCCACACCGTCGACTATGGCATCGCGCATGGCCAGCCAATTGGCCTGGGTCATGTTGGCGCTGTCCAGCAGCGGCAGCATTTCGCGGAACACCCAGGGCGGCGCTGGGCGCTGCGGGTGGGCTGCCTGCTCAGCGCACAGCCTGGCTTCGAAGCCGGAGGCTGGAGCGAGGCCGGCATCGGTCATCTGCATGCCGATGGTGCCGCCGGTATAGAGCACCAGGAGCTTGCGGGAGGGGGACATAGCTTCTCCGTTATTGTTGTACCGCAGTCCCAGCCATCCTAAACCCGCTCAAGGCCTTGGCCTACGGGCTTTTGGTGGCATTTCGCGAACCAGCATTTCCCGCGCGCAAAGACAAACCCCCGACACGCCGGGGCGTATCGGGGGTTTGGGATAGAAGCTTGACGATGACCTACTCTCACATGGAGAAGCTCCACACTACCATCGGCGATGCGTCGTTTCACTGCTGAGTTCGGGATGGGATCAGGTGGTTCCAACGCTCTATAGTCGTCAAGCAATTCGGTAGGGGCCTCGTCGCAGGACGCGACCCCGAATCAGGTATGTGACAAGTTT